>JBILDR010000148.1:0-8722 GCA_044352515.1 Polaromonas sp.
CGACCCCAATTCAGGCCGCCCCTCAGTGGTGGTACTGGTGCGGACTTCACCCCAGGGAAAAATCGACCTCAAGGAGTTGAAAATCATCAGCCCCAGTGGCAACCAAGCCTTCGATGATGCAGTGCTGCGCGGCATCCAGAAAATGGAATCCGTGCCCAAAGACATCGACGGTAGGGTGCCCGAGGTGCTGCTGCGCGAGGGGCTGGAGCTCAAGGTCACCCTCTGAGGTCGGGGCAGCGTGGCACAGGCCGCATCGCGCCGGGGCGGCCCTCCCACACTTCATCGGCAGCTGGCTCGGGCCGGGGCTGCAGGAGCTGCGCCCTCGCAGTAATCACTCGTAGACGATTTGCGCCAGCCCCTTGTCGGCCTGCGCCATGGCACTGGCCAGCGCAGCGTCGGTGGGGTAGATGCGGGCGGCTTCGCCCAGTTGCAGGTCGGCGGTGGCGCCTTCGCGAAAGATGCTCAGCCGCAGTGGCAGGCCCACCACCCGCTCGCCCTGCTCGGACTGCTCGCGCCGCGCTGGAAAATCACGCAGCAGCCGGCCGATATCGGGCGAGCTGCCGTTAACAGCCATGCGCAAATACTTGCCGAAGCGGCAACGCGCGCTCTCCAGGTCCCAGATCTGGGCGATCTTGAAGCGAAAGCCACCGGCGAACCGGTCGGGCTGTAGTGTGCCCTGCACCACGATCAATTCGTCGTCCTTGATCAGGTGCTTGTGGGCGTTGTAGAAAGCTTCGTCGACCGAGGCCTCGACCGCGGCCGACTTGTCGTCCAGCTTGAACAGCGCCACCTTACCGCGTTGGCCATTGATCATCTTGAAGTCGCACACCACCGCAGCAATGACCTGCGGGTCGCGCGAGTCGACCAGATCGGCGATGCGCCGCTTGCAAAACTGCCGTACTTCCAGCTCGACCTCGTCGAACAAATGCCCCGAGAGGAAAAACCCGAGGGCCAGCTTCTCAAAGCCCAGGCGGGTGCGCACACCCCAGGGCGTGGCCTGCACCAGCGGCGGCTCCTGGTCGCTGGCGGCTTGCGGGTCCATGTCAAACAGGCCGCCCTGGTTGGCGTTGGCCTGGGCCGCGTTGGCAAACTCAAAAGCCAGATCGATCGAGGCCAGCAGGCTGGCGCGGTTGCGCTGCAGCAGGTCAAAAGCGCCGGCCTTGATCAGGGCCTCGACGGTGCGCTTGTTCAGCCGGCTGCGGTCGACCCGCACACAAAAATCAAACAGCGACTTGAACGGACCGCCAGCTTCGCGCGCCGCCACGATGGCTGCGATCGCCTGCTCGCCGGTGCCCTTGATCGCGCCCAGGCCATAGCGGATCAACTTGTCACTGACCGGCTCAAAACGGTGCCGACCGCGGTTGACGTCCGGCGCCTCGAAGGCGATGCCCATGCGCAGCGCATCGGCATACAGGACCTTGAGCTTGTCGGTGTTGTCCATCTCCACCGTCATGTTGGCGCAGAAGAACTCGGCGCTGTAATGCACCTTGAGCCAGGCGGTGTGATAAGCCAGCAGGGAATAGGCGGCGGCGTGCGACTTGTTGAAGCCGTAGCCAGCAAACTTTTCCATCAGGTCGAAGACCTCGTCGGCCTTCTTCTCGTCGATGCCCTTTTCTGCCGCACCCTTGCGAAAGATCTGCCGGTGCTCGGCCATCTCCTCGGCTTTTTTCTTACCCATGGCGCGGCGCAGCAAATCGGCGCCGCCCAAGCTGTAGCCGCCCAGCACCTGCGCGGTCTGCATCACCTGCTCCTGGTAGACCATGATGCCGTAGGTCTCAGACAGCACCGGCTCGACCAGCGGATGCGGATATTGCACCTCCTCGCGGCCGTGCTTGCGCGCCACGAAGCTGGGTATCAGGTCCATCGGGCCGGGCCGGTACAGCGCGTTGAGCGCGATCAGGTCTTCGAGGCGGGTGGGCTTGGCGTCCTTGAGCATGCGCTGCATGCCTGGACTTTCAAACTGGAACACCGCCTCGGTCTGGCCCCGGCTGAACAGGGCGTAGGTGGGCGCATCGTCCAGGGCGATGGCCTCGTAGGAAAAATCAGCCTGCCCCGGATGGCGCCTCACGATGAGCTCGCGCGCAATCTCCAAAATCGTCAAGGTGGCCAAACCCAGAAAGTCGAACTTAACCAGACCTATGGCCTCGACATCGTCCTTGTCGTATTGGCTGACTGCGGCATCGCTGCCTGGCTGCGCGTAGAGCGGACAAAAGTCGGTGAGCTTGCCCGGGGCAATGAGCACGCCGCCAGCATGCATGCCCACATTGCGGGTCACGCCTTCGAGTTTTTGCGCCAGCTCGATCAGCATGCGGACGTCGTCCTCCCGGCTTATGCGCTCGGCCAGCAACGGCTCGGCCTCGGTCGCATAGATGGTCTTGTCGCCTTCGGGCTTGGGGTTGGGCGGGTACTGCAGGGTCACCGAGGTGCCCGGCTTGTTGGGAATCAGCTTGGACAGGCCGTCGCAAAAGCCGTAGGACAGGTCCAGTACCCGGCCCACATCGCGGATGGCCGCACGCGCGGCCATGGTGCCAAAGGTGACGATCTGGCTGACCGCATTAATGCCGTACTTGGCCTTGACATAGTCGATCACCCGGTCGCGGTTGCTCTGGCAGAAGTCGATATCGAAGTCGGGCATGGACACCCGCTCCGGATTGAGAAAGCGCTCGAACAGCAGCTTGTACTGCAGCGGGTCCAGGTCGGTGATCTTGAGCGCATAGGCCACCAGCGAGCCGGCGCCCGAGCCCCGGCCCGGCCCGACCGGGCAGCCGTTGTTCTTGGCCCAGTTGATGAAGTCCCCGACGATGAGAAAGTAGCCGGGAAAGCCCATCTTGAGAATGACCTCGATCTCGAAGTTCAAGCGCTGCACATACTCAGGGCACTTTTGCTCGCGCAGCGCCGCATCCGGGTAGAGCTTGAGCAGGCGCTCCTGCAGACCTTCATGCGAGGCCTGGCGGAAATACTGGTCGATGGGCAGGGGCGCGCCGCCCACCACCGGGGTCGGGTAGTCGGGCAGACGCGGCTTGCCCAGTTGCAAACTGAGGTTGCAACGTTTGGCGATTTCCACCGTGTTGGCCAGTGCCGAGGGCAGGTCTGCAAAGGCGCTGGCCATCTCAGCCTGCGACTTGAAATACTGCTGGTCGGTGAACTTGCGCTGCCGGCGGGCATTGCCCAGCACCTCGCCTTCGGCCACGCAGACACGCGCCTCATGGGCCTCGTAATCTTCCGGAGCCAGAAACTGCGCCGGATGGGTGGCCACCACCGGCAGGCGCAGACGGGCTGCCAGCTGCACCGCCGCCGCCACATGGCGCTCGTCGTCGGTCCGGCCGGCGCGCTGCAGCTCCAGGTAGAACCGGTGGGGAAAGAGGCTCGCCAGTTGCAGCGCGACATCGGCCGCGCGCGCCTCATCGCCCTGCAACAGGGCCTGACCAACGGCGCCAGCCTGCGCGCCCGACAGCGCAATCAGCCCTGCGCCAAGCTCCTGCAACCAAGCCAGTTCGACAACCGCCTGATCGCGCTGCACATTGCGGGTCCAGGCCCGGGTCAGCAACTCGCACAGGTTTAGATAGCCACGGTGCTCCTGCACCAGCAGCAAGAGGCGGGTGGGCGGTGCGCCGGCTTCCTTGCCCGGGGTTTGCACCCAGACGTCGGCGCCTATCAATGGCTTGAGGCCCGCGCCACGCGCGGCCTTGTAAAACTTGATCGTGGCAAACAGATTACCCAGATCGGTGATGGCCAAAGCCGCCTGGCGGTCGGCCGCCGCACGGGCGACCATCTCGTCGACGCGCAAGGTGCCGTCGACCACGGAAAACTCGGTGTGCGTGCGCAGGTGAACAAACATGGCGACCATTCTAGGCCGCCATCCTGTGGACCCGACGCAGACGCGAGCGGCTTTTTAGCGCTTGTAACGCGCAGCCACTTGCGCCACCCGCTCGCCAAAGGCACGGGCAGTTTGCAGGTCACCGGCAGCCATCTCGCCGGCGCCGGCATCGGCCGGCGATTGGGCGATTGCGCCCGCATAAGAGCCCAGGTAATTGGGGTCGTCGCGGCGGGAAGCTTTGTTGCTGCTGGGCATGATGCCCTGGCTGACCCACAGGCCACCATGCTGCATCGACAGGGTGAACAAGTAGGTCAGGGTCGAGCCCTTGTCGCCGTTGATGGCGGCGCTGTTGGTAAAGCCGGCAAACAGCTTGTCCTTCCAGGCTTGGCTGTACCAGGCTTTGGACGAGGCGTCGGCAAATTTCTTGAACTGCCAACTCACCGTGCCCATGTAGGTGGGCGAGCCCATGATGATGGCGTCGGCCTGGGCCAGCTGCTCCCAGGCGCTATCAGCCAGGTTGCCCTCGGCATCAATGGCGATCAGCTCCGCGCCAGCCCCCTCGGCCACGGCCTGGGCCATGCGCTGGGTATGGCCGTAGCCGGAGTGGAAAACAACTGCGATTTTGCTCATGACTAACTTCCTTTTAAAAAAACGTGATTGACTCTCGAAGCGGCTGGTGAACGCTTAATGTGGCTGCCCCATCTTTGCTCTGAATGGCTCGGACCGTCGGTGTGGCTCTGCGTCTAGCACCTGGCAGCAAGTCCGGCGCCGTTCAAGCCGCCAGGTCGAACACCAGCACCTCGGCCTGCTGGCCCTGACTCAGGTGCAGCTCGGACTCCGACTCCAGCTTGGCCGCATCACCAGCCACCAGTGCATGGCCGTTGACACTGAGCTTGCCCCGGATGAGATGAACATAGGTTTTGCGCGCAGGATCCAGCGCCAGCCGGGCCTGCTCGTCGCCATCGAAGAGACCGGCGTACAGCTTCGCATCTGCATGGACGGTGACCGAGCCCTGGGCGCCGTCGCGGCTGGCCACCAGGCACAGGCGGCCGCGTTTTTGCGCCGCCTCGAAATGCTTTTGCTCATAGCCCGGGTCTATGCCCAGCTCGGCCGGTTGTATCCAGATCTGCAGGAAATGGGTCTGACCTTGCGGGCTGTGGTTGAACTCGCTGTGCATCACGCCGCGGCCCGCGCTCATGCGCTGCACATCGCCAGGCAAGATGGCGGTGCCATTGCCCATGTTGTCGCGGTGGGCCAGGGCGCCAGACATCACATAGCTGATGATCTCCATGTCGCGGTGACCGTGGGTGCCAAAGCCGGTGCCCGGCTCGATGCGGTCTTCATTGATGACCCGCAGCGGCCCAAAGCCCATGTGGGCCGGATCCTGGTAGCCCGCGAATGAAAAAGTATGAAAGGACTTGAGCCAGCCGTGATCGGCATAGCCGCGTTCGCCAGAAGGTCGCAAGGTGAGCATGGGGTGAGCTCCAAAAATTGTCTGCCGCAATGGCCAAGCACCGTACTTTAGGGCCTTCTCCGTGTCATTGCATTGAATGGATTTGTTCTATATATTCAAAATTTTTGATCTATGAAAACACCGCCCGGAGTCGCCGATGTGCTCACCCCCGAGGCCCTGCGCATGCTGGCCTGCATTGCCGACAGCGGCAGCATGGCCGCCGCGGCGCGCGAGCTCCATCTGGTGCCCAGTGCGCTGAGCTACCGGGTGCGCCAGCTCGAGCAGGCGCTCGATGTGCTGCTGTTTGACCGCAGCTCACGCCAGGCCCGCCTGACCGAGGCCGGCCTTGAGCTCTTGCGCGAGGGCCAGCGCCTGCTGCTCGATATTGACGCGATCGCGCACCGCGTGCGACGGGTGGCCACCGGCTGGGAGCCGCAGCTCACGCTGGCGCTCGACAGCGTGGTCTCGCGCACCACTGTGCTCGAGTTGTGCGAGGCTTTTTATGCGCTGCAGCCACCGACCCGGCTCAAGCTGCGCGAAGAAACCCTGTCGGGCACGCTGGCCAGCCTGAGCACGGGCCGGGCCGACCTGGCCATCGGCGTGGTCAACGAGGCCAGCGCGCAGCCGGGCATACGCGCCAAGCCACTGGGCCAGCTCGAATTTGTGTTCGCGCTGGCGCCGCACCACGCACTGGCTGCTGCGCCAGAGCCCCTGAGCGATGCGCTCATCGGTCAGCACCGGGCGGTGGCAGTGGCCGACTCCGTCCAAAGCGGCAGCGGCATGACCCTGGGCTTGCTCGGTGGTCAGGACGTGCTGACCGTGCCGCACATGGCGGCCAAGCTGCAGGCTCAGCTGCGCGGCCTGGGCGTGGGCTTTTTGCCGCGCTACATGGCCCAGCCCTACATCGATACCGGCCAACTGGTGGTGCGCACCGTGCAGCGTTCTAGCCGCGTCGCCCGTTGCAGCTACGCCTGGCGCCACGAAGCCAAGGCCAGACCGGGGCGGGCCCTGCAGTGGTGGCTTGAGCAGCTGGAGCGGCCCGCCACAAGGCGGGCCCTGCTGGTACGCCCCTGAGCCCAGGAATCCCAGGGGACACCCCGAGAAAAAGGGCCCTGCGATGCGTGTAGAGTCAGGGCATGGCCAGAACCAAACCCACCCCCCCGGCAACACGCCGCTATGCCGTGATCGGCGCCGGCATGGCCGGCATCGCCTGCGCCCGTACCCTGATGCAAGCCGGCCACGAGGTCACCGTCTTTGAAAAAAGCCGGGGCGCCGGCGGCCGCATGGCCACGCGCCGCACCGAATTCGGCAGCTTCGACCACGGCACGCAGTACTTCACCGTGCGCGACGCGCGCTTTGAGCAGGCCTTGCAAACCGCAGGCGGGCCAGTGGCGCGCTGGCAGGTCAACACCGTGCGCATCATGGACGAGGCCGGCCGCGTGGTCGCAGCAGCCGCGCCTGGCGCCCAAGCGCAATGGGTGGCCAGCCCCGGCATGAACGCCCTGGTGCGCCATTGGGCCCAGCCCTTGCCCGAGCTGCACCTGCAGACGCTGGTCACCCACATCGAAGCCGACCGACTCTCGCCCGGCCGCTGGCAGTTGCAGACCGAAGGGCCCGGCGCCGACAGCCAGGTGCACGCAGGCTTTGACGCGGTCATGCTGGCCCTGCCGTCCATGCAAGCGGCCGCGCTGCTGCGTGCGTCGCAACTCCTGCCCAAAATTCAGACCCAGCTGGCCAAGGTCGAGGTCGCGCCCTGCTGGACCCTGATGCTGGCCTTCCCCCAGGCGGCCGGCCCGCTGGGCCCGGCCTGGCATGCGGCTCGCAGCACGCACCACCGCATCGCCTGGCTGGCCCGCGAAGCGTCCAAGCCCGGGCGCGAAGCCATCGAGCGCTGGACGGTGCAGGCCAGCCCGGAGTGGTCGCAGCGTCATCTGGAAGACGACGAAGAGCGGGTCAAGGCCAAGCTCTTGCGCGCCTTCACCGAAGTCACCGGCATCCGGGCCGAGCCCGGCCATGCGCAGGTCCACCGCTGGCGCTATGCGCAAACCACCCAAGCCTTGGGCCGCAGCCACCTGTGGGACAAACGCAGCGGCATCGGCCTGTGCGGCGACTGGTGCTTGGGCCGGCGGGTGGAAGACGCCTTTGTGTCCGGGCTCGAACTGGCCCTGACCGCGATCTAGTCACAGCCGGCGTGCGGCCACAGCCCTGCGTCGGGCGCTTTGCCCCCTCTCCCACCGGCCCCTTGCATGCGGGCTCGCTGGTGGCCGCGCTGGCCAGTTGGCTGCACGCGCGCGCCCGCGGCGGGCACTGGCTGGTGCGCATCGAAGACGTGGACACGCCGCGCTGCGTGCCCGGCGCCGACTACACCATCTTGCAGCAACTGGCCGCCTGCGGCCTGCACAGCGACGCGCCAGTGGTCTGGCAAAGCCAGCGCGCTGCGCACTACCAGGCGGCCCTGAACAGGCTGATCGAGCAGGGCCGCGGCTACGCCTGTACCTGCTCACGCAAGGACATTGAATCAGCGCTGCTGGCCGAAGGCCTGCCGCGCGAGCGCCATCAAGCCGCGCCCTACCCCGGCACCTGCCGACCCGAACGCGGCGGCCTGCAAGGGCGCGCTGGCCGGGCCTGGCGCTTGCATGTGGGCCAAGGCCCTGCTGCGCATGTGCAGTGGCGCGATGAGCGGCTGGGAATGCAAGAACAGGCGGTCGATGAAGAGGTGGGCGACTTCGTGCTCAAACGCGCCGACGGCCTGTGGGCCTACCAACTGGCGGTGGTGGTCGACGATGCCGAGCAAGGCATCACCCAGGTGGTGCGGGGCCAGGACCTGGCCGACAACACCGCCCGCCAGATCCTGCTGCAGCGGGCACTGGGCCTGCCCACACCCGAATACCTGCACACCCCCTTGGTGCTTAGCACCAACGGCGAAAAACTCAGCAAGCAAAACGGCGCGCAGGCACTGGATTTGCGCGAGCCCATGACCGCCTTGAACCAGGCCGCTGCCGTCCTCGGGCTGTCGCCGCTGCCGCACCAAACGCCTGTGGCGCAGGCACTGCAGGTTTGGGTCGAGCAGGTGCGCTCGGCTAGAGCTTGAGCATTCACCGGATGCGCCTTTGCAGGGGCAGCGCCCGACCTTGATCAGAGGCTGAGGTAGCAGCGCCCTCCCGGTGATGGAGCGATCGCTCGATCAGCGCGCCTCCTGTGCAGGCCATATCGCGCCGGGGGCGGCGCTCCTACAAAAGCCCAGCGAACCTCATTGGAGGAAGGTGGGAGCTTCGCCCTCGCAGCGTGCAGCGGTCGATCGATCAGCGCGCCTCCCGCGCAGGCCGCATCGCGCCGAGGGCGGCGCTTATATGGATGCCTCCCGGCTGACAAGCGGTTTTGCTCGATTTTGTGAAGAAGTCGGCTGCATCCTTATATCCGGCCTTGTTTCGGGATGGTTGGTTGATTCCCGT
>JBILDR010000149.1:0-8666 GCA_044352515.1 Polaromonas sp.
GCTGCATCGCCGCGAGGGCGCAGCTCCCACAGCCCTTACCAAAGCCTCGCTGAGACCTTGTGGGAGCGCCGCCTCGGCGCGATAGGCTTCTGATTAAGCGCTGTATCGCTGCGAGGGCGCAGCTCCCACAGCCCTTACCGAAGCCTCGCTGAGACCTTGTGGGAGCGCCGCCTCGGCGCGATAGGGCTTCTGATCAAGCGCTGCATCGCTGCGAGGGCGCAGCTCCCACATCCTTTATCCTTGACGACCTGACAACAAGGAGCGTCCCATGAGCTGGCCAGTGATGGTGTTTGACATTGAATCCGTTCCCGATATCGCCGGCATGCGTGCCCTGGGCTTGGCACAGGGCGAGGACGATGCCCAGGCCTATGCGGCCTGGGCGGCGCAGCGGGCGGCCGATGGCAAGAGTGACTTTGCACCGCTGCATTTGCAGCGGGTGCTGGTGATCTCTTGCGTGTTTCGCAATGCGGAGGGCCTGCGCATCCATTCCTTTGTTGACCGTGAGTCCGGAGGGCACAGCCAGGAGGGCAAGATCATCCAGACGTTTTTCAACACGGTTGAAAAGCATGTCCCCCAGCTAGTCAGCTGGAACGGCGGTGGCTTTGACCTGCCGGTGCTGCATTACCGTGGCCTCAAGCATGGCGTGGTGGCAAGCAAGTATTGGGACATGGGCGATGGCGGCGACCATGACAGTCGCGAGTTCAAGTGGAACAACTACATCAGCCGATATCACATGCGCCATCTGGACCTGATGGACTTGCTGGCCATGTACAGCCCCAAGAACAACGCGCCGCTCGATGCGCTGGCCAAGCTCTGCGGCTTTCCGGGCAAGCTGGGTATGGATGGCTCAGCGGTCTACGGCGCCTACCGCGACGGCAAGCTCGAAGACATCCGGCGCTATTGCGAAACCGATGTGATGAACACCTATTTGCTGTACTGCCGTTTCCAGAAGATGCGCGGCGGCTTGCTCGAGGCCGAATATGCCCAGGAAATGGACTTTGTGAAAAGCGCTTTGTCCGCCTTGGCGCCAGCAGAGCCGCACTGGCATGAGTACCTGGCGGCCTGGGGCTGAGCCAGGCTAGCCAGACCAGTCAATGCCCTGCAGCAGCCTGGCCAGCTCAATGGCGCTGTGGACCCTGAGTTTGTCGTAGACCGCAGCGCGGCGCAGCTCGATGGTCCTCACGCTGTTGCCCAGCTTCTCCGCGATATCTTTGTTCGCCAGGCCTTCATAGAGCAGGTTCATCACCGCCCGCTCGCGACCAGTCAGCGATGCAATCCGCTCCAAGATATCTTGGAGCTTTTGCACATTTTGCCGTCTGGCTTGCGAAATCGCGAAGTAGCCCCTGATCTTTTCAAGCAAGGTTTCCGCAGAAGCCGGCTTTTGAATAAAGTCTGTAGCGCCCAACGTCAGAACCCGCGTGACCAAGGGCACATCGCCATGAGCCGTCAAGAAAATCACCGGCATCACGCAATCGGGCGCCCGCTCGCGCAGTTGGTCAAACGCCTCGCTGCCGTTCATGCCTGGCATGCGCATATCCAGCAAAATGCACCCCGGCCCCGCAATCAAGGCGGGGTCTTGCTTGATGCGTTCGATGAATTCGGTTCCCGACGCAAAGCACTCACACCGGATCTGCTCGCTTTGCAGAAGAAACTGCACACTGGCCGACATTCCTGTGTCGTCATCGACCAAGATCACATAGTTCGCGCTGTCTGCTTGTGCATTCACCATAGGTCAACTGACCTCCGCAGACTGCGCCAAGGGCAAGCGCAATATGAACTCGGCGCCACGCTCTTGCCTGTTGTGCCAAACGATAGAGCCGCCTTGCTGCTCGGCGATGGTTTGACACAGGTTCAACCCGACTCCTAGGCCATCTGCCTTGGTGGTAAAAAATGGCTTGAACAAAGAGCTCGCATTGGTCTTGCTCACCCCAGAGCCGTTGTCGCTGACCGCCAAGAGCACCGCCTGCGCTTGCTCGTCATACCGGGCGTTCAGTGTGAGTTGCCTCAAGCCCTTGGGCGTGTCTTCCATCGACTCAAGGCCGTTGTTGGTCAAGTTCACGATCACCTGCTCGAGCAAGGTGCGTTCACACATCACCGTCAGCGAAGCCTCTGCGCTGATCCTGATCTCGCAACCGTAGCGCCGAGCTTGAATTTCAAGCAGGGGCCTGAGCTTGGCAAACAGATCCGCAATGCGCACGCGTTCTACGCGGCCGCGCTCACGCCGCACCAAACTGCGAATGCTGCGAATCACTTCGCCGCCACGTTGGGCTTCGTTGCGTATATGGCCGAGCGCTTCAAGCAAGCCCGGTGGCTGCTCCTGGCCTCGTCGCAGGATTCTCTCGCAGGCATGTGCGTAGTTTTCAATTGCGCCCAGCGGCTGGTTGAGCTCATGCGCGATGGCCGCCGACATCTCACCAAGGGTGGTGATCTTGGCGCTCGCCTGCATCTTGGCTTCCAACTCCCGGTTCGCCTCTAGCGTCTGGCGGTGCAGCCAGCGCCCGCGAACCCACAAGCCGACCATCAAGCCTGCCAAAGCGCTGATCAGGGCAGCCAAGCTTTGCTCGGCGATCGCCGTTGGCAGGCCTTTTTCTGGAGCGATGGCAGCCACAGGCAGACGCAGTCCGCCACGAGAAAATTCCACCGTCAGCCATGCCCGGTCGGGGCGCTGCATCAGTCCATTGCCTATGACTACCCTCACACCAGCCGGCCAGCGGTCTTGCATCGTCGGGGCGATCCCCTCGAGCAGCTTGTCCATGTCGAGCGTGGCAAACCAACTCCCTGCCTCGTTGCGCCGCGCCGGAATGATCAGGCTCACCGGCACAGGCGAGCCGACCGCTGATGCCTCAGCCATCCGGTACTCGGCGCGCCCCGTCAGAAGGGCCGACTCCAGCAGGGCCAGTTGGCCTGACAGCATGCGCTCGGCCTGCGCCGCCGCAGGGGCCGTCCTGTAGATTAGCTGGCCCTGGCGGTCCCGCGTTTCAAGGGTTTGTAGGAAGCCAAACTCCTGCTGCAGTTTTTGCGTCAACGTCTGCAAGTCGGCGGCGCTGCTCAGCAGCGCTTGAGACTCCGAATGCAAACGCGACTCCAACTCGGTCAACTTTTCCTGCGCTTGTGCAACCACCAGCTCCAGGTTCACCTGTGCCGTCAGGCGTTGGCGGCTTTCCTGCTGGCTCTTGGCGAGCAGCCACCCCATCAGTCCGCAGAGCAAAGCGGCCAGGCCGATGGCAAAGAGGGCTGGCTGCCAGTAACTAGGAGTGCGCTGGGTCATCATGGCTGCGCCTCAGTTGAGATTCGCCTCGGCTGCATTGAGCAGTCGACCCCAATCGCCCAGCGCCTGATTGCTGCTGGGCTTCATGTGCTGTTCATCAGCCTGCAGCAGGCGCTGGCTAAACCCGGGCGATGAACACCCCCTGGCCTCCAGCCTGCCTGCTTCCTCATACAGGCTGTAGCGGGCCACCATGTTGTTACGCCGGCTCACGAAGGCTTTTGACAGCGCCTGCAGGCCGTCCCGGTTGTCCTCGACGGCCACGCAAGCTGAGGACTTGGGCAGCAGCGGCAGCACCGGGCACAGCTGCGACCTGCGGCGGTCGGCTTGCGCCAGCAAGCGCACCAAACGCTCAGACAGAGGGGTCAGAAGGCGGTCATATTCCCGGAGATCCCGCTCGAGTAAATCTGTAGGCAATGGTTGCGAATTTGCAACATTTGGTGGCGTCGGTGCCACACAGGCCTTGCTCAGCCGGTCCAGCCCCCGCCGCAATTCGGCCTGGACCGACCTATCGCGGGCATCCTGGGCTGCGACCGTCTCTTTGACGGCAAGGGCAAGGCTCTGGTCGCGAGCCCCAGTGGGGAGCCTACCTCCTGAATCATTGGCCAGAGCCGGCGATATAAGGCCGGTACCGAAGCAAAGCGACAGCAACAGCGCCGCTAGGCGTACAAGGATCAAGAAGACTTTCATTAATACAGACTATTTTACAAGTCATCGATCCTCTGGCCGGCTTGGGGTGCCTAAAAAAGCCCGATACCGAATTATTCAGAGACATTTTTACAAACTTCTTGACGCTTTCTGAAGATTTGATACAGTTGCGGAAACTACATAGTCTATCCATGAGTTCCCGTCCAAAAGCCCAAGGGCCTGCCAAGCCAGGCCACGCACCTCAACCGGTGGACCTCAGGTCGGCCGGCGTGCGGGTGTTCGCAAAGCGTTTTTGGCAGACCGTGGCGGCGACTTTGCTGCTCACCGAAGCCGTGCGAGCTGCCGAGCAGAGCCGGCTGCAGGCTCAACTGACCTCGCAAAAGCATGAACCAGACAACACTCAAGCAGAGGCGGCCGACGCTCAGGATTCGGTTTCTACAGATGCCTCTGAGGCACTTGCATCGCCCAAGCTCGATCTTGATCAGGCGCACAGCGCCCACCTGTTGGCCGATCTGCAATCTTTGCCCGAGGCCTCGCTCAGCCGCCTGATTCGTCGCTGGCTTGAGTCGCCAGAGTCCGACCAGCAATTGGTAGCCGCTGCAGGCCCTGTAGGGGCCAGCAGCCTTGCCGCAGGCCTCTCCAGTGACGCCAAAGCCCGCTCGGCCTTCAGAGACCTGTTCAACGACGAACTGTCGTCTCGAGGTGCGCCGGTCATCGCCGATAACGAAGGTGATGCTGCGCCCACCCAGCAAGCAGGCGGATTCGAATTCAACCCCTCCATGCTGCTGGGTCTCCTCGGCCTCGCAGCCGGCGGTGGTGGAGGCGGTGCGGCGGCTGCTGCGGTTGCATCTGCCAGCTCCACGGTAGACGGCTTGGTGGTGAAAGGTTACCTGCAGGGAGCCATCGTCTGGCGCGATGGTGATGGCAACAAGAAGTTCAACGGCAGTTGGCAGGACGCAAACCGCGACGGCATGGCACAGGCCTCCGAGATCAGTGGCGCCGGCCCCGATTCTTACGTCATCACCGACGACAAAGGCAACTACTCTGGCCTGGGTGGCTCCGGTGACATATACGCTTTTGGCGGCAAAGACATCTATGGCACCGGCCTGCCATTTACCGGCGTGCTCAGCGCCCCCGACACCCCCAACGGCGTTGTCACCCCCCTGACCACTTTGGTGGCCAATCTCCGGGGTCCAAGCGAGACCGCTGCCAGCGCGGCTATCCGGGTGGCCGGCCTGCTGGGGCTGACCACGGTGTCGGCCGACGACGTGCTTAAGCTCGACCCGATTGCCACCGCATTGGCCGGGGGCGCCAACAAAGACAGGGCCTTGCTGATCTATGGCAAGGCCGCCCAGGTGGCCAATGTCCTGGTGGCGGGAACCTCGGCGGTTCTGGCCCTTAACCCCAGCGCCAACGAGCAAGACGCAGCCAAGCAGGTCCTTGATTCCCTTGCACAGGCCCTGGTGTCTTCAGCGGGTACGTCCGATCAAGGCGATCTGTCGGCAACCTCAGTGTTGCAGCAGGTTTTCACGGCGGTGGCGGGCAGCAACGCTTCGGCGCTCACGCAAGCGGTTGCCAACGTCAATGATGCCGTTCAGAGCTTGGGCGCAGGCTCCGGTACGAGCCTGGAGAGTCTGACCGCCCTGGTTCAAACCGAATACCTCATTCAGAGAGATTTGGCCAACGCCATCTCTGACGGTAATTTCTCGGCTAGCGATGTTGCCGGCTTCACCGGCGCGGCCCTGCAAGACAAGATAGACGCAGCTGCGACGGTGGTCGGCTCGGTCGCTGGCCCAGAGCCGGGCCAGCGGGGCGCTCCCAACCGGCCGTTCATCGACGCTGCTACCGCCGAATCCGCACCAGCGGCCACCGTCTCCCTCGATCCCACCGCAGCCAGCCAGAGCGCATCCGTCAATGTCACCGTGGCACTCGGCAGCTCCGGCGCTGTGGCTGGTGATGTGGTTCGACTCTACCTAGGCGATCATCTGCTCGGCTCGGCCATCGTGGGCGCATCCTTGGGCAGCGTCTTTATCGCGGTTAGTAAGAGCCAGCTCAGCCAGTACGTCCTTGCACCGGCTCAGCAGGATCAGCCTTTCCTGATGACTGCGTCGGTTGACTCGGCAGCCGGCAAGGCGGGCCTGAAGTCCAAGGCCTTGCCGCTGGTGCTCGACACCGCCACGACCGAAGTCAGCGCGGCGCTGGTGAGCGATACAGGCCTCAGTGCCACAGATGGCATCACCCGTGACCTCCCCGTTTTTGCGGTTATGGGCGCAGAGCGCGGCGCGACGGTCCATTGGCGCATTACCTACCAAGGTCAAGAGACCATCACATTGCAAGTGGCTCAGGCCAGTTCATACCAAGTGCCACTGGCTGACTTGATGGGCGCCAGCTTGGCCGATGGAGGCTACAAAGTCGAAGTGCGCCAAGTTGATCCGCTCGGGCATACCTCCGCCTGGATAAGCACCGGCCAGTTGGTGTTGGACACCGCCGCGCCCACCGGCGGTGCGTTGCAACTGGCCAGCGACACAGGCCGCAGCGGTGCGGACGGGATCACATCCAACGGCCAGGTCCAGGTCAGCGGTCTAGAGTCTGGCGCGCGCTGGGAATACACCACAACCGCTGGCACCTCCTGGGCCACGGGCCAGGGCAGCAGCTTCTCGCTGTCGGCTGGCACCTATGCGGTCGGCGTGATTCGGGTTCGCCAGACGGATTTGGCCGGTAATTTGCAGAGCACAGGCGTGGCCAGCAATGCAGGCGCCATTGTTGTTGACACGCAGGCGCCGGCTTCGGCGTCAGTGGTGTTGACGCAGGACACGGGTCCGAGCAGCACCGACCGCATCACGCAAGTGGCCTCTCTCACCGTGGGCGCCGAAAGCGGCGTCAGCGTTGCGGTCACATTCACTGGCTCTTCGGGCGATTCGTTTACCAAAACAATCACCGCTGGCGCCACCTCGGCGAATTTGGTATTGACCTCGGCCGAGCAGGTCCGCTTGGGCCAGGGCCTGGTCAGTCTCAGTACGGTGGTCACCGATGAGGCGGGCAATGCCGGCAGCGCGGTGAGCTCGAGTTTCACCCTGGACACTGTCGCCCCGACTAACACGGTCAGCGTCGTGGCCTTGAGTGCCGACACCGGCGCCAGCGGCAGCGACCTGATCACAAAAACGGCCAACGCGCAGACGGTGCGTGGTACTTTGAGCGCCCCGCTGGCTGTTGATGAAAGCGTCCAGGTCTCTTTGGACAACGGGCTCAACTGGCTCAAAGCCACCGCGCTCGCTGGCAGCACGACTTGGGAGCTGAGCAATCAAAACCTGCTCGGTAGCAACACCCTGCAGGCCAAGGTGGTCGATCTTGCAGGCAATGAAGGCGTGACACTTAGCCGTGCCTATGTGCTCGATCAATCCTCACCTGCGGCTCCTGCGCTCTCACTGGGCACTGGCGTAGCCGATGGTGCCACCGAGGCCGAGTTGCTGCAAACTGCCGGTGTGGTCAAGGTCAGGGCCGAAGTGGGTGCTGCCGTCACCGTGAGCTTTGCAGGCCAGGCCCCAGTCACCAAGACCGTCACCGGTGCGGGCCCGACCACCGATGTGGCGGTGGTGCTGGATTCGGCGGATCTAAGTGCCTTGGGCCAGGGGAGCATCACTGTCAGCGCTGTGGCTACGGACACGGCCGGCAACAGCAGCACCGCTGGCAGCACCGCGCTCGTGGCCGACACGATCGCCCCGGCCAGTGCTCCTCCTAGCCTGGCCAACGATACCGGCGCGAGTGACTCCGATCGGGTCACCAGCGATGGTCGGGTGTTGTTTCAGGCCGAGTCCGGTCTAACCTGGCAGTACAGCACCGATGGCGGGACCAACTGGAGCGCTCCGCAAGCGAGCACCGTTAACAGCTTTACCTTGACCGACGGGACCTACGCCGCCGGTGCTGTGGTGGTTCGTCAAACCGATGCTGCCGGCAACGTGCAGACCACGGCATTGGCGGGCACGGGGCTGACGGTAGACGGCGCTGCGCCCACCAACACGGTGAGCGCAGCCTCTTTCGGCGCCGACAGCGGTGTCAGTGGCACCGATCTGATCACCAACGTTGCTGCACAAAACATCAGCGGTACCTTGAGCGCCAGCCTGGCTGCCGGCGAAAAAGTACAGGTTTCGCTGGACGGCGGCGCCACTTGGGCCGATGCGAGTGCCACCGGCACCAGCTGGAGTTTGCAGGGCCGCACGCTGGAGGGGGCCGGCACCTTGATGGCCCGGGTCGCAGACCTGGCTGGCAATGTCAGTACCTCTTACAGCCGGGCTTATGAGCTCGATACGACTGCGCCGGTAGGTGGTGCGCTGGCTTTGAGCGTGGACACTGGCTCAAGTGGCAGTGATGGCATCACCGCCAACGGTACTGTGAGCGTTTCGGGCTTGGAGGCTTTCGCCCGCTGGGAATACAGCGCCGATGGCGGAGGCTCTTGGACGACCGGAAGCGGCAGCAGCTTCAGCCTGACATCGGGCAGCTACGCCGCCGGCGCCGTGCTGGTGCGACAAATTGACCGTGCAGGCAACGTCCAGTCAGAAAGCCTGGCCACTAACGCGAGCAACTACACCGTAGACACCACGGCGCCGACCGCGGGAGCTTTGCAACTGGCCAGCGACACAGGCCGCAGCGGTGCGGACGGGATCACATCCAACGGCCAGGTCCAGGTCAGCGGTCTAGAGTCTGGCGCGCGCTGGGAATACACCACAACCGCTGGCGCCTCGTGGGCCACGGGCCA
>JBILDR010000021.1:0-27387 GCA_044352515.1 Polaromonas sp.
GCCCGCGCCACTTCTAGCGCGAGCTCAGCCTGGCCGGGCAGCAGACGCGCCACATCGGCCAACCAAGCCTCGATGCGCTGCTGCTCGACCTGGTAGCGCAGCGAGCGCGGCCGCCAGCGGCGCAGGCTGGCCACGCCATAGAGCAACAAAAACCCACGCAGCGAGCTGGTGCGCACCACCCGGCCGCGGTCGGTCAACGGGGCTAACAGACGGCGCGCCCAGGCGCTGCCCAGCAGCCAGCGGCCCCAGGCAGCGGGCAAGGTATCGGCCACTTCCTCCAGGCGGGGGTGCAAAAACTCATTGATGTGCAGCTGCTGCGCCTCATCGAGTCGCACCTCCTGGCCGACCCGTTCAAAACGGCTGCGCCGGGTCTTGAGGTCGGCCACCCGGACTGTGTCCTCGTAGGCCATCCACAGCGCCAGGTGGCGCGCGGTCTCGGCCAGCACCGCCTCGCCTTGCGGCGTGGCCGGCGCGCGCGTCTGCAGTTGCTCCAGGCGCTGCAAATACAGCCGGGCATAAGCCTCGTCCTGGTAATCGGTCAGGCGCATCAGGCCATGCAAGATCGTCGCCTGCGCGGCAGCCGGCAGCTGCCGGGCACGCTGGGCCAGCTCGCTCAGGCGCGGCCCGACCGCTGGCAGTTCGGCCAGGGCCGGCCGAACCGCGGAGGGTGATGCGCCGGCCTGCGCCGCCTGCCATCCAGCGGCAAAGGCTTTAAGGCTGGCGGCCACGCCCACGCCGCTGCGCTCGATGGTGGCTTCATACTGCGCCCGCGTAAATGGCAAGCGGCCGCTGGCCGCCACCGCGCCATACAGGGCCGCACCGATCGGGCTGCCGCTGGCTTCGGCCAGCTCGGCAAAATCGGCGCCGATGAATTGGCGGGCCGCCTGCTGCGCGCCTGCCAGCAGCTGGGCCGCATCGACCCGGCCGTCGGCCAAGGCGGTACGCTCGGTCATGGAATAGACCCGGTGGGTCGAGGCAATCAGGGTGGTGCGCTCGGGGTGAACCAGCTGGCGCTGCAGGGCCCGGCCGGCCTCCATCAGCTCGGAGGCCACCACCATGTCCACCGCGCCCGGAAAGGGGCTGAGCGCCATCACCGGTTGACGACCCTCGGGCAATTGGGCCAGCGGGAACATTTCCAGGTAATAGATGGTCGCGCCGGTGCGCTGGGCCACCCCGGGTACCGAGGTGGTTTGTGCCAGATACCCGTTGTGCTCGGCCAGATCAACCAGCCAGTCGGCCAAGACACCGCCGCCCTCGCCGCCCATGGCCATGATGGCCAGGGTGATCAGCGGATCGCTGTTGGCTGCGCCGCTCATGCTGCGATGCCTTCCAGCCTGCGCTCGATGCGCCGCTGCAGCCAGCCGATCACGCCGCTGCGCAGCCGGCCCATCCAGCGCTCCCAGGCGCTGGGGTTGCTCACCAGCTCGGCGCGGTAGAACGAGGGGCAGAGCACCGCCGCATGGGCCACCTCGCCGCACAGGCCGCAGCCCACGCAGCTGTCGATCACGGTGGTCACCGGGTCGGTGCGCAGCGGGTCCGGGTTGGGCTTGATGGTCAGCGAGGGGCAGCCCGACAGGCGTATGCAGGAGCGGTCGCCGGTGCAGGTATCGGGGTCTACGCCAAAGCGCTCGCGCACCACCCGCTCGCCGGAGGCGATCTTCTGGCGCCGCAGCGGTCGCTCGCGGCGCTGCCGATTGAGCATGCACTCGCTTTGCGCCACCACCACCTTGGGGCCGCGCTCAGGCGTGGTCATGGCCTCGCGCAGGGCCTGCTTCATGTCGGCCAGGCTGTAGGTGTGGCTGACCGTGCGCACCCAGTTCACCCCGACGCCGCGCACCGCCTTTTCGATCGGGTTGTTGGTGCTGCGAATGGCATTGCTGGCTTTGGAGGAGAGCAGGTCCTGGCCGCCAGTGGCCGCCGAATAGCCGTTGTCGACCACCAGCAGCACGTTGTCGGTCTTGTTGAAGACCGCATTGCCAACACCGCTGGTCAGGCCGTTGTGCCAGAAGCCGCCGTCGCCCATGATGGCCAGGCTGCGCCTATCGGTCTCGGGGGTGTTGAAGGCCGAAGCGCCAGCCCAGCCCAAGCCATACCCCATGGTGGTCGCACCGATGTGAAAAGGCGGCAGGATGGAAAACAGGTGGCAGCCGATGTCGGCGCTGACATGGCGGGGGCCGAGTTCCTTCTCCAGCATCTTGAGCGCGGTGAAGATGGGCCGCTCCGGACAGCCGGTGCAAAACGAGGGCGGTCGCGGCTGTACCTGGGCAATGGCGGCCGATACCGCTGGCAGGGCCGGTACCGTTGCCACAGGCACCACCGACCTTGTTTGCGAGCGCAGGAACTCACCCATGCCCTTGAGCAAAACCGCCCCGGTGTATTCACCGGCCATGGGCAGCATGTCCTTGCCGTGCACCCGGGTGGCGCTGCCGGCGCGGTGCAAGATGGTGTGGATGTTTTGCGCGATGAAATCGGGCTGGCCTTCTTCCACCACCAGCACCGAACGCTTGCCTTCGCAAAACGCCAGCACCTGATCGTCAAGCAGCGGGTAGGTCACGCCCAGCACATACAGCGGCACCTGGGTCTGGCCAAACACATCGGCCTGACCGAGCAGCTGCAAGGCGCGCAGCACGCCGTTGTACAGGCCGCCTTGGACGATGATGCCGATATCGCTGGCCTGCGGTGAGAACAGTTCATTGAGCCCGTGCTCGCGAATGAAATTCAGTGCTGCCGGCCAGCGCTGGCTGATTTTTTCCTGCTCGTGCAGATAGCTCGAAGGCGGCAGCACGATGCGCGAGGTATCGCGCTGGGGCCGCTCGATCGCGTCCTTGAGGCTAAAGGCCGGCCGCTGGTTGGCCTTGGTCTGAAAACGCCCGTGCACATGGCAGGCCCGGATGCGCAACTCGAGCATGACCGGCGTGTGGCTGGCCTCCGACAACTCGAAGCCTTTTTCCACCATGCGCACGATGGACGGCAAATTGGGCCGGGGGTCGAGCAGCCAGACCTGCGACTTCATCGCAAAGGCATGCGAGCGCTCCTGCATGATGCTCGAGCCCTCGCCGTAGTCCTCGCCGACGATCAGCATGGCCCCGCCGCGCACCCCGCCGGAGGCCAGATTGGCCAGCGCGTCGCTGGCCACATTGGTGCCCACGGTGGACTTGAAGGTCACCGCCCCGCGCAAGGGGTAGTTGACCGATGCGGCCAGGGTGGCGGCAGCCGTGGCCTCGCTGGCGCTGTGCTCGAAATGCACGCCCAAATCGGCCAGGATGTCGTTGGCGTCGGTGAGCACATCCATCAGGTGCGAAATCGGCGCGCCCTGGTAGCCCGCCACATAAGACACCCCGGACTGCAGCAGGGCTTTGGTCACCGCCAATATGCCCTCGCCCTGGAAGGTCTGGCCTTCGCCGAGCCTGAGTTTTTGGACCTCTTGTTTGAATGATCTTTCTGCCATGCTCCGACTGTAACTGTGCCTAAATGCTTCGCGCTAATGGATTTCGCGTAGGGCCTTCTGCCTTCCCCTGGCTTAAGCCCCGCACCAAAGGAGGGCAAAATAAAGCGCCGATTCGGTGGAAACCCTCGGGTCCGGAACCCACCTCCCGGACCAGAATTGCCACTTTAAAATTCGTCGCCAAAAGTCGACAACCCGAACCTGGAGAACTTGATGAAAAGCTTCCGTCTGGCCTTCCTGCTGGCCGCTGCCCTGACTGCGGCCTCTGCCTTTGCCCAACCCGTCAGCAAGGTCAAGATTGGCCTGGTCAGTACCCTGTCCGGCCCCAACGGCGCCATCGGCGAAGAAATCCGCGATGCCTTCAATCTGGCCGTGCAGCTCAACGGCGGCAGCTTGGGCGGGGTTCCGGTCGAGATGGTCATCGGCGACGATCAATTCAACCCGCAGGTGGGCAAGCAACTGTTTGAGCGCATGGTCAAGCGCGACAAGGTCGACTTCATGACCGGCGTGGTTTTCTCCAACATCATGTTGGCTGGCCTGCCCGAGGCGGTCAATGAGAAAGTGTTTTACATCAGCCCCAATGCGGCGCCCTCACCGCTGGCCGGCAAGGATTGCAATCCTTTCTTCTTCGCCGCTTCCTGGCCCAATGACGCTTACCACGAGGCGGCTGGCCAACATGCCACCACCCGCGGCTTCAAGAGCGCCTACCTGATGGCGCCCAACTACCAGGCCGGCAAAGACTCGCTGGCCGGCTTCAAGCGCTTTTACAAAGGCAAGGTGGTTGACGAGGTTTACACCAAGCTGGGCCAGCTCGACTACTCGGCCGAACTGGCTCAGGTCCGCGCCGCCAAGCCCGAAGTGATGTACGCCTTCCTGCCCGGCGGCATGGGCGTGAACTTCATCAAGCAATTCGTGGCTGCCGGCCTGAATAAAGACATCCGTCTGGTGCTGCCCGGCTTTGGCGCAGACCAAGACGTCAGCCGTGGCGTCGGCGATGTGATGCTGGGCATCCAGGACACCGCCCACTGGGCCTTGGACCTGAACAACCCGGCCAACAAGAAATTCGTTACGGAGTTTGAAAAAGCCTACAAACGCCTGCCTACCGTTTATGCGGCGCAGGGCTATGACACCGCCCTCATCCTGGACTCCGCCATTCGCAGCGTCAAGGGCAACATCAACGACAAGGACGCGATGCGCAAGGCGTTTCGCGAGGTCAAGTTCGACTCGGTACGCGGCGCCTTCAAGTTCAACACCAACCACTACCCCGTCCAGAACTACTACCTGCGTGAAGTCAAGAAGGACTCGCAAGGTCGCCTGGTCAACCTGTTGGCATCTACCCAGCCGGTCATGGCCAACCACGGTGACGCCTACGTGCAGGAATGCGGCATGCGCTGATCGCAACGCCGATCTGCTGCTCGCCCCCGCGCCGCGCGGCGCCGGGGCTTTTCTTTGGCCGGCCCGCCGGCCTTGAACGTCTGGCTACACTCAAACCATGACCTGGATCCTGTTTCTTGAGCAGGCCCTCAATGGGCTGCAATTTGGTCTGATGCTGTTCCTGCTGGCCTCGGGCCTGACCCTGGTCTTCGGGATCATGGACATGATCAACCTGGCCCACGGCGCGCTGTACATGGTCGGCGCCTTCCTGGCGGCCTGGCTGGCGCAGCTGACACAGTCCTTCGTGCTCGGCGTCTTGCTGGCCATTCCATTGACCGCCGTGTTCGGAATGGTCATGGAGTCGACGCTTTTGCGCACGCTCTATGCCCGCGATCACATGTCGCAGGTACTGGCTACCTTCGCGCTCATCCTCATCATCAACGAGGCGGTGCGCATGATCTGGGGCACCGACATGCCGCTGGCCGCGCCGGCCGCCCTGTCGGGACCGGTCGAGCTGCTGCCTGGCCTGTTTTACCCCAGCTACCGCCTGGTCATCATCGGCGTCGGCCTGGTGCTGGCCGGTCTGCTCTACCTGGCTGTCACCCGCACCCGGGTCGGTGCCTGGGTGCGCGCCGGCGCCTCCAACCGCGAGATGGCCATGGCCATGGGCATCAACATCCAGTGGCTGTTCACCCTGGTCTTTGGCCTGGGTGCAGCCCTGTGCGCGGTGGCCGGGGCCTTGCTGGGGCCGCTGCTGGCGGTGCAGGTAGGAATGGGCGAGAGCGTCTTGATTTTGGCTTTTGTGGTCATCGTGATTGGCGGCATCGGCTCTATTTGGGGCGCCTTTGTCGGGTCCTTGTTAGTGGGCTTTGTCGATACCTTTGGCCGCACCCTGATGCCCGCACTGTTTCGCGAGATCTTCCCGCCGCAGGTGGCCAGCGCGGCCGGGCCAGCGGTGGCCTCTATCCTGGTCTACCTGCTGATGGCGGTGGTGCTCTTCCTGCGGCCCCAGGGCCTGTTTGCACGGCGCTAAAGGCCCATGATGAAATTCGGACCTTCTGCCGCCTCCGCCATCCCCAAGCCCGCCTCCTGGCCAGTCTGGTTGCTGCTGACCGTGGCCGCAGCCGTCATCGGCTACTGGATGCACAGCCAAGGCCTGGGCTACTACCTGTCGATGATCAGCCGTATGATGATCTACGGCCTGGCCGCCTGCAGCCTCAACCTCATCCTGGGTTATGGCGGCTTGGTGTCCTTCGGCCACGCCGCTTTTGTAGGGGTCGGCGCCTACACCGTGGGCATCCTGATCACCGAGGGCCAGCCCAATGGCTGGCTGGGCTTTGGCCTGGCCATGGCCGTCTCGGCCCTGCTGGCGCTGATCATTGGCGCCATTTCGCTGCGCACCAAGGGCGTGTACTTCATCATGATCACGCTGGCCTTTGCGCAGATGCTGTTCTACCTGGTCAACTCGGTCAAGGCCTACGGTGGCGACGAGGGCCTGAACATCAAAATACGTTCAGACTTCGGGCTGGGCATCATGCTCAAGAACGACCTGCATTTTTTCCTGCTGGTGCTGTTCCTGCTGGTGGCCAGCCTGGCCTTCATGCACATGCTGATGCGCTCGCGCATGGGCCGCATCGTGCTGGCCCAGCGCGATGACGATATCCGTACCGAGGCGCTGGGCTATCCGGTCTACCGCTACCAGCTGGCGCTGTTCGTGATTGCCGGCGCCATCGGCGGGCTGGCCGGCGCACTGCTGGTCAACCAGCAAAACTATGTCAGCCCCAACCTGATGCACTGGACGCAGTCCGGGGTACTGATGATCATGGTCATCCTCGGTGGTGTGGGAACACTGGCTGGCGGCCTGTGGGGCGCCCTGCTGATGCTCACCCTGGAAGACCTGATCGCCGAGATGACGCCGCACTTTAATTTCTATGTGGGCTGGGTGCTGCTGGCGGTGGTGCTGCTCGCGCCCAAGGGTCTGTCGGGCCTGCCCGACCTGTGGCGCCGCTGGCGGGAGCCGGCGCCCAAAACCGGAGGCAAGGCATGAGCGCGGCCACGTCCAATGCGGTGCTGGACATCCGAAAGCTGGTCAAGTCTTTTGGCGCGCTGCGCGCCACCGACGGCGTCAGCCTGCAAGTGCGGCCCGGCGAGATCCACGCCCTGATCGGCCCCAACGGTGCCGGCAAGACCACCTTGGTGGCTCAGTTGTCGGGGCAGTTGCAGCCCGATGAAGGAGAGATCGTCTTCATGGGCCAGACCATCAACGCGGTCAGCCCGCATGCGCGGGTGGGCCTGGGCATGGTGCGCTCCTTCCAGATCACGCGGCTGTTCAAGTCCTTCTCGGTGATCGACAACGTGGCGCTGGCGGTGCAGTCCTGCCAGCCGCAGCGCGGCTCGCTCTGGCGCAGCGTGGCCCAGGACAGCGCCGTCTATGAAAAAGCGGCCGCCCTGCTCAAGGAGGTGGGCCTGGCCGAGCGGGCCGAAGAGCTCGCCCCCGCCCTCTCGCACGGCGAGCAGCGTGTGTTGGAGTTGGCCCTGGCCCTGGCCACCGAACCCAAGATGCTGTTGCTCGACGAGCCCATGGCCGGCGCCGGCCCCGAGGAGTCGCAGCGTATCGTCGAGCTGATCGAATCGCTGCGCCGCGACAAACACATGGCCATCTTGCTGGTCGAGCACGACATGGACGCCGTCTTCCGACTGGCCGACCGCATCTCGGTACTGGTCAACGGCACGCTGATCGCCAGCGGAAGCCCCGAAGAGATCAGGCAGGACGCGCAGGTGCGCGCGGCCTATTTGGGCGATGAGGTATCGTCATGAGCGCAGCGCTGCTCACGGTTGAAAACCTGCGGGTGGCCTACGGGGCCAGCCAGGTGCTGTTTGACATTGCTGCCCAGGTCCAGCCCGGCGAAGTCATCGGCCTGCTCGGTCGCAACGGCATGGGCAAGACCACGCTGATCCGCAGCATCATCGGCCTCAAAGCCATACAGTCGGGCAGCATCAGCTTCGACGGTCGGTCGGTGCATGGCAGCCGGCCCGACGCGATCGCCCGCATGGGCGTGGCGGTGGTGCCTGAAGGCCGGCAGGTGTTTCCCAACCTCAGTGTCGACGAGCACCTGAGCGCCTTCGCCAACCCGCGCCATGCGCGCGGCAAACCCTGGACGCCAGCCTCGGTCTACGAGCTCTTTCCCCGCCTGGCCGAGCGCAAGAGCAATATGGGCAACCAGCTCTCCGGCGGCGAGCAGCAAATGCTGGCCATAGGCCGCGCGCTCGTCACCAACCCCAAGCTGCTGATCTTCGACGAGGCCACCGAGGGCCTGGCCCCGCTGATCCGCGAGGAAATCTGGCACTGCATCGAACGCCTGCGCGCCGCCGGCCAAACCCTGATCGTGGTCGACAAATACGTCAGCCGCCTGGTGCGCATCGCCGACCGCCACCTCATCCTGGAAAAGGGCCGCGTGGCCTGGCAAGGCAGCTCTGCCGAGCTGGCTGCCGACCAGGGGCTGTGGCACCGGTATCTGGGGGTTTGAGCTTTTTCAGCGCGGTATCGCGCCGAGGGCGGCGCTCCCACATGCACTGATCGAAGCGATCGCAAGCCGATGTGGGAGCCGCGCCCTCGCGGCGATGCGGCGGGGGATCGAAAGCGGTATCGCGCCAAGGGCGGTGCGCCCACAAATTTTCCTGCGGTCTCGCCGTGGATAAGGCTAAAAATGCTGCCCCGCCACCCCGCGCAAGCACTCCATCACGAAGCGGCTGGCCGGGCTGAGGGCGCCCTGGCGGCGACGGGTCATGCCCACGGGGCGCACCCATTCGACGCCGCTCACCGACAGCGGACGCAGCTGTCGGGCGCGCTCTTCCCAGTAAATCAGTTCGTGCGGGATGAAGGTCAGCGCGTCCGATTGCATGACCATGGACTTCATCAGCACGGTGGAGGTGGTCTCGACCTGCGCGGCGGGTGGATTGAGGCCGTGGCTGCGGAAGAAATCGTCAAAGGCTTGGCGCTCAAGCTCGCGCTGGCGCGGCAGCACCCATTGCTGCTGCGCCAGCAGCGCCGGCGCGATCTGTCGCAGGCGGGCCAAGGGGTGGTCGGCCCGGGCGACCACCACCGCACTCTCAGTAAACAGGGTCTCGTGCAGCAGGTCCGGATCCTGCGCCCGGCGGGGCACCGACGACAGCGCAAAGTCGATCTCGCCCTGCTTGACCGAGGGCATCAGCGATTCATTTAGCCCATAGAGCACACTGACTTTGAGCTCGGGCCGGGCCTGGCTGACCCGCGCTAAGGCCAGCGGCAGCAAGCGGGTGGCCTCGGTCGGTCCGCAACCCAGGGTCACATGGCCTTTTTGCGCGCCCTTGAGCGATTCGATCTCGCCGGCCGCATGCCGAAATTCAGCCTCCACCACCTGCCCGTGGTAGCGCAAAGCCTCGCCAAAAGGGGTGGCCACCACGCCAAAGCGCCCCCGCTCCATCAGGGGCACGCCCAGGCTGCGCTCGAGCGCCTTGATGGCTTTGGACAAAGCCGGCTGTGAGACGCCCAACTCGGCGGCCGCCTCGGTCAGGCTGCCACAGCGCACCGCCGCCAGGAAGAATTGCACTTTCCGAAAGTCCATAACCAATGGTAATGGAAATCGCCGCGCCGGTTGTTGCGCTGCCGGTCCCAGGCTTGTTAACTTAGCGGCTGTCCGATTTCCGACCGCCTCAGGAGTTTTACATGCCCGCCATCGACCTGGACCATCTGGTCCAACCCGACCGCGTTCACCGCAGCGTCTATACCGACCAAGCCATCTTCGACATGGAGATGGAACACATCTTCGAGACCGCCTGGGTCTACTGCGGCCATGAGTCGCAGGTCAAGGAGCCGGGGCAGTTCCAGACCCTGCAGATCGGCCGCCAGCCCATGGTGATGGTGCGCGCCAAGGACGGCCAGATCAATGTGCTTTACAACCGTTGCCCGCACCGCGGCGTGCAGCTGTGCGGCAGCCACAGCGGCAATACCGGCGGCAGCTTTGTCTGCCCCTACCATGCTTGGAGCTTTCACCTGGACGGCAAGGTCAAGGCCATCCCGCTCATCCAGGGCTACGACGGCACCCGCCTGTCCACCGACGACCCTGATTGCAATATGGCGCGCGCCGCCCGGGTCGACAACTACCGCGGCTTTGTGTTTGCGAGCCTGAGCGCTGAGGGCCCCTCCTTGGTCGAATTCCTGGGCGACGCCAAGGTTGCTTTCGATGACATGTGCGACCGCTCACCGGTCGGCGAGGTCGAGGTGGTGCCGGTCTGCCACCGGGTGGTGCAGCAGTCGAACTGGAAGTTCTTCATGGAAAACCAGCTCGACGCTCTGCACCCCTCGGTCACCCACCAGTCGACCGGCGTGTCGGCCCGCCGGGTCGAAAACCAGATCAAGAAGACCCAGGGCAGCGCGCCGCTGCACTACCACTACCTGTCGACCTTCGCTTCTAGCTTCGACCAGTGGGACTCGGTGCAAACCGTCAACTTCCCCCATGGCCACGGCATCCTCAAAGCCTATATGGGCCTGCGCCCGACCGACCCCGACACGCAGGAATACGAGGCGCTGATGCGCCAGGCCTATGGCACGGAAAAGACCGAGGAGTTCCTCTCGCGCAGCATCCACCATGTGCTGATCTACCCCTATCTGTCGGTGCAGTCGCCGCTGCAGCAAATACGCTGCCTGCGCCCGCTGGGGCCGGACAAGACGCTGTCGGAGATCTGGCATTTCCGGCTCAAGGGAGCGCCTGAGGCGATCTACCGCCGCGCCATGTGGTACTACAACCTGGTCAATTCGCCGGCCACCATGATCAATGCCGACGACCTGGAGAACTGGACCCGGGCTCAGTGGGGCCTGCAGTCCAAGGGCAACGACTGGGTGAGCTTTCACCGCAATATGGGCGGCGACACCGAAAAAGACGGCGTCCTCTACTCCAACAACGGCACCTCAGAAGTGGTGATGCGCAACCAGTTCAAGGCTTGGCGCAGCTACATGCTCAAAGCCCCTACCGCCCAGCCGGCTTGAAAGGAAAAATCATGGCACAAACCGAAGTCAAGCAAGCCCTGGGCAGCGGCGTCATCATTGAGGCGGTGCAGTCGCTCACGGGCGCAGAATCGATTGCCCCCGACCACATGGGCCGCAGCCGCGAAAGCGCGGTCGGCTACATCCCGCAAGACATCACCATCGAGCCGGCGCTGCTGCGACAGCTGGAGGTCCTGCTGGCCCAACAAGCGGCCATGCTCGATGCGCGCCGCTGGAGCCAGTGGATGGAGATGTTCACCGAAGACGGCGTGTACTGGATGCCAGCCGCGCCTGAGCAAACCGACTGGGAATCGCAGCCCTCGATCTTTGCCGAAGACAAGCTGCTGATGCAGGTGCGGGCCAACCGCCTGCTGCACCCCAACGCCTGGTCGCAGGCCGCGCAGTGGGCCACTCACCATTTGCTGGGCACGACCCTGGTCGAACAGGTGCAGAGCGGCAGCGTGTCGACCTACACCGCCTTCCAGATGATGGAGGTGCGCCGTGACAAGGTGCGCCATTTCGGCGGCAGCTACCGCCACCACTGGGTGCAGCAAGACGGTCAGTGGAAGATCCGCCTGCAGCGGGTCGACATGTTCAACGCCCAGGCCAGTTACGATTACGTGATTCAGGCCTGGATATAACGATACATGTGGAAACCTCCAGAACGGATTAAATTTTTCCCCTCCCTCGCGCGTCTACCCAACCAGCAAGAGGCGCAGGCATCGCGGCTGTTCAGTCCGGTACAACTCGGGCCGATCAGCCTGCGTCACCGCACCTGGGTGCCGGCCATGGTGCCCTGGCGCTCTAATGAAGAGGGCGAGGTCACCGAAGATGTGATCCAGTGGTATGCGCGCTTTGCGCAAGGCCAGCCCGGCGCCATCGTGATCGAGGCCACCGGCATCCGCAATGTGCCCAGCGGCCCTTTGCTGCGCATTGGTGACGACCGCTACATCGATGGCCTCAAGCGCCTGACCCGCGCAGTGCACGAGGCCAGCGGTGGCCACACCCGCTTGCTGATCCAGTTGATCGACTTCTTGCGCATACGGCGCCGCCCGGATCCGCAGGTTTTTTTCGAACGCCACCTGGCTCTGAGTGAGGCGCTGCTTGAGCGTGCCGGCCTGAGCGGCCTGCCGGCAGAACAGGCACGCCAGGCTTTGTTTGAGCAAGGGCCGCAGCGCTGGCAGGAGTTGCTCGATGCGCGCGACTGGCAAAGCCTGCAGCACGGCGCACGCGAGCAGGTCAACGACCTGCATCTGCCGCATATTCGTCAACTGCCTGAAGAACTTCCGGATCTGTTCGCCCAGGCCGCGCTGCGCGCAAGGGCCGCGGGCTTTGACGGGGTCGAGCTGCACTATGCCCATGCCTACACCATGGCCTCCTTCCTGTCGGCCACCAATGAACGCAGCGACGGCTACGGCGGCTCGCGTGAGGGCCGGGTGCGGCTGCCCCTGGAGGTCTACCGTACGGTGCGCGAGGCCGTGGGCAAGGACTACGCG
Organism: Polaromonas sp.; assembly: GCA_044352515.1. Taxonomy (GTDB): domain Bacteria; phylum Pseudomonadota; class Gammaproteobacteria; order Burkholderiales; family Burkholderiaceae_C; genus Polaromonas. The sequence goes on from JBILDR010000021.1 coordinate 12,338, forward strand.
GTGGGCTGCCGCTTTCTCACCGAAGAATGCATAGACGGGGGCACCACCTTAGATGACAGCCGCTGGTACGCGCTGCAGTTTGCCCGCGCCGGCATGGACTTTCTCTCGACCAGCCGAGGCGGCAAGTTCGATGACGCCAAGCAACCGGGCATAGGCCAGGCGGCTTATCCCTACACCGGCCGCAGCGGCTATGAGTGCATGCCGCAGTATTTATCGGATGCACAAGGCCCCTTTGGCCGTAACCGCCAGGCCACCGCCAGCATCCGGCATACCCTGCAGCAGGAAGGCCTGCATACGCCGGTGGTGAGCACCGGCGGCGTCCACAACTTCGAGATGGCCGAAGCCATGCTCGCCGCCGGCGACTGCGATGTGGTGGGCACCGCGCGTCAGAGCCTGGCGGACCCCGACTGGGCGCTCAAGACCTGGCTGGGTCAGGGCGATCAGGTGCGCCTGTGCGAGTACACCAACTACTGCGAAGGCCTGGACCAAAAGCACAAGCAGGTGACCTGCCAACTCTGGGACCGCGAGGCCCTGGACGAGCCGGGCATACGCATGTCGCTGGACGGCAAGCGCAGGCTGATCGCACCGCCCTGGCAAGCCCTTGAGCCCTCCGGCAGCCCAGCACCAACAACGCAGCCATGAGCGCCCTGCACCCCTCGGGGCATGCCGACGACTTCAGTCGCCGGCATTTGCCGCCGCAGGACCAGTGGCCTGAGCTACTGGCGCCGCCGCGCGGCCTGAGCTACCCGGCGCGGCTCAATGCCGCCGATGCGCTACTTGACGCACAGGTGCGCGCAGGTCTGGGCCAGCGGGTGGCGCTGCGCGGTGCCGGCCTGGTGTGGACCTATGCGCAGTTGCAGGAGCAGGTCGACCGCATCGTGCAGGTGATCCGCAGTGACTGGGGTCTGCCCACCGGCGCCCGGATTTTGCTGCGCGGAGCCAACCACCCGATGCTGGCCGCCTGCTGGCTGGCAGTGATCAAAGCCGGCTGCGTGGCGGTCACCACCATGCCGCTGCTGCGAGCGCGCGAGCTCGCCGTCATCGCCAGCAAGGCCGAAGTGGGCGGCGCCTTCTGCCAGGCCGATCTGATGGACGAATGGCAGGGCGCAGCCGACAGCCTGGGCCGCCCCTGCCCCAGCTTGGGCTATGCCATTGGCCCGGGCATGGACGACGCCCTGCAGCAGGCCATGGCCCGCCACAGCGGCGGCTGCGCGGCGGCCGATACCGCGCAGGACGACGTGGCCCTGATCGCCTTTACCTCGGGCACCACCGGCGTGCCCAAGGGCACCATGCACTTTCAGCGCGACCTGCTGCTGATCGCCGATGTGCTGTCGCACCATCTGCTCGAGCCCAGCGCCGACGATGTGTTCATCGGCACGCCCCCACTGGCCTTCACCTTTGGCCTGGGCGGGCTACTGGTGTTCCCGCTGCGGGTCGGTGCTTGCGCGGTGCTGCAACCGTCCTGGACGCCCGAATCGCTGCTGCAAGGCCTGCGCGAACATAAAGCGAGCATCTGCTTTACCGCCCCCACCTTCTACCGCAAGATGGCGCCGCTGGCCCAAAACCTGCCGGCGCTGCGGCGCTGCGTCTCTTCGGGCGAAATGCTGCCGGCCGACACCCGGGCCCAGTGGCTGGCGGCCACCGGCATCGAGATGACCGAATGCCTGGGCTCGACCGAATTGCTGCATGCCTTCATCGGCTGCAAACCTGGTGCGGTGCGGCCTGGCGCCACCGGGCAGGTGGTGCCAGGCTACGAGGCTTGTATCGTTGACGAGCAGGGCCAAAGGCTGCCGCCGGGGCAAGTTGGCCGACTGGCGGTGCGTGGGCCGACCGGCTGCCGCTACCTGGACGATGCGCGACAGCTCGACTATGCGCAGCGCGGCTGGAATCTGACCGGCGATGCTTATCTGATGGATGAGGACGGCTTCTTCTGGTACCAATCGCGCACCGACGACATGATCATCAGTGCCGGCTACAACATCGCCGGCCCCGAGGTGGAAGATGTGCTGCTCACCCACCCACAAGTGGCCGAATGCGGGGTCATCGGCGCGCCCGACGTGGAGCGCGGCCAGGTGGTAATGGCCTTCGTGGTGCTGCGCCAGCCCCCAGCGCAGAACCTGACGCAAGAACTGCAGGACTGGGTCAAGCAGCGGCTGGCGCCCTACAAATACCCGCGCCGCATCCGCTTTGTCGACGCCCTGCCCCGCACCGAAAACGCCAAGCTTCAGCGCTTTGTGCTGCGCCGCTGGGCGCAGGAGCCAGGTGCACAGGGCAGCGCCTGAGCAGATGGGCGCTGCAGCCCTCAGACCGGCACTGCAAAGCGTCCATCCAGATTCGACAGGCCGAACTCTGACAGCAACACTTGCAGCCGCTCAGCTGCCATTCGTGCCTGCGCCGGCTGCGGCTGCGCGCTGCGGCTGGCCAGAATCAGCTCGTTTTTCATCGAGTGCTCCCAGCCCACCAATTCCGTCACCGTCACTGCATAGCCATGAGCCTGCAACTGCAGGCAGCGCAGCACATTGGTGATCTGACTGCCAAATTCGCGGGTGTGCAAAGGATGGCGCCACAGCTCGGCCAAGGGGCTGCGCTTGATCGACAGGGCCTTGGACTGCCGCAACACCCCGGCCACCTCGGCCTGGCAGCAGGGCACCAGCACCATGTGCCGGGCCTGGTGCGCAAGGCCGAAAGCGATGGCGTCGTCGGTGGCGGTATCGCAAGCATGCAAGGCGGTGACGATGTCCACCTGCGCCGGCATCTGCTCAGCGCTTTGGGCCTGCTGTACCGACAGGTTGAGAAACTCCATGCGCGCAAAACCCAGGCGCTGCGCCAGCTCGCGCGACTTGAGCACCAGCTCGCTGCGCGTCTCCACCCCAATGATGCGACCCAGAGCGCCGGGCTCAGAGCGGGCGGCGCGCCGGGCGTTGTAGTACAGGTCGTAGAGGATGAAGCCCAGGTAGGACTTGCCGGCCCCATGGTCGACCAGCACAGGGCCCGCCTGACGGCCATGCACCTCGTCGAGCAGGGGCTCGATGAACTGGTAGAGGTGATACACCTGCTTGAGCTTGCGCCGCGTGTCCTGGTTGAGCTTGCCCTCGCGGGTGAGGATGTGCAGCTCTTTGAGCAGCTCGACGGACTGGCCTGGCCGCAACTCGGCAATCTGCGGCTGCAAAGCGGGCCGCGGGGCAGAGCGTGCTGAAGAAGACGAGGAAGGCTTGGCCATGGGTCCCACAGTGTAGGCCTGGGCTGAGCCAGGCCTCGCCCAGCCAGCGGGGGTTCTCGCGCAAGCCGCACCCGCAGCTCAGCTCAGGAGCGGGCCTCAAGCCTGCTGGCCCGGCCCCTGGGTTTCCTGCCTGATCCAGGCCAGGTAGTCGGCCTGCCCGGCCAGCACCGGGGTACACAGCAGCTGCGGGGTCTCGTAATGATGGCGGGCACGAATGAAGCGCTCCAGCGTGTCATACAGCGCGCTGCGGGTCTTGATGCTCAGCTGCCATTCGCTGGCCTGCTCCTGGCGCCCTTGCCAGACATAGTGGCTCTCGATGGGCTGGATCTGCACGCAGGCGCCCAGGCGGTGTTCGACGATCTGCCCGGCCAGGGCGCGGGCATGGTCCGGGTTGTCGGTGGTGGTGGTGACCACGCAAAACTCGCTCATCGCCCAGCTCCTGCTTACAGGGGCGCCAGTTCGCAGGCCTCGGTCAGCAAACGGGCCAGCACCTGAGCGCTGGCCTGCAGCACAGCGCGGCCTTTGTCGGCGGTGGCCGCGGCGGCGTTGCCGACCGCGCCCAGGGGGTTGAGGTCCTGCACCGCCCAGGCCAGCTTGGCGCTCTGGCCGTCGCCGAGCACCGGGTAGTGTTGGGCGCGCTGCTGACTGCTGGAGGCAAAGTTGCGGGCCAGCGCCATGTCCACCCGCTCGGGGTGCAGGGCCAGCATCATGGAGGTTTCGATGTCGCCGCCGTGCGCGCCGAAGCGGTGTTCCTCGGGGGGGAACAGGGCCTGTACCTCGGCCGGCAGCTTCAGGCCAAAGGTGTGGACCATCCACACCGTCAGGCCATGGCGGGCCCGCAGTTCCCGGCCGACGATGTCCAGGGTGGACACATTACCGCCGTGCGCATTGAGCAGCACCAGCTTTTTGACACCGGCGCGCGCCACGCTGCGCCCCAGGTCCAGCCAGTGGGCGATCAAGGCGGCGCTGTCCACGCCCAGCGTGCCGGCAAAGGACTCGTGCTCAATGCTGCGGCCCACGCTCTGGGTCGGCAGGATCAGCACTGGCGCGTCAGCGGGCAGATGCGGCAGGCTGTGGGCGAGCACGCCCTCGAGCAGATCGACATCCACGCTCAGTGGCAGGTGGGGGCCATGCTGCTCGCAGGCGGCCACGGGCAGGACCGCAACGGTGCGGGCTGCATCGAGCCGGGCGAAATCCGGACTTTTCAGGTGGGCCCAATAGCGGGGCAATTTGGCACTCATGGGGCGTAGGTTACCGCACTGAAGACGGTCAGGCTGGCTCAGGCCTGGGACTAAGCCGGACTTGGTGCCGGGTCGGCATCCTGCTGGGCCTGACTCGCATGGCGAGCCTGACGGGCCGCGCGGCTTGCCTGAACGGCGCCGGCACTCAGGCTGCGACCCCGCCCCGCTTCGCGGGCCGCCAGTGATTCGGCCAGGCAGCGCGGCTTGCCGCGCGCGCCGCTGGCCAGGTAGTCGGCCAGCAGGGCCCGCATCACCGGCTCGGCTGGCAGAGCGCGCGCTTGCACCAAGTGCTCATACAGCAGATCGACCAGGGCCTCGTGGGCAAATTCATGCGTCTTGCCGCTGCGCTGCCAAAGCCAGTCGCTCCACTGCAAAAAAGCAGCAAAGGCCGATGGCCCGGCCAGCAGCAGCCGCAGGCTTTGCGAAAAACGGCCACTGTTGGCCAGCAAGTCCCAGTAGCGCGCCAGCCGCACCACCCTCTGCACCGTGGCGAAGTCCAGGCAGTCATTGCGCAAGATGGCGTACGGCGGCTCGCTGTCGTAGACCATGCCGGCCGCCTCGGTATGGCGGGCTATCGGCGCGCCGCGCAGGCGCTTCAAGATGCCTAGCTGAATTTCATGCGGGCCGATGGCGTAAAGCCGGTCAAAGCCATCGGCAAAGCTCTCCAGCGTCTCGCCGGGCAGGCCGAAAATCAGATCGGCATGCACATGGGCGCGGCTGTGGGCGAGCAGCCAGCGCAGGTTGTCTTCGGTCAGCCGGTTGTCCTGCTTGCGCGAAATGCGCTGCTGCACCTGCGGGTTAAAACTCTGTATGCCCACCTCGAACTGCAGCGAGCCCTCGGGAAACTGCGCGATCAGGGCTTTGAGCGCATCGGGCAGCTTGTCGGGCACCAATTCAAAATGCACGAACACATCGCTGCGCTCGGGCACGCTGCCATCAGGCCCGCCCATGCGGTCGAGGAAAAACCGCAAGATGGCACTGGCCTGCTCAATGCGCAAATTAAAGGTGCGGTCGACAAACTTGAACTGGCGGGCGCCGCGCTCGTACAAAGACTTCAGCTGGGCGAGCATGGCATCGAGCTCGAAGGGCCAGGCGGTCTTGTCCAGCGCGCTCAGGCAAAACTCGCAGCGATAAGGGCAACCCCGCGAGGCCTCCACATACAGCAGGCGCTCGCTCAGGTCGCTCGCGCTGTACTCGTCATAGGGCAAATTCAGCTCAGCCAAAGGGGGCTGCTCCCCAGCGATGACCTTCATCAGCGGCTGCGGCCCATCGAGCAGGTCGCGGCACAGGCGGGGAAAGCTGACGTCGCCCCAGCCGGTCACCACATGGTCAGCCAGTCGGCAGATCTCCTGCTGCTCGACCTCGTGGCTGACTTCCGGCCCGCCCAAGACAATCTTGATGCTGGGTGCCAGGGCCTTGAGCAGGCGCACCAACTGCAAGGTGGGCACCGCGTTCCAGATGTACACCCCCAGGCCGATGACCTGCGGCTGCAAGGCCAGCAATTGTTCGGCAATGTGAACCGGCTTTTGCGCCAGGGTGAACTCGCACAGCAGGGTTTGCGCCCGCAGGCCGGGCCGGCCATGCCTGTCCATATTGGCCAGCAGGCAACGCAGCCCCAAGCTGGCATGGATGAAGCGGGCGTTGAGGGTGGCCAGCACAATGCGCGGCGCCGGCATCGCTGGAGTAGAAGGCGCGCTGGCAAAAGGCATGGCCGGATTATCTGGCGGCGGGCTCACTGCAAGAGCTGGCCGGCGCAAAGGCCCCGGACCCTCTTCCCCTGTCAAGCGCTAAGGCCCTTTTCCCCGAGGGCAGCTACAGCCCAGGCCAGACAGCCGCACCCAGACCGGTTAGCATTTACCCCATGCGTGTCCTCACCCTTACCCTTGCCGCCGCCCTCAGCTTTTTGGCGCTTTCGGCGCAAGCCCAAACCCAGACAACAGACGCCCCCTGGGCCCGGCTGCAATGGTCCAGCAGTGCCGCCGCCAGCCGCTACAGCGAGCCCAGCATAGGCATGAAGATCACCGGCCCCGAGCTGGGCCTGCACCTGCGCATGAGCGATCTGCAGATCCTGCCCCGGGTACAGCTGGAGGCCGACGGCCTGATCGGCGCGCAGGACTACAGCAGCCGCGATGGCACGCTGAGCGATCGCAGAACTTTAGACTTTCGGGTGCGGGCGCTCTACCAGCTGATGCCCACCACCGCCGACCGCGGACTCTATACCGGGCTGGCTTTGCAGAACAGCTACACCGACATCAGAGGCGAGCTGCAGGCCGGTACGGTCAGAGGCTACGAGCGCTTGAACCAGTCGGCCTGGCTGGCACTGCAGTGGCGAAACAGCCTGAGCTGGGACGTGCTGCCCAAAGTGCAGAGCTATCAGCTCGACCTGGGGGTTCTGCTCGATGGGCGCCAACGCTCCTACCTCTCCCAGGTCAGTGGCGCCTATCGCGACACCACCAACAAGCAGTCCTCGGGCTGGTACTTGCAGCTGCAGGGCAGCTGGGTGGCCGAGCGCGGTCTGACGCTAGAACCCTACCTGCGCTACACCCTGGTCGACAAGTCTGACTCCGTCAATGGCGGTGGCGGTACGGTCACCGAGCCGACCAACAAGCGTTGGCAGCTTGGCCTGAAGGCCACCTGGCCGCCCCATTGACTGTCGGGCGCCTTGCCATGCACTGGCTAATCGGCGTGCGGCGCACGCTGTCCCTTCTGAGTCATCTGGCCCTCGCGCTGGCTGCGCTGATGCTGCCGAGCGCCTACAGCCAGAGCGTGCAGGCGGCGCTGGCGGGCAAGGCCGCCGGCTCGGCGGTGGTCATCACCGATCAGGTACGGGCCGAGTTGCTGGCCCACGCGCCGCAGGGCATAGGCCCTGGCCGCAGCGTCTGGCTGGGCCTGCGGCTGACCCACCAGGACGGCTGGCACACCTACTGGAAAAACCCGGGCGACTCGGGTCTGCCGACCACGCTGCAGTGGACGCTACCTGCGGGCGTGCAGGCCGGCGACATCGCCTGGCCGGCACCGAAGAAATTCCCGCTGGGCGAGCTGGCCAACTACGGGTACGAGGGTACGGTGCTCCTGCCGGTGCCCCTGCGCATTGCCGACAGCTTCAAGGCCGACCAACTTGAGCTGCGGCTGCAAGCGAGCTGGTTGGTGTGCCGGCGCGAATGCATCCCACAAGACGGACAGTTTGTGCTGAGCCTGCCCACGCAAAGCTCTACCGCCAGCCATGGCGCGGTGTTTGAAGCGGCGCTGGCGGCGCAGCCGCGCGAGCTGTCTGCTGGCGACAGCCGCATTGAGGTGCGCGAGCAAGTGCTGCACATCGCCGTGGCCGGCCTGCCGGCCGAGGCCAGAGGCGGCAAGCTCGAGCTGTTCGCAGAGACGGCAGCCATCATCGAGACGGCAGGCGCCTGGCAGCAAAACTGGGAAGGTGCGCTTTGGAAGGCTCAGGTGCCGCTGTCCAAGCTGCGCAGCGAGGGACCCAGCCGCCTGCCCCTGGTGCTGGCGCTGCCCGATGGGCGCGCTTGGCGCATCGATGCACCAGTCAGCGGCCGCTGGCCGGCGCCGGCGGCCGCCGCCACCCTGCCGCCCACGCTGGAGGCCGCACTCAAGGCCGCCGCCCAGGAAGCAGCCCAGCGCCCGCCCCAGAGCGAGCCCGGCGGTGCCGGCTGGCTGCTGGCCTTGTTGGGCGCGCTGCTTGGCGGGCTGATTCTCAACCTCATGCCCTGCGTGTTCCCGGTGCTGGCCATCAAGGCGCTGGGCTTTTCGCAGCAGCGCGGCGACCGGCTGCAGCAGGGCTTGGCCTACACCGCCGGCGTGCTGCTGTCTTTTGTTGCGCTCGGCGCGCTGCTGCTGGCCTTGCGCGCCGGCGGCCAAGAGCTGGGCTGGGGCTTTCAGCTGCAAAACCCGGCCATCGTGGCGGCTCTGGCTGTCCTGTTTACCCTGATCGGACTGAACCTGGCCGGCCTGTTTGAATTCACCCAGCTGGCCCCGGGCCGGCTCGCCACGCTGCAATGGCGCCACCCGGCGGCCGATGCGGCTTTGTCGGGCGTGCTGGCGGTGGCCATTGCATCGCCTTGCACCGCCCCCTTCATGGGCGCCTCTTTGGGCGCTGCGCTGAGCCTGCCAGCCTGGCAGGGGCTGGCCATTTTTGCGGTGCTGGGCCTGGGCATGGCCCTGCCCTACCTGCTCATCAGCGCAGTGCCCGCGCTTGGCCGCGCCCTGCCCAAGCCCGGGCCCTGGATGCTGCGCCTCAAACAGGTGATGGCCTTCCCTATGCTGGCCACCGTGATCTGGCTGATGTGGGTGCTCGGGCAGCAAAGCGGCATCGACGGCGTCGCCGCTCTGATGGTGGTGCTGCTGCTGATGGCCTTGTTGCTGTGGACCCTGGGCCTGCAGGGGCGCGGCCGGCGCGTCGGCAGCGCCCTGGCCCTGCTGACCCTGGCCGGCGGCCTGTGGTGGGCTGCGCCCCAGGTGGTGCGCAGCACCGCCCCAGCCACAGCCAGCAGCGACGGTCCCTGGCAGGCTTGGCGGCCCGGCCTGGTCCAGCAACTGACTGCGCAGGGGCGGCCTGTGCTGGTGGACTTCACCGCCGCCTGGTGCATCACCTGCCAGTACAACAAGAAGACCGTGCTCACGCACCCAGCAGTGCTGGCCGACGCGCAGGCGCGCCAGGTGGCGCTGCTGCGCGCCGACTGGACCCAGCGCGACAACGCGGTCACCGCCGCGCTGGCCGAACTCGGCCGCGCCGGCGTGCCGGTCTACGCCCTCTACGCGCCGGGGCGGCCGCCGGTGCTGCTTTCAGAGATTTTGAGCGTGGGCGAGTTGCGCCAAGCCCTGTCCAAGCTGTAAATTCGGGGCTGGGGCTCGCCCGCCCCGGCAAAAAGAACAAACTCGAGGCAGCAGGCGCCAGGCGGCGCCCAAGGAGACAAACATGCCCAAGCCATCCGGGCCCAGCTCGACCGCCGCGCGCGTCAGTTGGGTGCTCAGCAACTGCCGCACCATTGCGGTGGTTGGACTCTCACCCAAGCCCCACCGCGCCAGCTTTGACGTGGCCCAATACATGCAGTCACGCGGCTACCGCATCATCCCGATCAACCCCAATGCCGACCAGGTGCTGGGCGAGAAGGCCTACCCCAGCCTGAGCGAGGCCGCCCAGCACGAGCGCATCGATCTGGTCAACTGCTTTCGCAACAGCGAAGACATCGCGCCCATCGTGGACGAAGCGCTCACCATAGGCGCACGCGCCGTCTGGCTGCAGCTGGGCATCCGCGACGACGAGTCAGTGCATAAGGCGGCCGAGGCCGGCCTGGTGACCCTGCAAGACCGCTGCATCAAGATCGACCACAAGGCGGTGGCTGGCGGCCAAATGCAGTCCAGCCTGGGCTAAAAGCCCCAAGGCCGGGCTCTGAGCAGCAGGCGGCGCCCTGGCAGCCGCCTACCCGCCAACAAGGCTTGGCCGCTGCGCTGACACGCAGGCGACCAGGCGCAGCGAGGCCTGGGCCCATGGGCTCGGCCACGGCCCGCATCAAAGCCCGATAATGCCAGTCAACTTTAGCTCCACACGAAACGGTCCTTCCATGAGCTTTGCCCCTTTGCAAAACGACACCTTTTTGCGCGCCTGCCTGCGCCAGGCCACCGAGCACACCCCGGTATGGCTGATGCGCCAGGCGGGCCGCTACCTGCCCGAGTACTGCGCCACGCGGGCCAAGGCGGGCAGCTTCATGGGGCTGGCCACCAATGTTCATTACGCCACCGAGGTAACGCTGCAGCCGCTCGAGCGCTACAAGCTCGACGCGGCGATTTTGTTTTCCGACATCCTGACCGTGCCCGATGCGATGGGCCTGGGCCTGTCGTTTGCGCAAGGCGAGGGGCCCAAATTTGAAAAGGTGGTGCGTGACGAGGCGGCCGTCGCCGCACTGGCCGTGCCCGACATGCACAAGCTGCAGTATGTGTTTGATGCGGTCACCTCGATCCGCCGGGCGCTCAATGGCCGGGTGCCGCTGATCGGCTTTTCTGGCAGCCCCTGGACGCTGGCCTGCTACATGGTCGAAGGCGGTGGCTCGGACGACTATCGTCTGGTCAAGAGCCTGATGTACGGCCGGCCAGACCTGATGCACCGTATCCTGGCGATCAATGCCGACGCGGTGGCCGCTTACTTGAACGCACAAATTGAAGCCGGTGCGCAGGCGGTGATGGTCTTTGACAGCTGGGGCGGCGTGCTCGCTGATGGGGCTTTTCAGCGCTTTAGCCTGGACTACACCCGCAGGGTGCTGGCTCAGCTCAAGCGCAGCCACGAGGGCACGCTGATCCCGCGCATCGTGTTCACCAAGGGCGGCGGGCTGTGGCTGCCGGAGATGGCCGACCTCGACTGTGAGGTGCTGGGCCTGGACTGGACGGTCAACCTGGGACGGGCGCGCGCGCAGGTCGGTGGATCGGTGGGCGGGCCCGGCAAGGCCCTGCAGGGCAATATCGACCCCAACGTGCTGTTTGCACCGCCGGCAGCCATTGCCGAGCAGGTGCGCAGCGTGCTCGACAGCTTTGGTACGCCGCATACCGACAGGAGCCAAACTGGGCCGACCCATATCTTCAACCTGGGCCATGGCATCAGCCAGTTCACCCCGCCCGAGCATGTACAGGCGCTGGTCGAGGCGGTGCACACGCATTCGCGTGCGCTGCGCGCGGTCCGCTAAAGAGCTGGCTGACCGGCCCGCGCGTGGCCCGGTCAGCCAGGCAAGCCGGGCCAAAGGGCACCGCGCCCTAGCATGAAATTAGCCCCCGCGGTGCAACTTATGCACAAAATTCGTGTTGCGCTGCGGCAAGAAGCCGCTTCGCCAACAAGGCTCGCTATAAAAGGCATAGCGTTGCTAAGTGCTTGATTTTTATAGAGATTGTGTTTTTGCCGATTTTCCGTGCAATCCAAGCAAGCCCTTGATTTACAAGGCTTGCAGCGCGGCCGAGGCAAGCTATCAACAAAGTTATCCACAAGAACACTGGACAGATGTAAAGGCTGTGTTAAATCAAGCACTTAGCTCAACTTGCGAAGGTGAAACGGGAAAAATCCCCACTCAACCATGAGTTTCTGGCTGGACATCGTCGTTGCCACCCCGGCCCACAGCAGCGTGGCCGGGCCACTGACCTATGAAAGTGAGTCAGCGCTTTCGCCCGGGCAATTGGTACGCGTGCCTTTGGGCCGGCGCGAGGTGCTGGGTGTGGTCTGGGCGGTGCGCGCCGATGCGGGGACACTGGCGCAGGACAAGGCCAAAACAGTCCGCGGGACTCTGGAAGGCATCGCCGAGCTGTCTGCCAGCTGGCGCGCCCTGATCGGCTTTGCAGCCGGCTATTACCAGCGCTCCCTGGGCGAGGTGGCACTGGCGGCGCTGCCGCCACAGCTGCGCGAGCTCGATGCCTTGCAGTTGGCCCGGCGCCTCAAGCGCAAGAGCGCCGGCGACGACCAGGCCGGGCCAGCGCCCGAGCGACCCACGCTGAGCCAGGAGCAGGAAGCGGCCTTGCAGGGCTTTGCCGGAGCCGACAAGCCAGCGCTGCTGTTCGGGGCCACCGGCAGCGGCAAGACCGAGGTCTATATGCGCGCCGCCGAAGAGGTGCTGCAAGCCGATGAGCAGGCCCAGGTGTTGGTGATGGTGCCCGAGATCAACCTCACCCCGCAGTTGCAGCAGCGGCTGCAGGACCGCTTTGCCCACCTGGGCGCCGGCCGGGTGGTGGCACTGCACAGCGGTTTGAGCCCGGCGCAACGGCTCAAGAGCTGGCTGGCCGCGCACAGCGGGCAGGCCCGGGTGGTGCTGGGTACCCGCATGGCGGTGCTGGCCTCCTTGCCAGGGCTGCGGCTGATTGTGGTCGACGAGGAGCACGACCCCAGCTACAAGCAGCAGGAAGGGGCGCGCTATTCCGCGCGCGACCTGGCGATCTACCGCGCCCGGCTGGAGAGCCAGCGGCTGGCGGCGCAGGCAGGAGCTCCAGGCGCCACAAGCGAGCGCAGCTGCCGAGTGCTGCTGGGCTCGGCCACGCCCTCGATGGAGAGCTGGCAAGCCTGCCTGAGCGGGCGCTATCTGCGGCTGGACATGCGCCGGCGCATCGGCGCTGCGGCGGGCGACAGCGGGCCCGAGGTCAAGCTGGTCGACATGGGCCAGCAGCCCCGCGGTGCCGTGCTGGCCCCGCCCTTGCTGCAGGCCATGGCCGAGCGGGTGGGCCGCGGCGAGCAGTCGCTGATCTTTCTCAACCGCCGCGGCTATGCGCCGGTGCTGGCCTGCCACGACTGCGGCTGGAAAAGCCAATGCCCGCATTGCAGCGCGCACCGGGTGTTTCACAAACTCGACCGCAGTCTGCGCTGCCACCACTGCGGCTACGCCGACCCGGTGCCGCGCGGCTGCCCCGACTGCGGCAATGTCGATCTGGCGGCGGTGGGCCGCGGCACCGAAAAGCTCGAAGAGCATGTGCAACTGCTGCTGTCCGACCTGCGCCGGCCCGACGGCTCGCCGATTAAAGTTGGCCGCATCGACGCCGACAGCACCCGCGGCAAGGGCGAGTTGCAAGCGCAGCTCGATCAGGTGCATGAAGGCCAGGTCGATGTGCTGGTGGGCACACAAATGATCACCAAAGGGCACGACTTTCGCAACATCACCCTGGTGGCCGCCGTCAACCCGGATGGCTCTTTGTTTTCCAGCGACTTTCGTGCGCCCGAACGGCTGTTTGCACTCTTGATGCAGGCCGCCGGGCGCGCTGGCCGCAAAGCCGAACAAGGCAGCCGCAGCCAGATGTGGGTGCAGACCTTTCACCCGCGTCACCCCTTGTTTGCAGCCCTGCAGCGCGGCGACTATCCCGGCTTTGCCGATAGCGAGCTGCAGGCCCGGCAGGCAGCTGGGCTACCGCCCTTCGGCCACATCGCCTTGCTGCGCGCCGACGCACGCAGCCAGGAACTGGCGCAGGACTTTCTGCGCGCGGCCGCCCAGGCCGCCCAGGAGGCCGGTCTGCCCGGCGGCGAGCGGGTCAGCCTCTACCCGGCGGTGCCGCTGACGCTGCAGCGGGTGGCCGATGTGGAGCGCGCGCAGATGCTGCTCGAAAGCACCTCACGGCCGGCCCTACAGCAATTCATGGCCGCCTGGCAGCCGGTGCTGGCCGAACTGCGCCGCCAGAGCGCCTTCAAGCCGCTGATCCGCTGGGGCCTGGATGTCGACCCCTTGAGCATCTGAGCCCGGATCACAAGAGCCAAAGCAGCGCTGCTGAAAAACTCAGAAAGGCCAGCGCGGTCGACCACAGGATGATGCGGGCAATGCGCCCGGTGTTGGCGCCAAAGCGCTCGGCCAGCAGCGCCACATTGCTGGCGCTGGGCAGCGCAGCCACCAGTGTGGCCACCGTCACCGCCTGCGCGCTCAGGCCCCAGCCGGCGGCCATCAGCAGGGCGCCCGCAGAGGCCACCAGCAGCGGATGCACCAAGAGCTTGAGCAGCACCACGCCCACCTCTTCGCGCCAGGCCAACCCGGCACCCGCGACATTGGCGCTCCTGGCGCTGCTGGTCAGGTGCGAACGGGCCAGCACCGCACCCATGGTGAACAGGGCCACCGGCGATGCGGCATCGGCCAGCAAACCGATGGTCTTGAGCAAAGGCGCTACCGGCTGCCAGCCCAGGGCCGAGGCCAGCGCGCCCAGCAGCACCGCCCAGGGCAGCGGATTGGCGGCCACGCCGCGCAGCGCCTGCAGTGCGGCCCGGCCTGCGCCGTGGCGATCAGCCCCGCCCAGGCGCGACAGCGCGATGCACAGCGAGGTGACCAGCACCAGATCGACGACCAAGGTCACGATGGCCGGCCCCGCCGCCTGCGGCCCCATAAAGGCCACCAGCAAGGGCACGCCCATGAAACCTGTGTTGGGAAAGGCGGCCACCAGCGCGCCAAAAGCCGCATCGTTCCAGCCAAGGCCGCGACTGCGCGCCAGCATGAGCGCCAGCGCGACGATGATCAAAGCGCACAGCAAATACAACAGGGCCAGCCGCCCATCCAGCAATTGCGCCAATGGCGTGTCCGAGCCGAAACGAAACAGCATGCACGGCAGCGCAAAGTACAGCACGAAGGTGTTGAGCCCGGGTATCGCCGACAGCGGCAACACCTGCCGGCGCGCCGCCAGATAGCCGCAGAGCACGAGCGCGAAAAAGGGAAAGGTCTGCAGCAAGATGGGGGTCACGGGCGCAGATTGTCGGTGAGCGCGCCGCAGGGCTACTCCTACAAGGGCCTGGGTAGCGGCCGGTGCAAGAGTCCTCTACGCAGCGAGCGAAGCACTTGAAAAACCCAAGGGCGTGCGGGTGGGCGCTGCGAAGCGAGGTCAAGGAGGAGCCGAGGCGCTAGCCGAGGCGGGGGACACGAGCGGCGCAGTGCCCATCCGTGCGCCCTGCTTCGATGCGCTCTGAACATTGCTGCGCCTGATCAGGCGCCGCATCGCGCCGAGGGCGGCGCTCCCACAAAATCAAAACCGCATCGCCGCGAGGGCGCGGCTCATGCCGCTGCGCCAGGCCCGACGCACCGGCCGGGGGTTAACGCTGCGAAGGCTGCAGACTGCGGCCAAACCCAGGCGGCTGAATTTTCTAAGCA
>JBILDR010000351.1:0-8562 GCA_044352515.1 Polaromonas sp.
GCAGCAGCTTCAGCCTGACATCGGGCAGCTACGCCGCCGGCGCCGTGCTGGTGCGACAAATTGACCGTGCAGGCAACGTCCAGTCAGAAAGCCTGGCCACTAACGCGAGCAACTCAGAAAGCCTGGCCACTAACGCGAGCAACTACACCGTAGACACCACGGCGCCGACCGCGGGAGCTTTGCAACTGGCCAGCGACACAGGTTCATCGGCCAGCGATGGCATCACCAACCAAGGGTTGGTGGAAGTCAGTGATTTGGAGGTCGGTGCAAGCTGGGAGTACAGCATCAACAGTGGGTCATCGTGGACCCAGGGTTCTGGCACCAGTTTTACCTTGCAGCCCAACACTTATGCGGTGGGCGCTGTTCGAGTACGGCAGACAGA
Source organism: Polaromonas sp. (assembly GCA_044352515.1). GTDB lineage: Bacteria > Pseudomonadota > Gammaproteobacteria > Burkholderiales > Burkholderiaceae_C > Polaromonas. The sequence goes on from JBILDR010000351.1 coordinate 383, forward strand.
CGCTGCCGGTAATGTGCAGACGGGCTCTTTTGCGCAAAACGCCTCCTCGATCACCGTTGATACGACCGCGCCCGCTGCGGCGACCATCTCTGGCCCGGCGGAGGACTCCGGGGTCAGCAGCAGCGACGGCATCACCCGGGAAGCGGTTCTCACCATCGGTCAAGCTGCGTCCTACTACCTGTGGGATCCGGTTGCAAGAAACTGGGAGACCAGCGACCGCACCGCGAGCACCATTAATCTGGCTTCGGGAACCTACAACGTTGGCGACATTGGGGTCAAGGTGGTGGACGCCGCCGGTAACGAAGCGGTCACCACCTACCAGTCTCGACTCGTTGTTGACGCTGTGGCGCCAACCATTCAGACCATATCTGGTCCCTTCGCGAGTACCTACAGCCTGGGGCAGGAACTTACCTTCGTGCTGCAGGCCAGCGAGCCTCTGAGGGTTTCTTTCACCGCCTCCAGGCCGCGCATTTCGATCACGCTTGACGGCAATTCGGGTAGCACCGTACTGCGCTATGCCGACTACGTTCAACCGGCTGACCCCAACGTTGCCAGTTCGGCACTGAGTTTCAAGTACGTGGTGCAGTCGGGTGACCTCGATGCCAACGGCGTGACGCTGTCTGCTCTGCAGCTTCCAAGCGGCAGCACGATCACCGATGTGGCCGGCAATTCGATCATTCCTAGTAGCTCTAACAATGGTCGCTCCCTGGCGCTTGGGCTTAATTACCCCGGTGTAAACGTCAACGGCGCAGTGGCTGGCTCTGCGGTGGACGGCTACCTGGTTAACGTGCTGGTCTTTGTCGATCGCAACAACGACAACCAGGCCAATCTGGGAGAAGCCATTGGCGGCTCCGTGGGTGCTGGCGCGTTTTCTATTCCGGGCGGCAGTGGCCACCTCATCATGCGTGGTGGTGAAGATATTTCCACCGGCCAGCCGTTTTCGGTTCAGTATGAAGCGCCGGAAGGCTATACCGTCATCAATCCGGTCAGCACGCTGATTGCGCGTTTCCAAAGCCGAGGCGAAGTCAAATACTTTGTCTACAAGAACACCGACGACGTCGACTTTGACCCTCAAGTTTCCTCGTTCAGGGACTACACCGCCACCCAAACTACCGCGGGAGCCATTGCCGAATTCCAAACGCTGACCACAACTGCCGAGGCGGCCGTCGCCAAGGCCATGGGTCTTTGGGATAGCCTCGCGAACAACGGTGCCGGCGCCCCCAAAATCGCTCTGAGCAGCTACGACGCCTTCCGCGAGGCATCGATCAGCGTATCGAGCTACAGTAGCTCGGCCCTGGCTCAAAGCGCCAAGCTCGATGCGGTAGCCTATCAAAAGCAAGCGGCCATGTTGGCGACGCTTTCTGACGTGGGCGGCGAGATCCTCCACGCCATTGCTCCTACCCAAGCCACCACCGTCACCAGCGTGGCCATGATGGGTGCGGTGGCCAAGGCGTTGGCCGATTCGCCCTCGGCCACCGTATCGGCCCTGCTCGCAGATGGGGCGGCGGTGTCCGCGATTTTGCAAGGCGCAGCAACCGGCTTGGGAATCACCCAGACCCAGCTGACGCCGACGCAAGCCAACAATCTGGCCGCGGTGATTGCCAAGGCCAATGCCCTGATCTGGGCTGAGCCCACAGCTACCATCAATGGCAGTGGTGACGATGCCAAAGACGCTGTGGCGATTTTGCGCAAAGTGGTGCAGGTGCAGCAGGTGGTGCAGGGCGACGAGGTCCTGGCCATTTTGGAGGCCTACCTCGGGGGGGCAAATGCGTCCACCCTCACGACGCTGCTCAATGACGACCCCACCAACGACGAAGGCCTGAAGTATCTGGCCGATCATGCAATCGTCGGCCCCATCGTGCCCTCGCGCTTTGTGGTGTCCTCTAACGCCACGACCGATACCACTTCCTTCGTTCCATACGTGTACGAAGGTGCCAACGACGGGTCAGACCGCACCGTCACCTTCACCATCAACCGTTCCGGCGGTCTTGATGGCACGGTGGTGCTGCGCTATGAGATCAAAGGCTCGAGCACCCTGACGGCGGACCGCTTTGTCAATGCCAATGGCAAGCTGCCAACCGGAGAGCTTACCTTCGGCCCTGATGAGACCAGCAAGACCGTTTCCATTCGTCTGGCCAACAACGCGGTCGACAACCCGGACGAGTTGTTGACCCTGGTCGTCTCTGACGTCTACGGTAACTCACAGTTCTCGGACGCCAGCGGCAATGTCGCCTCGAATGGCTCCGTTTTGCTGGCTTTGCTCGATGACGACCCCAATACCCCGGTGGTCACCGCGCCGGCAACTATCGATGCCGCTGCTGGCATGGCGTCGACGGTGTCGGGCCTGTCGGTCAATTACTTTAACCCTTCGACGATTCTGACCGTCAAGGCTTCGGCCACACAGGGGCAGATCAGCCTGGACAGTGTCAACTACGCCAGCACTCAAACCTTCACGGGTACGCTCGATCAGGTCAATGCCCAGCTGGCGTCCTTGCAGTTGAAGGCCAATGCGGGTCAGACGGTCGCCCAAATTCATCTGGACGTGACGCCGCAGGGGCGCAATGTGGTGGGCACGATCGATGTGCCGGTGGTTATTCACAACCCCGCCATCTTGGCTGTCACGGCCAGCCAGAACGTGGTGGCCGCCACCCGCTCGGCGCTTGCGCCCATCACCGTCTCCGACGTGGATTCGGACGTATTGCGGGTCTCGCTCGACAGCGCCAACGGCAGCCTTGAGTTGGGCAGCACCAGCGGCCTGTATGTCAACAAATCCGGTAGCACCTGGGTGCTCGAGGGCCTCAAGTCCGACGTGAATGCTGCGCTGGGCCAGCTTTATTTCACCGCGCTTGCTGGCCGCACCTCGGCCAGCGTGACCGTAGCGGTGAGCGACAACGACGCGCTTACCCTGGAGACACCCAGCACCATTGCCCTGAAGGTGGCTGCCGCGCCTCCTTCGGCCACCGTACCCACTCAGTATTCCGCCAAGATCGGCGTCTCTACCCCCTTGTCGGGCTTTTCGGTTCAGGACCCTGACAGCGCCTCCGTCACTGTCACGCTCACCACCAGTGCAGGTGCGCTGGGCATGCCGACTACTTTGCCTTCTGGGGTGGTGCTGCGCGGGCAGACCGCATCGAGTGTGATCCTCTCGGGCAGCCCGGCCAATTTGCAAACCGCCTTGTCGGCCGTGACCTATACCTCGGCCCCGACCAACCCCAGTCCACCGACCCTGACCCTGAGTGTCAGTGACGGTGTGAATGCGGCGGCCGCCAAGACCCTGACCATCACGCTGGTTGACAACGAGGCGCCTTCAGCCGGTGGTCCTTTCTCATTGGCCGGGGTGAACGAAGACACCGCCACCAACCTGGTACTGGCGCCTCCCACGCTGTCCAACCCCGATGGCCCGACGCCCCAGCAAATTCGCATCATGTCGGTCACGGGCGGTACGCTGACTGCGGTCGATGGCAGTGCCATTGCTCTTGGCGCTGCCGGCCGCTTGTTGAGCCTCAGTGCCGGTGGCGTCTCGGTTCGCTTTACCCCTGACGCCGACCGCAACGCTGACGCGCAAATCACCTATGTGGTGGTGGACCCGGTACTGAGCACCTTGAACTCGGTGGCCTCGACGGTCACGGTGGCTATCACCCCCGTCAATGATCGGCCGGTTTTGTTCTTGTCGCCCGCTGCGGTGAGCTTTGTGGAGAACACCACCGCCGGTGCCGCGATCGCGCCTTCGCTGTCCATCACCGACGTCGATTCCACCGACATGGCCTCGGCCAATGTGAGCTTTGCCGCCGGTAAGGTGACTGGCGATAGCCTGGATGTTGACCTAACGGGAACCACCCTGAGCAAGTCTTTCGATGCCGACGGTAATCTGACCATCTCCGGCCCCGCCACCAGCGCTGTTTACCGGCAAGTTCTGCAGAAAGTGGTGTTCAACAACGCTCGCGACGACCTGGCTACCGGCACGCGCAGCTTTAGCATTACCGTCTCTGATGGCAGTGCTTCAGCCACGGCCACCAGCCTGGCTCAGTCGCGCACGGTGCAGGTGCAATCTGTCAACGACGCGCCACAGGTGCTGCCATCAGCGGTATCGGCCAGCTTCACCGAATCGAGTTCCTTGACCAAAACGGCTGCCAGCACCACGCTCTCTGGCGCACTCACGCTGTCCGACCCGGACGGCACCGACAGCCTCATGGCTTCGGCAACCGTGCGCTTTACAGTGGGCTACCGGGCGGGTGAGGACCTCCTGGCCCCCGGGATGACATTGCCCAGCGGGATCATCAGCAGCTTTGATGTGGCCTCCGGTGTACTGTCCTTCAGCGGGCAGGCCAGCATCGCGACCTATCAGTCCTTGCTGCGCTCGGTGACCTACCAGAATTTGTCGGCTGCCCCTTCGGCCATTGACCGCCAGGTGCAGGTGGCGCTGACCGATGCTGCGGGCGCGACCGGCACACAGCCACAAACCATTACCTTGAAGGTCATCCCGGAGGACGACGCCCCGGTGCTGGACCTCAATGGCCTGCAAAACGACGGCATCAACGCCAGCGTGGTGGCCATCGGCTCAGTGCTTGTGTCCAGCGGTTACTCTGCCCCTGTCGCGACCCTGCTGGCGCCGAGCGCCAGCCTGGCTGACGTGGACAGCACCCGTTTGGGCGGTGTGGTTCTCAAACTCAACAGTGCCCAGACTTTTACAGCCACAGGTTTTGCAGATCGACTGATGTTGTCCGACGCTGCCAAGACGGCTGCTGCCGCTGCGGGCATTGTGATTTCGGGCGAGAACACAGACACGCTGACCTTGACCTCCAGCACCGCGCGGGCCACCTCGGGATACGAGTCGGTGCTGCGTGGCGCGCAAGTTTTGTCTGCCTTTACCACCGGGTCTAGGACGGTGGATGTCTCGGTTTTTAATGAAGGTCAATCGCTGACCGTCACCCCGGCCAACCTGCCTGCAGCCATTGCTCAGGTGGCGGTGGCTTTGGTGGCGGCTCCGTTTGCGTCTGTCGACGCCAGTACGCTCAAGCTGGTGGGTTCGCCGGGTGCAAGCAATGTCACGGCCGACTTGGCCTCGGCCTTGGTGGCCACCGAGGCCGGCCGCATCAGCGTGAGCAATCTGTTCCGCGCAGTCAATATCGATGCCAGCGATGTGCTTCGCAGCAGCGGCAGCAGGCTCACCCTGACTGGCGTGAGCAGCGGGAGCATGTCGGCCAACACCCTCATTGGATCCTCGGGAGATGATGTCATTGCCGGCGGTGGCGTCGATACCGCGGCCTTGCCTTCAGGCGTGGACGTGCTGGTTGGCGGTGGCGGTTCTGATGCCTTCAGGGTCACGCTGGCGCAGTTGGCCCAGGGCCCCACTAATTTGCGCATCTTTGGTGGCTTGGCGACCTTCAACAGCAGCACTGGCTGGAGCGCATCAACTGATGCCACGTCGGCCAGCGACATGCTGGAAATCCAGGGTACTACCGGTGGCACCTTGTCGGCCTCGGTGTGGACCAACGGCACGCTCAGCGGCGTCGAGGGTGCACGCGTCATCGGCACCGGCAATTTTGTGCTCAACGGCAGCGCTGCTGCCAATATCCTTGAAGGCGGCACCGGCGCCGACACTCTGATCGGTGGCGAGGGCGCAGACACCCTAGCGGGTGGCGCGGGTGCCGACCGCTTCGTCTTCGCGGCCACCGATACCGGTCTGCTGAGCCAAGGCACCAGCGCCATGGACCGCATCACCGACCTGGAGGTGGGCGACGTGGTGGTACTGCCCACCGGGCTGAGCTGGCTGGGCGCACTTACTCCCGACACCGTCTTTAGCTCAGCCACGGAAGCCTGGTTTGACCCCGCCGACACCACGCTGTACTACGAAACTGCCCAGGGCGTTCGTGGCATCGTGTTGCCCACTTCGGCGGCGGCCAAGAGTTGGTTGGGCGCTGCGACGGTCAGCGGCACCGAAATCACCGTATTGCCCGGAGCGCCTGGCGCGCCCGATTTGTTGGCCTCCAGTGATACCGGCGCCTCGTCGAACGACAACATCACCCGCCTGACCGCACCCAGCTTTAGCATCAGCCTGGCCAACACGGGTGCGGTGGTCGATAACCAAATCCGGCTCTACGCCCAAGCCACGGGCGGCTCGGATGTGCTCGTGGCGGTCAAGACCATTTCCAGCGCCGACTTGAGCGCAGGCTTGGTGCAAGTCAAGTTGGGCGATGCTCCGGCCGGCGTCACGCTGGGCGCCAGCACGCTGGCCGCCTTGGCGACCGGTCAAACCTACAGCTTGACGGCCTCGCAGGCTTCGGGCGGGCTCGAGTCGGCCAGGTCTGTGGTGCTCTCTGGCCTGGTCGTCGATAACCTTGCGCCCACTGTTTCTCTGGCCACCGACGATAACCTTCTGAACATTGGCGACGACGCCGTTATTACACTGACCTTCTCCGAAGCGCCGGCGACTCTGCCAACACTGACTCCCAGCAGCGGCAATCTGACGGCCTTCTCCGCCAAGGGGGGCAATGGACTGGTCTACGAGGCCACCTTGACGCCGCCGGCCAACACCGCATCTGCGACCATCAGTTTTTCTGTGGGCACCTGGGCCGACGTGGCTGGCAATGCCGGTACCACCAACACCGCCGTAACCGTCGCGGTAGACACCCTGGCGCCCACTGTGCGAGTCGCTGCCGTTGGCGGAGCCGACAGTGTGGTCAGCTCACTCAGTGGCGACAACGTGCTTAGTGGCACTGCCGAGGCCAGCCGCCAAGTGGAGGTTTACAGCGGAATCAACCTGCTGGGCAGCACCACCGCAGCCGCAGACGGCAGCTGGAGCTACGCGCTCACGCCGGCCAACATCAGTACCCTGCAGCAAGGCGGCGGCAAATCCGTCACAGCTCGCCAGGCCGACGCGGCAGGCAATGTGGGTTCATCGGCTGCGTTTACCTTTACGGTCGATACCCAGCCACCCGTCGTATCCATCACCGCTGTGGGTGGTTTGGACAGCCTGGCCAGTACCGCTCCTGGCGACAATCGGGTCAGCGGTACCGCTGATGCCGGCCTCATGGTGCAAGTTTTCAGTGGCAGCAACCTGCTGGGCAGCGTCATTGCTGCAGCGGACGGCGTCTGGAACTACACGCTCACCGACGCCAACATCACCACCTTGCAGCAAGGCGGCGGCAAATCGGTTACTGCACGGCAGGCCGACGCGGCGGGCAATGTGGGTGTTTCATCTGCGTTCACCTTTGCGGTTGACACTGTCGCACCCACGGTCACCATCACCGCAGCAGGCGGTGCTGATAGCCTGGTCAGCTCGCTCAGCGGCGACAACGTGGTTAGTGGCGCGGCCGAAGCCAACCGCCTCGTGGAGGTTTACAGCGGCAGCAACCTGCTGGGCAGCACCACTGCCAACGGCAGCGGTGCCTGGAGCTATTTGCTGACTGCGGGCAACATCACTACGCTGCAGCAAGGCAGCGGCAAACTCATCACCGCGCGTCAGACCGACGCAGCGGGCAATCTGGGCACCTCGTCTGCATTCACCTTTGCGGTCGATACTCTGGCACCCGCCGTGACCATCACCGCAGCCGGTGGTGACGACAGTGTGGTCAGCTCACTCAGTGGCGACAACCTGCTCAGTGGCAATGCCGAGGCCAGCCGCGTGGTGGAGGTTTACAGCGGTGCCACCTTGTTGGGAACGACCACCGCCAACGCCAGCGGCGACTGGAACTACACGCTCACCGAAGCCAACATCACCGCCCTGCAGCAAGGCAGCGGCAAATCCATCACTGCGCGCCAGGCCGATGCGGCGGGCAATGTGGGCACATCATCGGCGTTTACTTTCGCGGTAGATACCCTGGCACCCACCGTGGCCATTACCGCCGTGGGCGGTGCTGATAGCCTGGCCAGCACAGCGTCTGGCGATAACCTGGTCAGCGGCACGGCCGAAGCCAGCCGAGTGGTCGAGATTTATAGCGGTGCCACCTTGTTGGGGCAGACCACGGCCAATGCCAGCGGCGTCTGGAACTACACGCTCACCGACCCCAACTTCACCACCTTGCAGCAAGGCAACGGCAAGTTGGTTACTGCGCGGCAGGCCGACGCGGCGGGCAATGTGGGTGTTTCATCTGCGTTCACCTTTGCGGTTGACACTGTCGCACCCACGGTCACCATCACCGCAGCAGGCGGTGCTGATAGCCTGGTCAGCTCGCTCAGCG
>JBILDR010000022.1:0-27324 GCA_044352515.1 Polaromonas sp.
TTGGTCGACCATGTCGATCAGAAGCTCGCTCGTGAGGTTTACAGCCGCTTTCTGTCCATCCGGCTCGACCAGCTGCCTCGCAGCGTCGGCTCGCTGGCTGCGCAGCTCAAAGGCTATGAGACGGTACTCGGCTTTTTGACGGCGGTTACCTCGCACGTCATGATTGATGTGCCGTTCGCCTTGCTGTTCCTGCTGGTCATCTTTTGGGTGGGCGGCTGGCTGGCCCTGATCCCTCTGGTATTTTTTGTGGTCTCGCTCTCCCTGGGCCTGTTCTTTCGCCGCCGGGTCGACGCGCTGAGCAAGAAGGCCAATGCGGCCAGCAACTTCAAGACGGGTTTGCTGGTGGAGACGGTCGAAGGCGCCGAAACCATCAAGTCGGGCCAAAGCGGCTGGCGCATGCTCTCGCGCTGGATAGGCACCACCGATGAGGCGCGTGATGTCGAGCAGGAGATGCGCCGGGTCAGTGAATACAGCCAGTTCATGCTCGCTGGCATGCAGCAGCTGTCGTATATCTTGATGGTTGCCGCTGGCGCCATGCAAATCTCGCGTGGCGAATTGACCATGGGTGCCATGATCGCCTGCTCCATCCTCTCGGGCCGAGTACTTGGCCCGGTGGCCGCCCTGCCGGATCGCCTGATCCAGTGGGCCCATACCCGCACTGCCTTGCAAGGGCTTGATCGCATCTGGTCTCTGCAGGATGACCATCACGGTCAGGAGCAGGCGATCGCACCGCAGACCATCAAGGGCCATTACAGCTTTGAAAAGGTCGCTGCCAGCTATGGTCAGGGCCAGGCGCTAGCGATAGCCGAGTTGCAGATTCAGCCCGGCGAGAAGATCGGCGTGCTCGGTCCCATAGGCGCGGGCAAGACCACCTTCCTGCGTTTGCTCAGTGGCATGTACAAGCCGCAGACGGGCTTGGTCCGCATCGACGGGCTTGATCTGGCCCATGTGTCCAAGCCGGTGCTGGCCGAGCGGGTCGGCTATTTGCAGCAAGAGGGGCGCCTGTTTGCCGGCACTTTGCGCGAGAACCTGATTCTTGGTCTGATCGATCCGGGTGATGATGTGATCCTGGAGGCCGCGCGGGTGACTGGTCTGATGCAGTCGGTCATCAGCCCCAATCCCCAGGGCTTGCAGCAGATGATTCATGAAGGCGGAACCGGCCTGTCGTCCGGGCAGCGACAACTGGTCAACCTCACCCGGGTGTTTTTGCGTCACCCCCGTGTCTGGTTGCTCGATGAGCCGACCGCTTCGATGGACGGCGCGCTTGAGCAGCATATTTTGGGGGCTCTGGCCAAATCGCTGCAGCCCGAGGATGTGTTGGTGGTGGTCACCCACAAGCCCGAATTGCTGCGCTTGGTCAATCGCATCATCGTGATTGCCAACCATCAAATCGTCATGGATGGGCCCAAGGACGCGGTGCTTCAGCGCCTGAGCCAAGGTCGTAACCAGGCGCAGCCAGCCGGCGCTTCGCCGTCCGCGCAAGGAGCAGTCGCATGAGCGAGCGCAAATCGGGTTTCGGCCCGTCCCTCATTGTGGTTCTGGCGGTGATGTTTGCCGTCTTCATCGGCTGGGCCGCCTGGTTCGAGATCGACCAGACGGTGCGGGCCCAGGGCTCGATCATCACCAGCGCCCGCACCCAGATCATCCAGGCGGCAGACGGCGGTGTGTTGGCTCAGATCATGGTTCAGGAAGGGCAGGAAGTCAAACCGGGGCAGCGGCTGGCCATGCTGGAGAAGGACCGCAGCAGCGCATCGTTCGAGGAAAGCCGCGCCAAGGTGGCGGCCTTGCAGGCAGCCCTGATCCGTGCCCGTGCCGAATCGCAGGGCGTGCAGAGCAGCAAGCCGGTGTTTCCCGCATCGGTACGGGCCTATCCCGATTTTGTGGCAGCGCAAGAAAGGCTCTTTGCCCAAAAGCGCGCCAGCCTGCTCGATACCACCGAGTCGCTCGAAGACGCCCTCAAGCTGGCGCGTGAAGAGCTGGAGATGAACCAAAGGCTGCTCAAGTCTGGCGACGTCAGCCGCCTGGAGGTCATGCGGGCCTTGCGGCAAGTCAGTGACTTGGATGCGCGCCTGAGTGAGGCGCGCAACAAGTACCTGCAGGAGGCCAGGTTGGAGGTCGCCCGCTTGGAGGATGAGTTGTCCTCGCAGCGCTACAAGCTCGACGAACGACGCAGCGTGCTCGAGCACACCGACTTGATCGCTCCGGTAGCGGGCATCGTCAAATACCTGCGGGTCAATACGGTGGGCGGGGTGCTGCGCGCCGGCGATGAGCTGATGCAGATCTCGCCGACCGACAGCGAAATGGTCATCGAGGCCAAGATCAACCCGGTGGACATTGGCCAGCTTGAACTCGGGCTGCCGGTTCAGATCAAGCTCGATGCGTTTGACTACTCCGTCTACGGAATGCTCGCGGGAAAGCTCACCTACATCAGCTCCGATACGCTGGTGGAGCAGTCGCCCAATGGTCAGTCAACGAGTTCCTATCGGGCGCAGATCAAGCTCGATGGTGTCCAAGCCAATCAGGCCCTGGCCAAGGTAGCCCTCAAGCCCGGCATGACGGCGACCATTGATGTCAAGACCCGCACCCGCAGCGTCTTGCGCTATTTGCTCAAGCCGGTGATCAAGACTTTTTCCGGAGCGCTCAACGAGCGCTGAACCCGTTTTCAGGAGTTCTCATCATGCATATCGGTATTTTGGAAGATGACGATACCTTGGCCCAGCATCTGGCCAAGGTGGTTCAGTCGGCGGGCCATACCAGCGCGGTGTTCAACACCGCCAAGTCCTTCCTGTCGTCGCTGACCCGAAATACTTTTGACTTGCTGGTCTTCGACTGGAAACTGCCCGATCAGGACGGGCTGAAGGTGCTCAAGCAGTTGCGCGCGTCCTTCCAGGGCGATACGCCGGTGATCTTTCTGACGGGCATGCATGATGAGCAAGCCATCGTCAATGCGCTAGAGGCCGGCGCAGAAGACTATTGCGTCAAGCCCTTGCGGCCGGCGGAATTCCTGGCCCGCATCGCGGCCTTGCAAAGGCGCATCTATCCGGTCAAGCAAAACGGCGGCACGCAGACTCACCACGGCTACACCTTCGACCTGGTGTCTCGGGTGATCAATTGGGAAGGGGGCCAGGCGCAGTTTTCTGGCAAGGAGTTTGAACTCGCCCGCTTTCTTTTTGAAAATGCCGACCGTTCGCTCTCGCGCGAGCGCCTGATGCAGGAGGTCTGGTCGCGTGAGGACGATCCCTTCTCGCGCACACTGGACGTGCACGTCTCCAGGATACGCTCGCGTTTGGGCCTGAGCGGTCAGTCCAACATTCGCTTGCGTTCGGTCCACGGCTTTGGCTATCAATTGATCACCTACGCAGCGGTAGGGCAGGACGACTGAAACCGATTCATCGCACGCCTGCCCATCACCGTGGCTGAGTCGGTCCCTCCCAACCCGGCAGGCACAGCAGCCCGTCCTCAGAGCAACTGGCGATATTGGCTTGTCGGCAGCGGCCGTGAAATTCTTGCGCTCTTTCTCATCAGCACTGCGCTGCTGGCCCTGCTGGTCTGGAGCGATGCGGGCGGTTCGATCAGCAAGCGTGCTTACGACCGGCTTGAGTTGCTCCTGGGTTTTCGCGCCTCGCCAGAGGTGGTGCTGGTGGCCGTCGATGAGCATAGTCAGCGCGAACTGGGCGGCTGGCCGGTCTCCCGCCTGCACTATGCGCGACTCATCGAGCGCCTGGTCGACGAGGGCCAGGCGCCGGCGGTGCTGGGCTTTGACCTGCTTTTTCTCAATGAGCGCGAGACCGACCTCGCGCTGGCCGCGCAAATGGCGCGCTTGCCGGTGGTGCTGCCGGCCGTGCTTTCAAGTTCAGGACCCGGCGGCGGGGTCAGCGCAGCGGCGCAGTGGCAGGCGACGGCGCCTTTGCTGGCCAAGGCTGCGCGGGCAAGCGGACATATTCACGTGCGCTACGAGAGCGACGGGATTTTGCGCGGCATACAAACCCGCCTGCACGGGCAACTCCATTTTTCGCTGGCGCTGATGGAGGCCGCTGGCCTGCCCAATCAGACGGCCTGGCCGCACGCCGACTACCTGCGCTTTCCCATGGTCGATCCTGCGCGGCCGTTTACGACCTTGCGTCTGTCCGATTTGCTCGATGCGGGCAAGCCTTTGCCGGCGCTCAAGGGCAAGATTGTGTTGCTTGGGGTGACCGACCCTTTGCTGGGCGATCACCATGCGACGATTTATTCTGGGTCAGCAGCCTCGGGCACGCCCGGGGTGGCCATCTTGGCCAGCGCTGTCAATGCCCAGCTCAGTGGACGTTGGGTGCGGGTGGTGCCCGAGGTCTGGGTGTTTGCGGGCAGTCTGATGCTGCTTTTGGGGGTGATGCTGGCGCTGCAGGTCTGGCATCCCAGGCGTTTGCGCGTCATGACCCTGAGCCTTGCCGTGTCTCTACCGGCGATCTCGGTGGCGGCTCTGATCGGTCGCGGCTGGTGGATCGACCTGGTGCCGATCTGGCTGACTCTGTTCGTTCTGGCGTTGATGTGGGTATGGCTGAGGCTGGAGAGTAATTTGCGCTACCTCAAACGCAAGTCCCGCGAGCTCCAGGTCGGCGGCCCATCGCGACCGCAGATCCGCAGTGCCGGCGGCATTTCGCAGCTCGAGCAAGACCTCGACTGGGCGATCGAATTGCAAGGTCGCCAGCTCGACCTGCTCCATCAGATGATGGAGCACTTGCCCGAGGCGATGGCGGTCATTGATCCTGCCAGCATGGTGGTCCAGCTCAACGGCCGTATGCAGGCCCTGGGCAGGGGCGGTCTGCGCAGCGGTCTCGGCCTGAGGGATCTGGCGCAGGAATTGGGCTTGCCGGCAGACTCTTGGGATGCGCTGGTGACTCTGTCAGCGCAGCCCGATGCCAGCCTGCAGGTGCGCTGCCCTGTGGGGGAACGATCGGTCTACCTCAAGACCACCACCTTCAATGCGCAGGGCACCCAGGGACTGCGCCTGTTGATGCTGCTCGATGTCACCGAGCTTAAACAGTCCCAGGCTCAGCGTGATCAGGCACTGAGCTTTCTCTCGCACGATATGCGCACGCCGGTGGCTTCTATTTTGGCGCTCAGCCGGCAACTGCAGAGCCTGGAGGGCGCGCCGGCGCAGTGCGCAGCCGATGCAGTTCGTGTGATGGGCCATGCCCATCAGCTCATGCGCCTGATGGACGGTTTTCTTTTTGAGAGCATGGCGCACGGCCAGGATCTGAACCTGGCGCAGCGCATGATCGACGACTTGCTTGACGATGCGATGGCGCAGGTGCGTGACCTGGCCAGCGCCCGCGGCATGCAGATCGTGTTTGACAGTGGCGAGCGTTATTTCTTCGTGCAGGTTTCAACCTCGCTGATGGTCAGGGTCTTCATGAACCTGCTGCTCAATGCCATCAAGTACGGCCAGCGCGGCACGCAGATCAGCGTATTGGCCGAACCGGTCGAGCCAAGCGCTGTGCGGATCACGGTCAGCAACCGCATTGCCGAGCTCGGTACCGATGTCGACGAGACCATCATGACGCAGGGCTTTGGTTTGGGCCTGGATTTTGTGCGCACTGTGTTGCAACGCCACCAGGGTCAATTGCACACGGACATCGACAAGGCATTGGGGCTGGCCCGGGTCAGCATCAGCCTGCCTGGCCTGATGGACAAGGCCTGATCAAGGTAATTGCTGCGCCAGGGTGCTGGCCTTAGCGCTGGTGTCGAAAGCGCTGGGCGCCGCTGGTGGTGCTGCGGTCTCGATGGCCTGTGTCACGGCTTGCGGCAAAGCGGCCAGGCTGACCGTCTCGGCCCGTGTCACGATGCCTAGGCTCAGCGCCGATTGCTGCAGATGCACGGTGCATTCATGGCGGGCGGCGCGCGCCGACGGGCAGTATTGGGGCCTTTGCTCGCCCGGGCCGGTGCTCATGGCTGGCACCACCAAAAATCCCGAGGGGTCCTTCATCTCGACGATGGCTTGCTCGATGATGGCTGCGGCGTAACTGGCGCCCATGCGTTGGCGGTAGTAGTCCAGCATCAGCGGAGCCGCTGCCTGGCTGGCCTGCCCGGTACGGGCGTTGTAGGCGCCGTGGATGCCGATCACGCTGGCTGGGTGCCGGGGCAGGCTGGCAAATTGTCGCTGCTCGCCGGCCATGAAAATCAGGCTGCAAGCCGACATGCAGTGGCCGGCCGCCAGCGTCGTGATGCGAAGGTCCTCCAGCCACCGGGCAATGCGCAGGCTGGCCATCAGGGCGCCGCCAGGCGAGTTGACCAGGATCAGCCTTTGCACAGGCGCTTGCGCATGGGCAGCGCGCAAGGCCAGATCGTCGCCGATCTGAATCACGCCGCTGGCATACAGATCGCCGCCATCGCGGTGCAAGGTCAGCGCCTGGGCAGCGCAGGACAACGAGATCGCCCCCAATAGGAGCATTGGCTTTGTCATCAATCCATGTCTTTTCATTTGCAAATTCCGATGTTTGTTTGCAGTTGGAGACATTATTGAATAAAGAAGGTTTACATTTCAAGATCATCGATGACAAATAAGATATAAAATCTATACTTAATTTGCATTTAGACTTCAAAAAACATAAAATTTAGCTATAAAGATTTATTAATCAGTCAATGAAGCGTTAAATTTATCCTCAATTTTTTTAATATTTCTTCCGTGCTGACCGATCCATCAGCCCCTGGCAGGGCCGGTCACAATCCAGGCATGCAGATTCAGCAGCTCTTGTTTTCTCAGGGCTTTGGCACTCGGCGGGTATGCGCTGGCCTGGTCCAGCAGGGACTGGTCGAGGTTGCCGGGCGGCTTATTGATGACCCGGGTCTGGAGCTCGACCCCGAAGGCCTGGTGTTTCGGGTGCAGGGTGTGGACTGGCTCTACCAGGAGCGCGCCTATCTCATGCTCCACAAGCCCGCTGGCTTCGAATGCTCACACAAGGCTGGAGCCTGGCCCAGCGTCTATACCTTGCTGCCAGCGCCGCTGCGCGAGAGAGGCGGCAGCGCGGCGGCCGGCGTGCAGGCGGTGGGACGGCTCGATCAGGACACCACGGGCTTGCTGCTCCTGTCTGACGACGGACGCTTCATCCACAAGCTCACCTCGCCCAAACACCATGTGCCCAAGGTCTACGAGATCACGCTGCGCCACGCGCTGGTCCAAAAGCAAATCGACGCGCTGCTTGCTGGCGTGGTGCTCGACGACGGCCCCAAGCCGGTCCGCGCCGCCGCCTGCCTGGCCAGTGGCCCACGCGCCTTGAGCCTGACACTGACCGAGGGCAAGTACCACCAGGTCAAGCGCATGATCGCGGCGGTCGGCAACCGGGTCGAGCAGCTGCACCGTTCGCGCATCGGGGATTTGCCCCTGCCTAGCGACCTGGCGCCTGGCCAGTGGCGCTGGCTGACGGCCGATCAGTTGCAGGCCCTGGCCTATCGCGGCTGAGCTCAGTTCAGGCGCGCAGGGCATGGCCCGGCGCGCACCGTGCTGCCAGGCCTGCCGCTACACTTGCACAAGCTGCCGGGGCGCTTCGTGATCCCTGGCGAGCAGGGCTGATCAAGCAGTCCGAATCCATAGGAAAAAATGGCAGTTTTGCAGTGGCGTCGGCGGGCCTTGATCGCCCTGAGTTTGCTGGGTATGGGCCAGCGTCTGGCGCTGGCGCAAGCTAGCCCGCCGCCCTTGTTTGTACTCAACTCGCTCGATGGCAGCGTCAGCGTGATCGATCCGGTCAGTTGGACCGAGCAAAGGCGCATCGCCACCGGCAAGGAGCCCCATCACCTCTACCTCACGCCCGACGAGAAGTCGGTCATTGTGGGCAATGCGGCCTCCGATTCGCTGACCTTCATCGACCCCCGCACAGCGCAGGTGCAGCGTACCCTGCGCGGCATTCTGGATCCGTACCACCTTCGCTTTTCGCCCGACATGAAGTGGTTCGTGACGGCCGCCAATCGACTCGACCATGTCGACATCTACCACTGGGACGGCGCGCAGCCTGCCTTGGCCAAACGCATCGCGACCAGCAAGACACCCAGCCATCTGTGGATAGACAGCAAAAGCACCACCGTCTATGTCACCATGCAAGACAGCAATGAGCTGGTGGCCATAGACCTGGCCACCCAGACCATCAAGTGGCGCACGCCCACCGGTGCGATGCCTGCCGATATCTACGGCCTGCCGGGTGACAAGCATCTGCTGGTGGCCCTGACCGGCAGCGATGCCCTGGAGTTGTTCGACGTCTCGGGCCCGGCCCCGCTCAAGACCGGCCATATCAAGACCGCTGCCGGCGCGCACGCCTTTCGCGCCCTCGGCGACGGCCGCCATGTTTGGGTGAGCAACCGGGTCCACAACAGTATCAGCAAGATCGATTTGCAGACCTTGCAGGTGGTGCAAAGCATTGCGGTGCCGGCCGGCCCCGACTGCATGGACATTTCCCGCGACGGCAAAACCTTGTATGTGACCTCCCGTTGGGCGGCGCGCCTGTCGGTGGTGGACCTGGTGAGCGGCCGTATGGTGCGCCAGATCAAAGTGGGCAGGAGCCCGCACGGCGTCTGGACCCTGGACCATGCACCCCGGTAAGCCAGGCATGAGCTGCCGCCTGCTGCGAGCAGGGCTGGCCGTACTGGCTGGCCTGATGATGCTTAGCCCCGCAGTGGCCCAGTGCCCCGTACCAGACAAGACCGTCTACCTGACCTTCGATACCGGCCACATGGGCGCGGCCCCCTTGATTTCCGAGGTCCTTCGCAAGCATGATGTGCGGGTGACTTTTTTTGCAGCCCATGAGCGCACCCAAACTGGCGACGGCAGCCTGGGCCAGGTCTGGGCGCCCTGGTGGAAGGAGCGCGCTGCCGAAGGCCATGCCTTTGCCACGCACACCTATACCCACGCCTATTGGGCGGGGGATTTGCCTGGGCGCGCGGGCGATGATTATTTTCGGATCCGCCCTAGCGCGGGCGATCAGCAGGGCCAGACCTTGAGTTGGAGCGCGGCCCAGTACTGTGAAGATCTGCACCGCGCCAGTCGGCGCTTGGCTCAATTGACAGGTCAGACGCCGCTGCCGCTGTTTCGTGCGCCCGGGGGCAAGACCTCGCCGGCCTTGATCAAAGCGGCGCAGGCCTGCGGCTATGCCCATGTGGGCTGGGCACCGGCCGGCTTCCTGGGTGACGAACTGCCCAGCGACAAATTCCCCAATGACAAGCTCTTGTCGCAGGCCTTGCGCCAGATTCGCGGCGGTGAGGTGCTGGTGGCGCATCTGGGCATCTGGTCCAGGCAAGACCCCTGGGCGCCAGCGGTGCTTGAGCCGCTGATCGTCGGCCTCAAGCGCAAAGGCCTGTGCTTTGCCACCTTGCGCGATCATCCGCAGCATCGCCGCTGGATCGACGCGCAAGGCGGCCCGAGGCTGGACGGCCGACTGCAGGAAAAACGCTCATGATTGATCAGGGCTTGGCCTGGCTCGGTGAGGCCTTTAGCAACGCACAGCGTGCGCTGTTCGAGCCGCTGGCGCCACTGCTTTTTGACTGGGGCTGGGGCCACATGCTCGAAGACGCCTACGCCGCCTGCGGCTGGTTCCTGATGGGCTTGCTGCAAGTGACGCTGATGCTGCTGGTGATCACGCCGCTGCAGCGCTGGCGGCTACTCGAGCCGATGGCCGACCGAGCCGCCGTGCGCAGCGACGTGATCTACACCCTGGTTCACCGCCTGGGCCTGTTCAGGCTGGGCCTGTTTTTCGCGCTGGACCCCGTTTTCCTCAATCTGTTCGGTACGCTGCGCGCTCAGGGTCTACCCACTTGGCATCTGGACCAACTTTGGCCGGGCGTGACCGACCAGGCCTTGGTGAGCTTTTTGATCTACCTGGTGGCCTTCGATTTCCTGGCTTACTGGATACACCGCGCCCAGCACCGCTCGCAGCGCTGGTGGGCTTTGCATGCGCTGCATCATTCGCAGCGCCAGATGACTCTGTGGAGCGACAACCGCAACCATGTATTGGACGACATCGCCGTCGACTGCCTGCTGGTGCTGGCCGCACAGCTCATCGGCGTGGGGCCGCAGCAATTCATGGTCCTGCTTGCAATAACCCAGCTCAGCGAAAGCCTGCAGCATGCCAACCTGCGGCTGTCGGCCGGCCCGCTGTTGTCGCGTCTATGGGTCACGCCGCGCTTTCACCGAGCCCATCACAGCATCGAGTCGGGGGAGCACAACTACGGCGTCTTGCTGCCCTGGTGGGACATGCTGTTTGGCACAGCCCGCTTTGACCTGGGGCTCGGGCCCACTGGCGTGATGGACCAGATCACCCGAGGGCGTGACTACGGCCAAGGACTGTGGGCTCAGCAGCGCCTGGGTTTGCTCAGGCTGATCGGTAAGGGCTAGGACTCATGCGCTCGGTGCTCGATGCCTTCTTTCGCGCTGCGGTGTATTGCCTGCACCCGCGGGTCATTGCGCTGTCCTTTTTGCCGCTGGCGATCACCATCGCCGGGGTGCTTGGGCTGGGCTATTTCTTCTGGAACGACGCCATCGAGGCGCTTCGGCTACAGCTTGAGGCCTGGGCCTGGATCAAGCTGATCGCCGGTGCCTTGGACACCCTAGGGCTGGGTGGCCTGCGTGCCGTCATGGCCCCCGCCTTGCTGCTGTTTGCCACCATCCCCTTCATCGTCATCGTTTGCCTGCTCATGGTCTCTTTCTTCATGACCCCGGCCATGGTCGCCCTGGTGGCTGAGCGGCGCTTTGCCGGTCTAGAACGCAAGAAGGGCACATCGCTCTTCGCCAGCGTGGCCTGGGCGCTAGGCTCGACCCTGGCCGCCTGCCTGGCCATGGCGCTGTCGGTGCCGCTGTGGTTGCTGCCCCCCCTGGTGCTGGTGCTGCCGCCGCTCATCTGGGGCTGGCTGAGTTACCGCGTCATGGCCTTCGACTGTCTGGCTGAGCATGCCAGCGCTGCGGAGCGGCGCCAGCTCATGCAGCAGCACCGCTTTGAGCTGCTGGCCATTGGGCTGCTGACCGGCTACCTGGGCGCTTTGCCCAGCGCGCTGTGGGCTTCAGGTGCCATGTTCATCGCCATGGCACCTGTCCTGGTCCCGCTGGCCGTCTGGGTCTACACCCTGGTGTTCTCTTTTTCCTCGCTCTGGTTTGCGCATTACAGCCTTTCCATGCTGGAGAAGCTGCGCAAGGCGCCGCCTCCGAGCGCCGTGTCGGTGGTCCCCCCTGAGGTTATGCCCGACTTGGCCGATCAGCGCCGCAGCGACTGAGGTCGGTCCGGCTGTTATGGCCGGCTGCTCTCAGTGGCCTGGCCTCATCCTCTAATTTTTATATTGTGGAAATTGTCTGCTGCAAGTGGCAGGCCGGTCAGACGATAAGGTCGTCACCACGCCATCTACTCATCGTATTGGAATATATATTTTTATTTTTTACTACTTACAAGCTAATTGCTTAGATTTCTGCCGACTTTTTTTGTCTTGGCAGAGTCATATCGATGTCCTATAAAGCCGAGGGTTTTACAAATTTTTTCAATTCATTCCTTTCGTCCTCTAGGAAGTGCCCATGGCTTCAACAAAGCAGTCCCATCCCGCCATCAACGCCAACGAAGTGGTCATTCCTGCCCAGATCCTGCCTGGCAAGGCAAACCTCAATGAGCGAGCGGCGCATTCCATGGCCCCAGCCTCGGGCAAGCCTATGCCTGCGCGCAACCCGCTGGCCCGTCGTGGGTCCACGGAGGTGGACGGCCAGGGGCTGCATGAGGCGCAAAGTCCCTTGGCAGGCTCCGAAGCAGCACACCCCGGGGCCTTGCCTGATGCGCAGGAGAAGGTTTCTCCTGGACCAGACAATTGGACTACAGCGGCTGCCGATGAGGAGCAGCCGACAGGTTCGGCGCCGTCTGCTGGCGCCTATGAAGCGCCTTCTCCCTATTTGTTGGCGCAAGCGAGTGCTGCCACGTCGGCCAGTGGGGCTGCCGCCGCGCCTACATCCGCAACTGCCGGTGCAACCGGGGCTGCAGCTTCTGGCGTCGCAACAGCCGGCGCGGCGACTGCCTCTTGGGCCTGGTTCGTCCCCTTTGCATTTTCGGGGGTGGCGGCTTCCCTTGCTTCTTCGTCCAACACATCGGGCAGTGTTGCGGGCAGTGGCTCCGGCGGTAACTCGGGCGGCGTGACGCGCAACATACGGGTGGTCGATGGGCCTATCGCGGGCGCTGAGGTGTATGTCGACATGAATGACGACGGCGTCATCGACGCAGGTGATACCAAGCTCAGCGAACCCACTGGACTGGATGGCAGCTTAAACGTCACCTTGACGGCGGCACAAGCCGGGCATGGCTTGTTGGCCAAGGGCGGAAGGGATACCGAAACCAATAAGGCCTTTGCCGGCGTATTGGCGGCGCCGGCGGGCAGCATGGTGATCAATCCGCTGACCACCCTGGTGGCCGCCCTCATGGAGCCATCTAATGGCGGCAAATCCTTGGTCGAAGCCCAGGCCGCCGTGGTCACCGCACTGGGCCTGACCCCTGGCGTCAACCTCATTACCTACGACACCTTCGATCTGGCCTCTAAAGGCAATACCGACGCCCTGCGCGACCACAAGAAGGCGGTGCAGATCGCCAACATCATCGTGGCCGGATCTGCCCTGGTCGCTGGCAGCAGCGACCAGGTGGCGGCCGCCTCGCGCGTGGTCGACGCTCTGGCCGGCACCATCAGGAACGCTTCTGCTGGTGTGACCTTTGACGACTCCAAAGTGGGTCAGGTGCTTCGCGACGCGGGCGCCACGGCCAACGCCTCTGGTGACGTAGCCAAATCGATCGTGGCGGTCAATACCGTGGTGGCTAATGCGGGCGGTGCCAATGCAAGCGGCGCAAATGCTGCAGCCGCTTTGGCTGCAACTGCCCAGGCGCAGGTTCTCGCGCAGGACACACTGACCAAGGCTATCAAGGCCGGTAGTGAGGGGCTGGGTACGGTACAGGCCCTGCAGAACCCGGCTGCGGCGGCCGAAGCGGCAGCAAAGGTCGATCCTAAGAGCACGGATACGGTCGTGCCGTTAGCGCCTATCCTAGCCTTGGGTGCAGGCGTACAGGATGGTGTAACCCCGGCAGAAGGCAGTGCCAGCGCCGGCGTGGTAACGGTCAGTGCTGAAAATGGCGCTACGGTCGTGGTCAGCTTCGTAGCTGGCATCGCGATCGGGAAAATGTTGATCGCCACCGGTAGCCCTCAGGCTGTTGCTTTGACCGGCGATGAATTGCAATTGCTCGGCAGCGGCGCTGTCAGCGTGCGTGCCGTCGCTACCGACGCCGCTGGAAATGTGAGCCCCGCTGCCACCAGCAGCTTTGTGCTTGATTTGCTCGCACCAACCACCACCATTGCCACAGCGGCTTTGAGCGCCGACACCGGTTCGAGCAGCAGCGACTTCATCACCAAGACAGCATCGCAGACCATCGCTGGCACCTTGAGTGCAGCGCTGGCTAGCGGTGAAACGGTGGGCGTCTCGCTCGACGGCGGCAGCACCTGGACAGCGGCTGCGGCCACTGTGGGCCAGAGCAGCTGGAGCCTGGCAGGTCAAACTCTGAGTGGTAGCAACACCCTCAAGGTCAAGGTCACCGATGCGGCGGGCAATGAGGGCACGGTCTTTAGCCAGGCCTATGTGCTGGACACGGCAGCGCCTGCGACGACCGTTGCCACAGCGGCTTTGAGCGCGGACACCGGTTCAAGCAATAGCGACTTCATCACCAAGACAGCGTCGCAGACCATCGCTGGCACCTTGAGTGCAGCGCTGGCTAGCGGTGAAACGGTGGGCGTCTCGCTCGACGGCGGCAGCACCTGGACAGCGGCTGCGGCCTCTGTGGGCCAGAGCAGCTGGAGCCTGGCAGGTCAAACTCTGAGTGGTAGCAACACCCTCAAGGTCAAGGTCACCGATGCGGCGGGCAATGATGGCACCGTTTTCAGCCAGACCTATGTGCTGGATACGGCAGCGCCAGGAGCGCCAGTGGCATTGCTCGCAAGCGACACGGGACTGAGCACCAGCGATGGCCTCACCACAAGCGGCATCGTCAATGTCACAGACCTTGAAAGCGGTGGCAGCTGGCAGTACAGCACCAATAATGGCTCTAGCTGGATCAATGGCAGCGGGTCGAGCCTGACGCTCAGCGGTGATGGCGATAAATCGGTGAAAGTGCGCCAACTCGATGCGGCTGGCAATCTAGGTGGTTCATCTTTGGCCCTGTATTTCACGCTTGATTCGGTGAGCCCCGAAATCGGTGTGGCAGGTATGTCGGTAACGCGCACTGACCGAACGGTGGTACTCAATTTCACCGAAGACCTTAGCGCTCTGGATCTCAGCGAAGCGAACTTCTCGGTCGAGACCACCATCGGTGGCAAAGCCCAAGCAAACACCGTGCTTAGCGCAACGGTGTCGGGAAATCAGGTGACCTTGCTACTGGCCAGTGACTTCCAGGCGGGCATGGTCAACTTGGAATACACCGCACCAACTGCTGGCAGTTCCGGCGTGGGCCTGCAGGACGCCGCAGGCAACCAGGTGCTGGGCTTTAGCTCTGGCAAGCTCGCTGATGGTTATATCCGCGGGGCATCGATCTTCATCCAGGTTTCGCAGGCCTACACCCTGGCCAAAGACATGGTGATCCCGGCCGGCACCTCTCTGCCCGACGGTACCGTGTCGAGCGCTGAAGTCACCACAGCCGCCGGTACCGTCATCCCAGCCGGCGGGTATTTCTACACCGGCATCAAGTCCAATGCCACGGGTGATTTCTTCTTGCCTTCCAGCCTGCCCAAGGGCGCGATGGTGGCCACCGGCGGCGTCAACGTCGATACCGGTGTACCCAATTTGGTGGTGCTTAAAGCCCCCGAGGGGGCCAACATCATCAATCCTTTGACCACCATGGTGCAGGCGGTGATCGACACCTCTGAGACTGCCGGGCTGAGCGCTGAGGCCGCTTCCATGACTGTGGCCTCAGCCCTGGGCTTGCCGGTCGATTTGGATATGACCGCCTATGACCCGATTGCCGCCGGCTCGGCTGGCGGCAATGACGCGACCGCTTTGGCCGCCCAGAAGGCGGCCGCCCAGGTGGCGACGCTGGTCTCGCTGGCTTCGGGTTCGAACGCAGTGATTGGTAATCTGGCCAGCCAGTTTTCCAGTGCTGCTGAATCAGGCACCAGCGTCAACCTCAGCGATTCGTCTACCCTCAACAGCGCGCTGGCCGGCGTGAGCGTTGATGCCAGCAAGCAGGCGGCCATGGCTGATGCCATGTCGACCATTGCCAGCTCCAGCAACTTGAACGACATTACCTCGGCGCAGGCCCAGGTGCTCGACAAGGTGGCGCCGACAGCGCCGACGGTGGATTTGCCCGCGGTCACCAACGACATCACGCCCGAGGTCCGTATCAACCTGGACATTACCAGCACCAACGGCGGTGCTGCAGTGGTGGGCGATACCGTGACCGTGATCGTCGATGGTGCCCAGGTGGCGACCTTGACGCTGACGGCCGACGACATCGCCCAAGGCTACCTCAGCACCAGTCTGCCGCAGTTGCCGGCTGGAAGCCATGATGTTTCTGCCCGACTGATCGACGCTGCGGGCAACGCCAGCGCGGCTGGGCAATCCAATACCGTCCTGATCGACCTGAGCGCGCCCACGGCTACCCTGGCCAGTGCCAGTGTCAACGCCCAGGCCACGGTGCAGGTACAAAGCTCGGAAGCCGGGCGGGCTTATCTGGTCAGCGACCATCTGGTGGTCGATGGCCTGACCGAGGCAGATGTCAAAGCGGCCGCCAGCGACCAGTGGGCCTCTGTGTCCGTCAATGCGGCCAACTCTGCCACAGCCATGGCTGTTTCCGGGCTGGCCGACGGCAGCTATCGCTTGGTGTCGGTTGATGCTGCAGGCAATGTGAGCGCCCCCAGCGGCAATGTGCTGACGGTTGACAACCAGGCCCCTCTGGCGGCTTTGGGCATCACGTCGGTGATCGACAACGTGGATCCCAACCAGGGTCCTGTGGTCAATGGTGGTGGTACCAATGACAACACCCTGGCCTTGTCGGGCATCCTGGTGGGCAGCTTGGCTGTGGGCGAGGTGGTCAAGGTTTATGACGGCAGCGTCCTCCTGGGCCAAGCGGCTGTGGCCGACGATGGTCAGACTTGGACCTTCCTGACGCCGGCCTTGGCCAACGGGGACCACAGCTTCACTGCGCGGGTGGTCGATGCGGCTGGTAATCTGGGGCCGGCCAGTGGCTCCCACAGCGTCACAGTGGCGGCAGACGTACCCGGCGGCTCGGTGCTCATTGGTGCAGCCACGCCGGCAGCCACCTCGGACACCACGCCGACCATCGCGGGCACGGTCAGCGGCGCCAGCGCGGGGGATGTGGTGGCGATTTACGACGGCCGCAGCCTGCTGGGCACGGTCCCAGCAACGGCCAACTGGACTTTCAATGTACCCGTTGCGCTCAGCGAAGGTATGCACGCGATCACCGCTGTGCTGCAAAACGCAGGCGGCAACCAGGGCACGCCCAGTGCAGCCTATCCCGTGCTGATTGACGTCACCGCGCCCACGCTCACCATCCTCACTGACGACAGCGCGCTGAAGATCGGGGACCAGGCCAAGCTCACCTTCCTCTTCAGCGAAGCGCCCCTGGGCGGCGCACCTGTGGTGACGGCCACCAACGCCACCCTGGGCAGCCTGACTGCAGTGGCAGGCAGCGGTGGGCGCATTTACACCGCCAGTTTGACACCCACCGCCGGTGTGGCCGCCGACAATGTCATCTTGTCGGTGCCAGCCTGGACCGACGCTGCCGGCAATGAGGGCAGCACGCTGGTCAGTCCGACCATCACCTTGGACACCCTTGCGCCAGGTGCGCCCAGCTTGACCACCAATTTCGGTGACAGCATTAACCTGGCTGAGAAAGCGGCGGGTGCCCGCATCGACGTCACCGCTAACCAGAGCGATGTGGTCAAGCTGTCCATCGGGAGCAGCACCGTGGTGCTGAACACCGCCAACGCCAGCTATGCTGGTGGCAAATGGACCTATGCCCTGACGGCCAATGACTATGCGTTTATCGGCGCCAACGGCGTCAAGCTCAGTGCAAGCGCCACCGATACGGCGGGCAACACCAGCGTCAAGTCAGCCGAGCTAACGATCAGCGCCGACACGCTTGCGCCCCTGCTCACACCGATCACTGTGGCCGGTCTGAGCGCGACCAACAACCGCATCAATGACACTACACCATCGGTCAGCTTCATCGCGGAGGTGAATACGACACTGGACGTCGATTGGACGGGCAGCGGCAACTTCCAGGCCGTCAGCGGCGGCACCGGCGTCAATGCATCCGGCTTGGTGCTCGGTACCCCCCCCACCGTGACCCTGACTGCACCCAGCGACATCGGCACCGACGGACAAACCAACACCATCGTTGTGCGCGCCACCGATGACGCTGGCAATATGACCCTGCGTTCGGCCAGTTACCTGCTCGATACCACCGCGGTCAGCGGACGTCCCATGGTGGTCAGCCAGGACGGGCGCCAACTCACTCTGAGTTTTTCCGAGCCTGTAGCCGTGGCTGACCTCGCCGCCCTGGACTCCTTGTCCCTCGACAACGGACACAGCCTGGGCACAGTGGCCAATGGCGCAACCATTAGCGCTTTGGCTGCGCCGGGTGGACTGAGAGCCACGACCTTTATGGTGACCCTGGGCAGCGATGCCACCATGGCTTTCGGCGACACACTCAGTGTTAACAAGGACAAATTAGCCGATGCGGCGGGTAACAAGCCCGCATCGGACCTTGCCTTCCTCGTGCCCCAGTTTGATGCCACGGCGCCCACGCTGCAGATCGGCACCGACAAGCTCAGCCTCAAGCAGGGCGATTCTGCCTTGCTGAGCTTGACCTTCAGCGAGGCGGTCAAGGGCTTTGACCGCAGCGACATCAGCGTCACGCCGGCCGGCAGTCTGGGCACGCTCAGCGCCCCCAAGTTCAATGCCGACGGCACCGTCACCTACACCATTTCCTACAAGCCATTGGCCGGCACCAACGGGGAGGTCAAGGTCTCGGTCAACGCGGGCCAGTTCACCGACCTGGTGGGCAATGCCAGCACCGAGGCTGGCAGCCTGAGCCTGTCGGTGGACACCATCGCCCCGACGGTGGCCATCACTTCCGACGCGAATGGACTGAAGGCCGGTGCCACGGCCACGCTGAGTTTCACCTTTAGCGAAGCGCTGGCTACGGTGCCCAGCGTCACGCCGGTGCTGGGCACGGCCAGCGGGCCCGCCAGTGATGCGGGTGCGCTCAGCGCACTCTCGCGGGTCGGCGGCAGCAATGTCTACACCGCCACCTACACCCCCCCGGTCGGCCAGGCCGGTGGCAAGGTCGGCTTTCTCATTGGTAACTGGGGTGATGCTGCTGGCAATGTTGGACTGACCGGCGCCGCGCCGCTGATCGAAATCGATACCGTAGCGCCGACGGTGACCGCAGTGGCCAGCGACAGCGTGATCAAGGGCCCATATTCGTCTGGATTTCCCCGCCCGCTCACCACCCTGGATTTGACTTTTTCGGAAGTCCCGGCTGGTCTGCCAACTCTCACGGCCAACCTCACCGGGGTGACGGTGAGTGCCTTACCGGTTCTTGGCGGCAATGGGGCTCCGACGAACAAGGTCAGCTATTCGCTCAGCGTCCCGGTTGGGCTTGAGGGCAGCTTGAGTTTTACCCTCGGATCTTGGACCGACCGGCTCGGCAATGCGGGAACGGTTGGCAGCCTGCCCACCATCACCGTTGACACCAAGGCACCGCAGGTCAGCGCGTCCATCACTGAGGTCAAAGCGGGTAACGAAGCAGTTAGTGCCGCAAGCACCACCACGGCGCAGACCTTTACCGTCAGTGGTACCTTCAGCGGCGCGCTGGCCGAGGGCGAAAAGTTATCTGTTTTTGATGGCATCGCTCTGCTTGGCGATGCGACGATCAACGGGCAAAGCTGGTCCATCAGCCTGTCCAAACCGCTGACCAATGGAGCGCATAGCCTGAAGGTTCTTGCGCAGGACGCGGTAGGCAACCGGGGCAGTGCTTCCCAGCCTTTTGATTTCAATGTCAACGCGACCGTGCCACAGGCCACGACCAGCATCGTTGCGGCGCGCGACAACCAAGGTGCGGTGCAGGCTTCACTGGGCCATAACGCGTGGACCGACGATACCTCGCCGCAGCTGGTGGGCTTTGTTCAGGGCACGCTTGCCACCGGCGACAAGGTGGTGGTCTTTAAGGACGGCGTCAAGCTCGACGGGTACGCCACTGTGGCGACCAGCGGCTCATGGACCTACGATGTGAGTGCCCCGGCCAATGGCGGTGCTTTGAACTACGGCAACACCTACAGCGCCGCGGTCGTCAACGATGCGGGCACCAAGGGCGCGATGAGTGCGCCCTTTACCCTGCGCACCGACGCGACCCCGCCCACGCTGACCATTTCGGCCAGCAAGACCAGTCTCAAGGCCGGCGAGACCGCCTTGCTCAGCCTGAGCTTTAGCGAGCCGGTGGCGGGCTTTGCCAAGTCCGACATTACTGGCGTGCCCGCCGAATCGCTGGGCAGCCTGATGGGGCCTGTGCCCAATGCCGACGGTTCGGTCACCTACCAGATTGAATATCGCCCGGGTGCAGGCATTGAGGACACCGTCGCGCCCAGTGTGGCGCAGGGCGCGTACACCGACATGGTGGGCAATGCCGGTTCAGGCAGTGCGGGCAGCCTGGCCGTTGACACGGCCGCACCGGTGGCGCCAGGCTTTGCCGCTACGGCCTACACCTTCAACAAGGCGGCGCTGAGCACCACTGGCGCCACGCAGATCTCGGGCACGG
Organism: Polaromonas sp.; assembly: GCA_044352515.1. Classification (GTDB taxonomy): domain Bacteria; phylum Pseudomonadota; class Gammaproteobacteria; order Burkholderiales; family Burkholderiaceae_C; genus Polaromonas. The sequence goes on from JBILDR010000022.1 coordinate 19,800, forward strand.
CCGCCGGCGCCAGCAAGGTACAGATTTTTGTGGGCAGCCTGGCCCGCGATGCAACGGTCAGTGGCAACACCTGGTCTTACACCCTCAGTTCAGACGATCTGGCGCAAATTGGTCAGCGCAGTGGCGTCACGCTGACTGCCCGCGCCGTCGATGCTGCCGGCAATATGGGCCCAATGAGCAGCCCATCGACCAGCGCCAGCCTGACCATCGATACCCTGGTGCCTGTGGTTTCCGTCAACGGCCCCATCGCGGGAGACGGTTTTGTCAACGATTTCAAAGACGAGCAGAGCCTGGTCATCAATGGCCGCACCGTCGAGGTGCCCAACGGCAGTGTGATCAACGTGACGGTTGGGTCGATCACCGGTTTGCAGGCCACGGTGAACAACAACAATTGGTCAGTCAGTCTCAGTTCCCAGCAGATCAAGTCGCTCACGCCGGGCCTTGTCGAAATCAGCGCCGGCACCACCGCCACCGATGCGGCCGGCAATCCAGCCGTCTCGGGCAGTCTCAGCTTCACGTACGACCGGCAAGCGCCCGATGCGCCGATCCGCACCAGCGCAGCCGTCACCAACGACAGCACGCCTGATTTCACGGTCAGCGCCGCTCCAGGCTCACGTCTGCAGATCGAGTCGGGCGGCAAGCTCTTGCCCGCAGCGGGCTACGCCGTCACCGAGTCGAGCACCACACCGGGTAACTACACCGTCTCGGTCAAGACCGCGCTGCCGGACGGGGTTTACCGCGTCAACGCGGTCGACACCGCAGGTAACGTGAGCGCTGCCGCTGGCAATGGCAGTGACCAGCTGGGCATCGACACCCGGGCGCCGGCTGTGGTGGGGGTCAGCTTGAGCAGCAATGGCAATTTTGGGCCGGCGGTGGCCTTGCCGGGTCATACAGTGACGCTGCGCTTTGGTTTGAGCGAGACGGTCACCGATGCGCCCGCCGTGACCCTGCTCGGTCAGACCGTCACGCCGACGCAAGAGGGCAGTCTCTGGGTGGCCTCGGTTCTCGTTCCCGCGGGTGCGACTGCCGGTCTGGCCGCCTTCTCAATAGCGGCTACCGACCGGGCCGGTAACGCCATGGCCGCGCCATTTACCCAAGCCAACCTGGGGTCCGATCAGCAGGCGGTAAAGGTTTTCGCTGAAGCTCCCGAGATCAGTGCGGCCGCCCGCGTCAATTGGGTCAGTGACCTGAGCAGCCCAGTGATCACCCAGGGCAGCCAGATTTTGATTTCGGTGCATTTTGCGGTGCCCGTGGTGCTTAAGTCCGATGCCGCCTTGCCGCAGTTGGAGTTGACCTTGGTCAACGATGCGGTGCAGCCCACCAAGGTGATGGCCAGTGCTGTGCTGGGTTCGGCAGGTGCCACAGGCGCCGCGACCACTTTGGTGCCTCAGTCGAGCGTGCAGTTCTCCTATACGGTGCGGGCCAGCGACTACGGCCACTATCAGATTGGCGCGCTCAACGACGCGGCCGGTGCCATCCGCGAGGCACGTGTCGATGACAAGGGCGTGGTGTCGGTCGGCCTGCCGGCAGATTTGACCCTCGTGGGCCTGCCCATCACTGCCGGCAGTTTTGTATTTGGCGCTCCGATCATTGGCGTGGCCACCGGCACCGCCGGCAACGATGTGATCGTTGCGCAGGCCAATGGGGCCAATTTGCAGCAGATCAGCGCCGGCGAAGGCAACCGCGATGTGGTGGTCGTGCCCCTGCTGCTGCCTGAGGGGTCCAACGTCGATCCGGCTGCCCTGAAGTTACAGGCCGACCCGGCCACTGGCAGGGTGCTGGCGATCGATGCCAGCGGCACCACCCGCACCTCGGCGCCGCTGCTCAATGTGTTTCCGGCGGGTGTCGAACACCTGGTCTACAGCATGTTCACCCCGTCGAGCACGGGTCCGGTTCCGGTCGAAGCGGTCGCGCCGCTGATGTTCAGCGCTGGCGGGCTCACCTATAGCAACCCCTTGGCGCCGAATGACCGGTTCATCTACGGCTCCCTGGGCAATGACAGCATTGACGTTTCAAAGGAGTCGGTTTCCACCCGCTATGTGATACGCGGGGGCTCGGGCAATGATGTGATCCTTGGTCACGATGGCCAGGACGCTTTGATGGGCGAGGCGGGCAACGATACCTTGAGCGGGGCGGGCGGGAACGACTTTTTTGTCTGGTCGTCAGGTCAAGATCAGGTCGATGGCGGCTCGGGCACTGATACCTTGAGCTTTAGCGCCAGGGGCAGCATGCCGCTGGTCTCGCCGCGCCTGTCTGGACCGGCCATCGGGGCCTATTCCAGCGTCGACAGCCAAGGCCGACCCACCGATGCCGTCTTGAGCTACCGGCTCAATGTGGATGACAACGGTACCCTCACCGCCGCCAGCTTCAGCAACCCTTCAGGCGATTTCACCCGGGCCACGTCGATTGAAAACATCGAGTTGCGCTTCGGCAGCGATGAGCGCTATGTCCAGCCGCTGATCTACGGCGCGGCCTCAGCCGATGTGCTGACGGCCAGCGGACAAGGCATTTCGGTGCTGGCCGGATTGGCCGGTAACGATGTGCTCAACGCCAGCAACAACGGCAGCGACATCTTGCTTGGCGGCGGTGGTAACGACCAACTCAATGGCGGCAACGCGTCCGACCTGCTCTACGGCGGCGCCGGTGACGATGTGATCAGCGGCCGCAGTGGTGATGACTTCATGGTCGGTGGCGCGGGCAATGACCGCCTAGACGGCGGCGAGGGCGCCGCCGATGTGGCCGGCTTCACTGTGGCTGGCGTGGGGTCAGCGGCGGGCACCACGACTACCGGCACCGACCTTTACATGGCCTATGACGCCGGCGTGGGCGGCGTGGTCATCAAGCAGGGCAGCCGCTCGCTGGCCAAGATCAGCAAGGATGCCAGCGGCCAGCTCGTCGTTGGTGACATGGTCGGGACCAGCAGCACCTACACCAGCTTTGGCACTGACACGGTGGTCAACGTCGATAAGTTTCTGTTTGATTACGCGAGTAATTCCTCGGGCGTGGGTTTGACGGTCGATGCCATCCAGATCAACCAGTTGCTGGCCGCTAACGTGTCTGCACCGCCGGCTAGCGGTGCGGTCAGTTTGGTGACCAAGATCGACTGGACCGACGACGATGGGGGCGGGCTGTACCTCACAGGCGACGAGATTGCTGTGCAGGTGCATTTCACCAACCCGGTGGTGGTCGCAGCTGCTGCGAATAAGGCTGTGCCCTTCATGTACCTGACCCTGGTCGATGATCAGCAGCAGACACGAGTGGTGCAAGCGAGCTACCGGCCCTGGGAGGGCATGGCGCCAGGTCAGGCGCAGTCGAGTCTGGAATTTATCTACCAGACCACCAACACAGACCAGGGTCGATTCCACCTAGGCCGAATTGAGCTCAACGGCGCCACCATCGTGGAGTACCTGCCCGGTGCCACTGCGCCGGGCTTGCCGGCTGACATCAGCTTGAGCCCGAGCACCGCGCCCAATACGTCTAGCTCTTACATCTACGGCAGTTTCATCACTGGCGCGCAGGGCACCGACGCCAACGACGCCATGGTCTATTACGAGGACCTGCTGCGTGGCAAGCCCTCGGTGAACCCGGTGCCTACCAGCGGCTCGTTTGGCGCCACCATTGACGGTGGGGGTGGCAACCGAGACGTATTGGCTGTCCCGGTGCTTTTGCCTGCTGCGGTGGATACGGCGGAAAAGGCTGCTGCCTACCGTCTGGTTTACGCCGAGGTGAGCGATCCGGCGGGCGTGGTGACGTCCCGCTCGGTGAGGGCCGTCGATGCAAGCGGCGTGGCCGTGGCCACGGCTGCTGTGCCCATGGATGCAGCCGGTTTCCCCAAAAATGTCGAGTCGCTGGCCTATTACCTCGTGTTCAACACGTCCGATGGGTTGTCTAGCGATGTCGATGCCGATGGTCTGCTGGTGCACAAGAGCACCATCAAACTTGAAAACCCGGTGCAGACTCTGGACCGCGCTGTGCTGGGCTCGCTCTTTGACGACGACATCAATGTCTCCAGCGACACACTGAGCACCACGCGCTATCAGCTTGATGGCGGGCCGGGCAACGACAGGATCACCGGCCACGTTGGCGTCGACAACATCGACGGCGAGCTGGGCAGCGACACCATCGCTGCGATGGGCGGTAACGACACCATCTACATCAGCCGCGGTGCCGATCAGGTCGATGGTGGCGAGGGCACAGACACCCTGGCCGTGGAGGTCGAGGGGATGTCGGCCAACTGGGATGCGCGCCTGAGCGGTGTGCGCATCGTGGGGCAGGGCTATGCGTCCATCGGACAAACGGCCCCCATCTATCCTGGCTTTCGCATCTCTGACACGACCGATGGCCGAGTCTGGGTGGGTTTTGATGGCGACAGCAGCTCTGCGACGGTGATGAAGTCGGTTGAGACACTGCAGGTCCAGATGATGAACAGCGACGGCCGCTGGAACATCAACCTGGTCACGGGCGATGCCGCGTCCAACACACTGACTGGAACGGGTCAGTCCATCGTCATGGGCATGGCCGGTCACGACACCCTGACGGCCAGCAGCCGAGGCGATGTGCTGTTTGGCGGTGCTGGCGATGACCAGATCAACGGTGGCGCTGCGCGCGATGTGGTGTACGGTGGTGACGGGGCCGACCGCATCGCCGCTGGCGGCGGCAATGACTTTATTGTGGGTGGCGCCGGCAACGATGTCATTCTCGGTGAAGACGGTACTGACCGGGTCGGCTACTTTGTGAACGCGTCCGTTGACGGTGGTGCCTTGAGCGTGGTGGCCGATACCGTCGTCAACGGCGACAAGCTCATTGTGCAGGGCAGCACCAAGCTGGCGCGTCTGCACCGCGAAGCCGATGGCTCCCTCACCGTCTCTGACGAATCGGGCCAGTCCAACTTAGTGGCGGGCTATGTCAACTTCGGCAGCGACAAGCTCAGCGGTGTGGAAGAGCTGATTTTTGATGTGGCCAGTGGTTCCAACGCCACGTCGAGTCTGACGCTCAAGGGTACAGACCTCCCCGCTGCCGCAGCAGTCACGCTCAATGGAACGGTGATCGATGGTTATGTGAGAGGCGCCGAGGTTTTTTACGATGCGGATAACGATGGAGTGAAAGACGCCGACGAGCCGGTGGCTTTTTACGATGCAGATGGCGATGGCGTCAAAGATGCCAACGAGCCTGAACAGACGGGGCCCAGCGGACAATTCACACTGAACTTCACCAACACCGGCGGCAGATTGATTGCTCGGGCCGGTGGTACCGATGACTTCACTGGGCAGGTGTTGAAGTCGGACATGGTTGCGCCGGCTGGTGCCGAGGTCATCACCCCGCTCACCACCCTTTTGGGTGTGGGGGGCGCCAGCATGCAGAGCAAGTTGGCCAAGGCCTTGGGGCTAGAGGCCAAATTGGCGGCTGCGGATATTCTCGATTTGGGCAAGTTTGATCCGGTCAAGGCCATGCGGGCCATGCAGGGTGCCGATGGCACCGGACTGACGGCCGCGAAGGCTGCCGCCTTGCGCGATGCTGGCGCAGCCGTGTTCACCGCCCAGCAGGTCATCATGACGGTCATGCAGTCGGCCCAGGAATTGGCGCCTGACCTCGCTTTGACAGGGATCGTTGGCAGGATCAATGCCCAGATCGAGCAGATCGCTGCAACGGCCGCTCCCAACACAAGCTTCAAGCAGCAGTTGCAGGGCTCAGCCTCCGGCATGGTCACTGCCTTGGCCAATGACATTGTGGCCGAGAAGATTGGCACCACCCTGAGCGGTGCGGCCAAGACGCAGGCCGTTGCTGCGGTGGCCGGGCAAATTGCTGGGCCAGTCAATGCGGTGGTGGCTCAGATCATCTCCAGCATGGATGCGGTGGGCGCGAACCTGGCGCAGGCATTGAGCGACCTTGATTTGGGCGTTGATGGTCCGGGTGCCAAAGCGGCGGTGACGGCACTGGCGACGGTACGGGTCGCTCAAAGCAGTTTGCTTACACAGTTGGACGCGATTGGTGATGCCGCGCAGGCAGCATTGACCGATGCGGGTGCAGGCGTGCCGAATTTTTCTGCGGGTGCTAAGGCAGCCAGCGACTTCACGGCTGGCCTCAATGGACTGATTGCGCAAGGGGCCAGTGAGGTCAATGCCGATACGCCCATGCTCATGCAATCCTTCCTGACGGTGCAGGAAGGCGTCACCCTGGCTATGGCTGATGGTGGCTCGTGGGACATGCCCAACTTAGGAAGCTACAAGCTGACCAGCAGCGACCGGGTGTCGGTCTTTGTGAGCAAAATCACGTCCGGCGCCCTCCTGACCGCCGCTGATATGCTGGCAATTGCCAAGGCCACGTCCGACATCAAAGGCGCAGCCACCCCGACGGCCTTCCACGATGCGGTCAAACAAGCCTTCATCACAGGCCTGAATGTCAATTTCTCGGTGGCTCTGGGCAATCGCGACATCAACAGTGATGGTGTTGCCGATACCGGTGCCTTTGCTTTTGTCGAGTACCTCATGCCTGACCTGGGCGCCGCGCCAGCAAGCGGCCCGAGGCCTGTGACATCTTCTTCGATCAGCTTTGGACCTGCGCGCGACCCCTATGTAGCCACTGGCTTGGTTAAGGTCGCGCCTGGCTCGGCCGATGCGTTTGCTCCGGTTCAGTTTGGAGGGACCGTCCTCAATGGCAGCGAGCGCAAAGTGATGCTCATCTCCGAGCCCAGGGCCTCGGTGGTGCTGGAGCCCGGCGAGAGCAGCAAGCTGATTGGCAACATCATCAAGGCCAGCACCGCGACAGATTTTGCGGCAGCGCTGGCCAGCGCCAAGGCGCGCCTGCATGTGTACTTCGTGGCGCCATTGCCGCCCGCTTCCGACATCAACGGTGACGGCCAGGCCGACCCAGACAGCTATGCCAAGCTGATTTATGCAGGCGTGGACGCGGGTAAGGTCAAGTTCATCGGCGACACGCCCTTGCTGACTCAATCCTTCCTGAGCGTTTCTGCCAACGCAGAGACGACTGCTTTCGTGCCGTCCAATGATGGCTCGGGCCTGCAAGGCAACTACAAGCTCAGCAGTAGTGACACCAAGCGGATCGGGCTGTATGCCTCGCATAAAACGCCGAGCGATAAGGGCTTTACCGGTGAACAAATCGAACTGGTCAACGCGATCAAGGTGGCTTCCACGGCCCAAGCCTTTGCCGCCGCCGTGACAGCCGCCAGTGCCGACAGCAGTGGCTTGCGTCTGAATTTCGCTATCGCGCTGGGCAACAGTGTCGACATCAATGGCGACAAGACCGCGGATGTAAATGCCTATGCCAACGTCTCATGGGGCGGCTTGAATCAGGCTGGTTCAGGGGTGGTGTTTGGGGCGGTCAGTGCCGGTGGCGGAAATGGTTCGGGCACCACAAATGGTGGCGGAGGCGGTACAGGCGGGGGCGGCACGCCGATGGCCACCTACAACAGCAACGGCGACCTGGAGGTCTCGATCAGCAACAGCGGCTCGCTCACTGATACGGCGACCTACACGTTCAATGCGCTGGTCGATTCGACGCCGAGCAC
>JBILDR010000150.1:0-8397 GCA_044352515.1 Polaromonas sp.
GGCGAAGGTGACTTTGTCGTCGGCCAGCACGGCGCTGCCAAAAAGGCTCAGGCCGAGTAAGAGCAATTTGCGCATCGGTGTTCTCCAGAGGTTTCAAACGGGTCAGTTGCGGACGGGTTCGGCTCGAAGGCTCAAGGCTGCGGTGACTCGGCCGAACCGGCATGCCAGCGCCCGAGCAAGGCGCGCGAGAGCAGGTTGGACAGCCAGAAGATCATCACGCCGGTGGCCACCAGCAGGCTCAAGGCCGCAAACATTTTCGGGGTTTCGGTGCGAAAGCTGGCCTCCAGGATACGCGAAGCCAGACCGGTATCGCGGCCGGCCGCACCGGCCACCATCTCGGCGGTGACCGCGCCGATCAGGCTCAGCCCGCCGGAGATCTTGAGCCCGGCCAGGAAATACGGCAGCGCCGACGGCGTCAGCAAAAACCGCAGTCTTTGCCAGGGCGTCGCCCGGTACAGGCGCAGCAAGTCGCGCAATTGCGGATCGGCCGCGCGCAGGCCCAGCACGGTGTTGGACAGGATGGGAAAGAAGGCCACGATCCAGGCGCACAGCAAGAGCGCGGCGGCGGTGCTGTCCACATAAATCAGGATCAAGGGCGCCACCGCCACGATGGGTGTGACCTGCAAGATCACCGCCACCGGCAGCAGGGCCCGCTCCAGCGGCCGGTACAGCGCAAACAGCGCCGCCACCAGCACCCCGCCCAGGCAAGCCAGTCCCAAGGCGCCCAGCGTGATCTTCAGCGTAAACCACCAGCTTCCCGCCAGCGAGCCCAGGTGCTGCCACAAGGTCAGGGCCACCAGACTGGGCGCGGGCAGGGTATAGGCCGGTATCTCAGCCCAGCGCACCAGCGCCTCCCAGGCCAGCAGCAGGCCCAGCAGGGTCAGGCTAGGCAGGGCGGCGCCCCGCACGCCCTTCATGAACGCAGCTCCTGCCCGTGGGCCGACTCCAGCGCCGCGCTGAGTTCTTCGCAGCAGCGGGCATAGGCGGGCGAGCTGCGAAACGCGGCGCTGCGCGGGTAAGGCTCGGCGATCTCCACACTGGCCACAATGCGGCCCGGGCGCGCGCCCATCACCATCACCCGCTGGCTCAGAAACACTGCCTCGTACACGCTGTGGGTGACAAACAGCGCGGCCATCTGCCGCTCCTGCCACCACTGCAGCACATCCCGGTTCAGGCGCTGGCGGGTGATCTCATCGAGCGCGGCGAAGGGCTCGTCCATCAGCAAGACTTCGGGCTGAGTGACCAGCGCCCGCGCGATCGAGGTGCGCATCTTCATGCCGCCCGACAGCTCACGTGGCAAGGCCTGCTCAAACTCGCTCAGGCCGACGGTGGCCAGCACCTGACGCACCGCAGGCGCAGCCTGGCTGCGCGAGAGCCCTTGCAGGCGCAGTGGCAACCAGACGTTGTCGAACACGCTGGCCCAGGGCATGAGCGTGGGCTCTTGAAACACATAGGCCGTTTCGCTGCCGCGCGCGCCGGCCTTCAGCGCTGGCGCACTCACCTGGCCTTGGCTGGGCTGCTCCAGCCCGGCCAGCAGGCGCAGTACCGTGCTCTTGCCGCAGCCCGAGGGCCCGAGCAGAGCCACGAACTGGCCCGCTTCTACGCTCAGGTCCAGGCCGTGCAGGGCCACATAGCCCCCGGGGAATTGCTTGCTCACCTGCTTGAGCGACATCAGATCAGCTTGACTCATGGCTTTCCAGCGAGCCCCTTGTGTGGGACCCAGGTTCGATCATGCCAGCCTGGCGGACATGAAAAATCACTTTTCATCCCTAAGTCGTCCCTTAGACTGGACAAAACTTCAATTGCGGCGGCCTATGACGACCTTCGATTTTGACCTCTTTGTGGTGGGCGGTGGCAGCGCCGGTGTGCGCGCAGCCCGCATGGCCGGCCAGCGTGGTGCCCGCGTGGCACTGGCTGAGGCCGGTGCCATGGGCGGCACCTGTGTGAATGTGGGCTGCATCCCCAAAAAGCTCTACAGCTACGCCGCCGGCTATGCCAACTCCTTCAAAGAGGCGCAGGGCTACGGCTGGTCGGCCGGCGAGCCGGTCTTCGATTGGGAGCGGCTCAAAGCCCAGCGCGCCCGCGAGATCGGCCGGCTCAATGGCGTTTATACCGAGTTGCTGGTCAAGGCCGGGGTGCATTTGATATCGGGCTGGGCGGTGCTGGTTGACGCCCACACCGTAGCAGTGGGCGGCCGCCACTACACGGCCCGGGCCATCTTGGTGGCCACCGGTGGCCAGCCCAGTGTGCCGCAGATACCCGGCGCCGAGCATGTCATCTCATCGGACGCAATCTTCGACCTCACCCCCTTTCCGCGGCGCTTGCTGGTGGTCGGCGGCGGCTATATCGCCTGTGAATTTGCCTCCATCTTTCAGGGCATGGGCGCGCAGGTGACCCAGCTTTACCGGGGGCGGCAGGTCTTGCGCGGCTTTGACGACGAGGTGCGCGACTTCATCGCCGTGCAAATGCGCGAGCACGGGGTGGACTTGCGGCTCCAAGCCGATGTGGCTGCCATTAGCCGGCAGGCCCAGGGCTTGCAGGTGCAGTTGCTCGACGGCTCAATGGTCGAAGCCGACGCGGTGCTTTATGCCACCGGCCGGGTGCCCAAGGTATTGGGCCTGGGCCTGGAGGCGCTGGGCCTTGCGCAAAGGCGCGACGGCGCCATTGTGGTCAACGAGCACTACCAAACCTCGGTGCCATCCATTTATGCGGTGGGCGACGTCACGGCCCGCCTGCAGTTGACGCCGGTGGTGCTGGCTGAGGCCATGGTGGTGGTCGATCAGCTGTTCGGCCCCGCACCCGGCCAGACCCCGCGCAGCCTGAGCTACGAGCTCATCCCCACCGCCGTTTTCACGCATCCAAATATTGCTACGGTCGGTTGGACCGAGGCGCAGGCGCGCGAGCGCTGCGAGCGGGTGCGTATCTACCGGGTCGACTTCAAACCCCTGCGCCATACCCTCAGCGGCAGCCGGGAGCGCACCCTGATGAAACTGGTGGTCGACGACGCCAGCGACCGGGTGGTGGGCCTGCACATGGTGGGCGCCGACGCCGGCGACATCGTCCAGGGCTTTGCCGTGGCGATGAAAGCCGGCGCCACCAAAGCGGTGTTTGACAGCACCATAGGCATACACCCCACGGCGGCTGAAGAATTCGTGACCATGCGGGAGGTCAGCCGCTTTTGAGCGGCCCGCTGGAGCGGCGCACAGCGCTGCGCCCCGCCCGAGCCTGTGGCTCAGGGCCCCCTTGTGCGCATCATCCGACTGAAACGTGGGGACGATGCCCGGGCCGTAGAATCCGCCCCTTCCCAAGCGCAGCCCAGCCTATGCCTGCGCCAGCACCCGATCGAAATCTATAACGAAGAGCTGTTCGGCGCCCAAGCGCCTCCCGCCGGTGGAGGATCTTGAGCGCGCAGGTCCTGACGCATGAGCCATGAATTCATTCTCGAAACACGCGACTTGACCCGTGAGTTCAAGGGCTTCATTGCGGTTGATCGGGTCAATCTGCAGGTCCGACGGGGCAGCATTCATGCGCTCATCGGGCCCAACGGGGCCGGCAAGACCACGATGTTCAACCTGCTGACCAAGTTCTTGACGGTCACCTCGGGCCAGATCCTCTATCGTGGCCAGGACATCACCGCCTTGCCGGCGGCCAAGGTGGCCCGCATGGGCATGGTGCGCTCCTTCCAAATTTCAGCGGTTTTTCCGCACCTGACCGTACTTGAAAACGTGCGTATCGGATTGCAGCGCAAGCTGGGCACCAGCTTTCATTTCTGGAAGCCCGAATCTAGTCTGTACAGCCTGAACAACGAGGCCATGGCCCTGCTCGAGCAGGTCGACCTGGCCGATTTCGCCCAGACGCAGACGGTGGAGCTGCCTTACGGTCGCAAGCGCGCCCTCGAAATTGCCACTACCCTAGCGCTCGACCCTGAACTGATGCTGCTCGATGAGCCCACCCAGGGCATGGGCCATGAAGATGTGGGCCGGGTGGTGGAACTGATAGGCCGGGTGGCGGCCAAGCGCACCGTGCTGATGGTCGAACACAATATGAATGTGGTGTCTGACCTGTCGGACACCATCACCGTGCTGGCGCGCGGCTCGGTTCTGGCCGAAGGCCCGTATAAAACTGTTTCCAAGGACCCCCGGGTTCTGGAAGCCTATGTCGGCACCGTCGAGGAGGCCACCCCATGAGCGCGCCACTGCTCAAGGTCAGCGGGGTCGATGCCTGGTATGGCGAGTCGCACATCCTGCACGGCATTGAGTTTGAGGTCCACGAGGGCGAACTGGTCACCTTGCTGGGCCGCAACGGGGCGGGCCGCACCACCACGCTCAAGGCCATCCTGGGCCTCACGGGCAAGCGCACCGGCTCCATTCAAATCGGCGGCGTCGAAACGGTGTCCATGCCCACCAACGCGATCGCCAGGCTGGGCCTGGGCTATTGCCCTGAAGAGCGCGGTATTTTTTCTTCGCTCAGCTGTGAAGAAAATCTGATGCTGCCGCCCAAGGTGGGCGAGGGCGGGATGTCGATCGACGAGATTTACACCATGTTCCCCAACCTCAAGGAGCGCCGAAACAGCCAGGGTACCCGGCTGTCGGGCGGCGAGCAGCAGATGCTCGCCATGGCGCGCATTCTGCGCTCGGGCGCGCGCATTTTGCTGCTCGACGAGATCACCGAAGGCCTGGCGCCGGTGATCGTGCAGACCCTGGGCCGGGTGATCCGCGCCCTCAAGGACAAGGGCCTGACCATTATCTTGGTCGAGCAGAATTTTCGCTTTGCCGCCCCCCTGGCCGACCGCCATTACGTGATTGAACATGGCCACATCGTGGCCACCGTTGCCAAGCAAGAACTCGCCAGCAAGACCGAGATGCTGAACGAGTACCTGGGCGTTTGATGCCCGACCACCAAGAGGAGACCTCCATGAAACGCAAGTTGTTGTCTGTAGCCATCGCTGCCGCATTGGCCTTTGGCGTCCCGATCACCCAAGCCCAGCAGGGCAAGCTGTCTGGCGATGTTGTCAAGATCGGCGTGTTGACTGACATGTCGGGTCTGTACGCCGACTACGGCGGCCCCGGTGCCGTGGCTGCTGCCCGCCTGGCGGTGCAGGACTTCGGCGGCCGGATCTTCGGCAGGAACATTGAGGTGGTCAACGCCGATCACCAAAACAAGCCCGACATCGCCAAGAACATCACCCAGCAGTGGTTCGACCGCGACGGCGTGGACATGACGGTTGAAAACCTCAACTCGGCCGTGGCCCTGACGGTGCAGGCCCTGGGCAAGGAAAAGAACAAGATCACCATCGTCACCGGCGCCGCCACCTCGCGTCTGACCAATGAAGACTGCGCTCCCAACACCGGCATCCACTACCTGATGGACACGGTGGCTCTGAGCAATGTGGTGGGCAAGGCCATCGTCAAGGACGGCGGTGACAGCTGGTTCTTCCTGACGGCTGACTACGCTTTCGGTCATTCGCTGGAGAAAGACACCGGCGAGGTGGTCAGGGCCAACGGCGGTAAGGTCAACGGCGCGGTGCGTCACCCGCTGGCGACCGGCGACTTCTCCTCCTTCCTGCTGCAGGCACAATCGTCTGGCGCCAAAGTGGTGGGCCTGGCCAATGCCGGCGGCGATACCGTCAACAGCATCAAGGCTGCAGCCGAATTCGGCCTGACCAAGAAGCAGAACCTGGCCGCTTTGCTGATGCTGGTCACTGACGTGCACGCCCTGGGTCTGAACACAGCCCAAGGCCTGTACCTGACCGAAGGCTGGTACTGGGACCTCAACCCCGAGACCCGCGCCTGGGCCGACAAGTTCAGCAAGGTGATGAACGGCCGCAAGCCCAACTCCAACCATGCGGCGGTCTATTCCTCGACCCTGCATTACCTCAAGGCGGTGCAGGCTGCCGGCACCGACGACACCGCAGCGGTGATGGCCAGGATGCGCGCCACCCCCATCAACGACATGTTCGCCAAGGGCGGCACCCTGCGTCCTGACGGCCGTATGGTGCACGACATGTACCTGTTCCAGGTCAAGACCCCGGCCGAGTCCAAAGGCGCATGGGACTACTTCAAGCTCAAGGGCACCGTCAGCGGTGCCGAAGCCTTCCGCCCGCTGGCCCAGAGCACCTGCGCTGCGATCAAGAAGTAAGTAAGTCGGGGACCCTGGCTCGCTACCTGAGCCAGTGAACTCAAAGAGCGGGCCGTATCTTCAGATGCGGCCCGCCCCTACCTGAAACACCATGACTGAAATATTTGGCATTCCGACGGCAGCCCTGTTCGGGCAGTTGCTGCTGGGCCTGGTCAACGGCTCGTTCTATGCGATCTTGTCGCTGGGCTTGGCCGTGATTTTCGGCATGCTCAACATCGTCAATTTTGCGCATGGTGCGCTCTACATGACCGGCGCCTTCTTTGCATGGATGCTGCTCAACTACGCCGGCATCAATTACTGGTATGCCTTGATCCTGGCGCCAGCGGCGGTGGGCCTGATCGGCGTGCTGATTGAAAAGACCATGCTCCGCTGGCTGCACCAGCTCGACCACCTCTACGGCCTACTCTTGACCTTTGGCCTGGCGCTCTTGCTCGAGGGCGTGTTTCGCGAGTTCTACGGATCTTCAGGCATGCCCTATGAACTTCCGGCTGTGTTCCGCGGCGCCTTTGACGTGGGCTTCATGATGCTGCCCAAGTACCGCGCCTGGGTGGTGGTGGTCTCGCTTTTCCTGTGCCTCTTTACCTGGTATGTGATTGAAAAAACCAAGCTGGGCGCCTACCTGCGCGCCGGCACCGAAAACCCGAATCTGGTCAAGGCCTTTGGCATCAATGTGCCGCTGATGGTCACCTTGACCTACGCCTTCGGCGTGGGCCTGGCGGGTTTGGCCGGCGTGATGGCTGCACCGATTTATCAGGTCAGCCCCTTGATGGGTTCGAACATCATCATCGTCGTGTTCGCGGTGGTGGTGATCGGTGGCATGGGCTCTATCCTGGGCTCCATCATCACCGGCATCGCGCTGGGCCTGATTGAAGGCCTGACCAAGGTGTTTTATGCCGAGATCTCCAGCACGGTGGTCTTCATCATCATGGCCATTGTGCTGATGGTGCGTCCGGCCGGTCTGTTCGGGCGGGAGAAATGATGAACGCGAGCCGCGCCCTTTACCTGGCCTTGCTGGCACTGCTGCTGGCTGCCCCCTTCGTCGGCTACCCCATCTTCCTGATGAAGGTGCTGTGCTTTGCCCTGTTTGCCTGCGCCTTCAATTTGCTGATCGGCTTTACCGGTCTGCTGTCCTTCGGCCACGCCATGTTCTTCGGCTTTGCCGCCTATGTGTCGGGCCATGCGGCCAAGGTCTGGGGCCTGACCCCCGAGCTGGCCATCCTCAGCGGCACGGTCTGCGCCGCCGGCATCGGCCTGGTCACCGGCTGGCTGGCGGTGCGCCGTCAAGGCATCTACTTTGCGATGGTCACCCTGGCGCTGGCGCAGATGATTTATTTCGTTTGTGTGCAAGCGCCCTTCACCTATGCGGAAGATGGCATCCAAAGCATTCCCCGCGGCAAGCTGCTCGGTCTGGTGGACCTCAAGGACGACACCACCATGTACTACGTGGTGATGGTGATCTTCATCGCCGCTTTTGCGCTGATCTACCGCATCATTCATTCGCCGTTTGGCCAGGTGCTCAAGTCCATCCGCGAGAACGAGCCGCGGGCACTGTCCCTGGGCTATAACGTGGACCGCTACAAGCTGCTGGCTTTTGTGCTGTCGGGTACGCTCGCTGGCCTGGCCGGCGCCACCAAGGCGATTGCCTTTGGTCTGGCCACCCTGACCGATGTGGGTTGGCAGATGTCGGGCGAGGTGGTGCTGATGACCCTGCTGGGCGGCATGGGCACTTTGCTCGGCCCGGTACTGGGCGCGGCAATCATCGTGACCATGCAGAACTATCTGGCCAATCTGGGCTCTTTGGTCTCCATCGTGATGGGCGCCACCTTCGTGGTCTGCGTGCTGCTGTTTCGCCGCGGCATCGTCGGCGAGATCGCCCACCGCTGGGGCAAGAAGGCCTGAGCTGGCTCTCTCCCAAAGCCTCGACCGCAGCTGGACGTCGGCTGTGGGAGCCCCGCCCTGGGCGCGATGCGACTGTCTTTGTGGGAGCGCCGCCTCGGCGCGATAGGGCTGTCGATTGAGCACTGCATCGCCGCGAGGGCGCGGCTCCCACACCCCTAGATTTTCCGTGGTCGCAAGCAAAGGCCACACCTGTGGGAGCGCCGCCTCGGCGCGATAGGGCTCTTGATCGACCGCTGCATCGCCGCAAGGGCGCGGCTCCCACACCCCTAGATTTTCCGTGGTCGCGAGCAAAGGCCACACCTGTAGGAGCGCCGCCTCGGCGCGATAGGGCTGTCGATTGAGCACTGCATCGCCGCGAGG
>JBILDR010000151.1:0-8292 GCA_044352515.1 Polaromonas sp.
CCATCTCGAAGGCCAGGATCTCGCCGCTCTTGCTGGCGGCAATGCGCGCCTTCACCCGGTGGTGCCGGGCATGGATGTCGCTGATGAAGCTTTCGATGCGGTCGGCCACGAATTTCACTGGGCGCTTACACATCATGGACAGCGCCACGGTGGCAAAGTCGTCTGGGTACGCGTGCACCTTGATGCCGAAGGAGCCGCCGACTTCCTTGCAGACCACGCGCACCTGGGACTCGGGCAGGTCGAACTGGCGCGCGTACAGGTCCTGCATCATGTGCGGCGCCTGGAACGAGTGGTAGACCGTGAGCTTTTGATCGGCCGAGTTCCATTCGGCGATCTGGCAGCGCGGCTCGAGCGTAACGCCGGTGTGGCGGCCGAACTCGAAGGTGGTCTCGACCACCGCGTCGGCTCTAGCAAACGCATCGTCCACCTCGCCCACGTTCAGGTCGCGGGCAAAGCAGAGGTTGTCGCCCAGCTCGGGGTGAATCAGCGGCGTGGCCGCGTCGAGCGCGGTCTCCATGTCGACCACCGGCTCGAGTTCCTCGATGTCCACGTGCAGCACCTGCAGCGCGTCTTCGGCCTGCTCGCGAGTCTCGGCGACGATGGCCACCACCGGCTCGCCCTGCCAGCAGGCGCGCTCCAGCGCCAGCGGGTATTGCGGGGCCGACTTCATGCCGGCCAGATGGCCCAGCACCGCCACCCAGGGCTTGCAGATCTTGGCGATGTCGTGGCCGTCGGCCACCAGCACCACCCCAGGCATGCCGCGGGCGGCCGAGGCGTCGATGCGCTTGATGCGGCAATGCGCCACCGGGCTGCGCCAGTACACCACATGGGCCATGCGCGGCAGCTCGATGTCATCGATGTACGTGCCCTGGCCCTGCACCAGCTTGCGCGCGCTCGGGCGCTCCACGCTCTTGCCGATGTAGCGCGGGTCTTCCGTCACAGGGTGCAAAGGCTTGTCGCCAGGGTCTGCCGGATGGACCTTGGGACGCTCCTCGACCTCGGGTCCGGCCTGGGTGGGGTTGGCAGCCATCGAAGTGGACGTGGGGTGCAGGGTGGTGGTGTTCATGCGCCCACCTTCTGGCCCTTGCGGGCGCGTTCGGCCAGGGTTTCGCAGATCGCGTCGACGATGGCGTGGTAGCCGGTGCAGCGGCAGAAGTTGCCGCTCATCCACTCGCGCACTTCCTCGCGCGAGGCGTCGGGCTTGGCTTCGAGCAGTTCCTTGGCGGCCATGACCATGCCGGGGGTGCAGAAACCGCACTGCAGCGCGTTGTTGCGGATGAAGGCCTCCTGCAGGTCGCGCACGTCGCCGTCTTCGCTCAGGCCTTCGATGGTGCGCACCTTGCAGCCCTGCGTCTGCACCGCCAGGGTCAGGCAGCCGCGCACGATGCGGCCGTCCACCTCGACCGTGCAGGCGCCGCACACGCCGTGCTCGCAGCCCAGGTGCGAGCCCTTGAGGCCCAGCTCGTTGCGGATGAAGTCCACCAGGTGCTGGCGCGGCTGGACGCTGCGCTTCTGCGGCTGGCCGTTGACCTCGACATGAAGGGTGTGAAACGATGCCATGACAGTCTCCATCGGATCGGTTGAGTTCAGGCCGGGATGGCGCTGCGGCTGGCGTGGGCGGCCTGCAGCAGGCGGCGCGCCAGCACGGTGGCCAGGTGGCGCTTGGTGTCGGCGCGGTGGGTCAGGTCGGGCAGCGGATCGAGCTCGGCCTTGAGCGAGGCCACCGCAATCTCGATGGTGCCGGCGTCCAGGGTCTTGCCCGCCAGCAGGGCCTCGGTGCGGCGCGCACGCAGCGGAATCTGCCCAATGCCCAGGAAGCACAGGTTGACACGCTGCGCCAGCGTACCCTGGAAGCGAGCCGCCACGGCCAGGCCCGCCACCGCATAGTCGCCATGGCGGCGCGCCAGTTCGTCAAAGCCCACCCAGTCGGCCGCGCTGTCCAGCGGCACGTCGGCGCCCACGACGATCTCGCCGGGCTGCAGCGCAGTGGTGTAGAGGTCCAGGAAGAAGTCGGTGGCGCTGACCTGACGCGCACCACCCGGGCCTTGCAGGTGCACCGTGCCGTCCAGGGCGCACAGGCAGCAAGGCCATTCGGCGGCGGGGTCCCCGTAGGCGATGGAGCCGCCCCAGGTGCCCGAGTTGCGGATGGCGCGGTGCGCAATGTGCGGTGCCGCCTGCGCCAGCAGCGGCGCATGCTGGGCCACCAGGGCGCTGTTCTCGATGTCGGTGTGGGTGGCCAGCGCGCCGATGTACAGGCGATCGCCCTGCACGCGGATGCCGCCCAGCGCCTTCAGCCCGGTGATGTCGATCAGCAGCGCCGGCTCGGACAGGCGCATGTTGAGCGTGGCCATCAGCGTCTGGCCGCCAGCCAGGATACGGGCGTCGTCGCCATGCTGTGCCAGCAGCGAGAACACCTGCTCCAGCGAGTCGGGTTTGCAGTAGTCGAATTGGGGCGATTTCAAGGCGGGCTCCTCATCGGGTGTGTGCGGGGAACATCAAAGGCGGGCACCGACCCACACGCCCAAGGCGGTGGCCAGTGCGCCGAGCGCGAACCACTTGACGCGCAGCCATTCGGTGGCAGCGGGTGCGCAAGAGCTTGGGGGGCGCGCGGCCGAAAGCGCTTGGGTGGAGGGGCCGGCCGCCTGCGCGGGCTGGGCGGGCGCGATCGGCTCAGGCGCCGCGCTCCGGGCGGCGGCCAAGGGCTCGGCCGCGGGGGCGGCCACCGGCGCCACGTGCGCCTGGAAGGCACCGAAAAATTGGTCGGCCATCTGCTTGGCCGCTGCATCGATCATGCGGCCGCCCACTTGGCCGAGCTTGCCAGCGACCGAGGCCTGCACCGTGTAGCGCAAGCGGGTGTGCGGACCTTCGGGCGTGTCTTCGTCGGACAGCTGCACCTGGGACTGGCCACGCGCCATGCCCGCCGCGCCGCCCGAACCCTCGAAGCTCATGGCGCAGCGCTCGGCCTCGACCACGTCGGCCAGCAGGATGCGGCCGGCAAAGCGCGCGCGCACCGGCCCGACCTTGACCATCACGCGGGCCGTCTTTTCCAGCGGGCCCACCACCTCGACCGCCTCGCAGCCGGGAATACAGGCCGCCAGGACCTGCGGGTCGTTAAGCGCAGCCCAGACGCGGGCACGCGCCGCTGCAAGGACGATGTCGCCGGTCAGTTCCATGTGCGATTTGCGGTGAAGCACGCCTGAGCGCCAGGCGCCATGCAGTGGGTTGGGGTTTTCACGGGGTGTTTTTGTTTACCAATCGATCAACAATGATAAGGAAAATTGACCGCTCGGTAAATAGCGTGCCCATCCAGAAAAACCCTGATCGCTCCCGTGCCGCCGCCCCAGCGGACACCGATGTACCGCGCACCCGCCGTCGGCTGGGTGTGGCCGAACGCGAGCGACAGATTTTGGACGGAGCGATCCAGTTCTTTGCTGACAAGGGGCTGGACGGACAGTTGCGTGACCTGGCCAGCAGCATAGGCGTGACGCATGCACTGCTCTACCACTACTTTCCCACCAAGCAGGCGCTGATCGACCGGGTGTATCTGGAGGTGTTCGAGGGCCGCTGGCAGCCCGAGTGGGAGACGCTGCTCGACGACCCGGCGCGCTCGCCGGAGGACAAGCTGACGACTTTTTATGTGGAATACGTCAACTCTGCGCTCACCCGTGAGTTCGTGCGTATTTTGGTGTTTTCGGGATTGACCGATCACACCATCACCGACCGCTTCTTCTCCCTGCTGCGCCAGCGCCTGTTCCCACGGCTGATTCGCGAAACGCGGCGCTATCGGGGCGTGATCAGCCGCGCGCGTGCCAACGAACGCGAGACCGAATTGCTGATGGGTCTGCACGGCGGCTTTTTCTACATTCCAATGCGTCGCTGGATCTATGCGCAGGGCGTAGCCAGCGACGCAGTGCTCGAGCGCTTCAGCGAGGCGCTGGTGCGCGACCGGGTGCGCGGCTATCTTGTCGCCAGCCGCGCACTTTTCGGCATTGAAGGCCAGGCGCAGCCCGCCAACGAGGCCCTGCAGCGAACAAAGAAGCGCGCATGACTGGCCATGGACCGGACGACAACACGTCACCGCCCTCGCAGCCAAAGGGCTGTGGGGTCACCCACCCGCGGCTGGCTTCAGCCGCTATTCACCTGAGAGGAGATCGCATGAAGCTCAACCCAATGGCCCTGTCCGGGCTGATCGCACTTGGCAGCGCCCTGGCCGGCGGCGCTGCTGCGCAGCAGGCTGTCACCGTGAACATCGGGTCCAGCCACCCGGCAGCCAACATCTGGGCCTACGCCATGAAAGAGGTGTTCCAGCCCGAGGTGGACAAGCTGCTCAAGGAAGGCGGCAACAAGTACCAGATCCGCTGGCGCGAGAACTACGGCGGCACGCTCTACAAGTTCAATGAGACGCGCGCCGCGGTCAAGGACGGCATCGTCGACGTCGGCATGGTCGGTACGGTGTGGGAGAACTCCGCCATGCCACTGCAAAACGTGACCTACTTCACGCCGTTTGCCACCACCAACCACGAGCTGCTGATTGAAATCTTCGACAAGCTCAACGCCAACCACCCGGCGCTCAAGGCCAGCTGGACAGCGCAGAACATGGTGCCCCTGTCGAGCCTGATCACCGACAGCTACGACGTGTACGCCAACTTCCCGGTCACCAACATGGCCGCGCTGCAGAATAAGAAGATCCATGCCCCAGGCACCTCAGCCAACTGGATGCGCGACACCGGCGCCACGCCCGTGGAAGGCGCACTGACCACCTACTACACCAACATCCAGACCGGCGTGACCCAGGGCGCGCTAAGCTTTGCCAGCGGCATCGCACCGGCCCGCGTGCACGAGGTGGCCAAGCACCTGACCCGCGTAGACATCGGCGCGATGTACTTTGGCAGCGTGGCGGCCAACAAGAGCTTCTTCGACAAGCTGCCCAAGGAGGTGCAGGACGCCTTCGTCAAGGCCGGCCGCGCCACCTCAGTGGCCCATGGCAAGCATGTGACCACCTCGGCCGCCCGCGCCATGGACACCATGAAGGCCGCCGGCCTGCAGATCTCCGACCTGCCGGCCGCCGAGCGCACCAAGTGGATCAACGGCCTGCCCGACATCACTGGACCTTGGCTGCAGGCCACGGGCGATGCGGGCAAGTCGGTGATGCGTGCTTACTTCGATGAACTGCGTGCCCGCGGCATCAAGCCACTGCGCGACTGGGACAAAGCAGCCCGCTAATCCCAGACCCCGACCCGCCCATCGTGGCCTGCCCAGCGGGTGAGGTCAAGATAGGCGGGGCTCAAGCATCTCAAATCCTACGAACCATGGCCGCCGCCACAGACCTTGACGCGCCTGCGCCGACCACACGACACCCTCTGGACCTGCCCGCGCAGGCGCTAGCCTCAGTTGGCACGGTATGGATCTTCGTGATCATGTGCCTGGTGGTGGCTGACGTGATTGGCCGCGACTTTCTGGACCGGCCGATCACTGGCGTGGCGGAGTTCTCGGCGCGATCGGTCGCGTCCATCGTTTTCCTGCAATTGGCCGCAGCCGTGTGCAGCGGCCGGATGACGCGCAGTGACTTTCTGCTCAACCTGATTGGCAAGCGCTCTCCAGCGGCCGTGGTGGTGCTGAACCTGCTCAACGCCCTGGTGGGCGCGGCCTTGTTTGCAGCGCTGGGGGCGATCGCCTGGCCCGAGTTCAGCAACTCCTGGGCCAGCAACGAGTTCTACGGCGTGCAGGGCGTCTACAGCGTGCCGGCCTGGCCCTTTCGCGGCCTGATCATCGCCGGCTCGGTGGCCGCTGCGCTGTGCTACCTGCTGACGATTCCCGGCATCCTGCGCCAGCACGGCAAGACTGGCCCGATCGACGACCCGCTCGGAGGTGGCGCATGAGCGATCTCGGTTTGGGCGGGTTGCTGGTCGGCGGCCTGGTGCTGCTGGTGCTGCTGGGCATCCACATTGGCGTGGCGCTGATGGCTGTCGGGTTCTTCGGCGTTTGGCTGGTGCGCGACAACATCGACATGGCCATGCGCTTGATGTACATGGCTGCTTACAACGGCGTGGCCGACTACATCTTCGCCACCATCCCGCTGTTCGTGCTGATGGGGCTGCTGGTCAGCATCTCCAATGTCGGCAAGGACACCTTCACAGTGGCCGAGGTGCTGCTGCGCAGGCTGCGCGGTGGCCTGGGTGTGGCCACCGTGGCGGCCAACACCGTATTTGCTGCAGTCACCGGTGTGTCCATCGCGTCGGCGGCAGTGTTCACCCGTGTGGCGGTGCCCGAGATGGTGCGCCACGGCTACCGAACCACCTTTGCCACCGGCACCGTGGCGGGCAGTTCGGTGCTGGGCATGATGATTCCGCCCAGCTTGCTGATGATCATCTATGGCGTGCTGGCCGAGCAGTCGATCGGCAAGCTGTTCATTGCCGGCGTGATTCCCGGCTTCCTGCTGGCCATCGTGTTCGCGGTGATGATCATGCTGATGGCGCGCTTTACGCCAGCCAAGGTGTTCGACCTGCAGCGCCAGGCCGACTTGGCGCGCCAAAACCACATCGACATCACGCTGACTGGCGGTCAGATGGCCACCAAACTGGTCCCCATCGCGGCCCTTGTGGCCTTGGTGCTAGGCGGTCTGTACAGCGGCTTTTTCACGCCGACCGAAGCCGGCGGCGTGGGCGCCTTCGGTGCCCTGGTGATTGCGCTCATGCGCCGCTCGCTGGGCAAGGGCAACCTCTGGCGCGTGCTGCACGAGACAGGCAGCGTGTCCTGCACCATCCTGATCCTGTTGGTAGCCGCCGCCTTTTACAGCCGGATGCTCAGCGTGGCGGGTGTGCCGGTGGCGATTGCCGACGTGGTACGCGATGCCGGTCTCGGGCCCTACGGCTTTTTGGCGCTGTACATCGCGATCGTGCTGCTGCTGGGGATGATCCTCGACTCCAGCTCCATCTTGCTGATCATGACGCCGGTAGCCGCACCGATTGCGCAGGCTTTTGGCTTCGATCTGATCCACTTTGGCGTGATCACGGTGCTGGCGGTCGAAATGGGACTGCTCACGCCACCCTTCGGCATCTCGGTGTTCACCGTCAAGTCCACGCTCAATGACCCGAAGGTATCGGTCGAGAGCATCTTTGCCGGCGCCCTACCCTTCGTGGGTGCGATGTTCCTGGTGCTGCTGCTGGTGTGTGCCTTTCCCCTGCTGAGCACAGCGCTGATCTGAGGCGCAGGCGGTCTGGTCGGATGCCGCCTGAGCCTATCGTGACCTCGTGCATGCGCGCCCGAGCCAAACCGTCGGCATGGCCGCCGACCCACCCATTCTGAACCGACCTGAACGCTCAGGAATGCTCGTATCCACATTCACAACCTGGCAGGCAGGCGAGCTTGGAAGCGGCGCATCAAGGTTCTGGCTTTAAGTCTGATCGCAGGGTCGGTCCGGCGCAACGAAGTGGAAATCCGCAAAACCCGAGCGGGCAAATGACTGGGTGTTGTCCGTGTCGGCCGTTATCGCCAGTTGAACAGCCTCGGCGCCCGGACCAAATAGCCGCATCACATCGCGGCGCACGTCCACCCGCTCCCAGACCCATCGGCCGGCGTCGCCGTTGCCGCTGCGCAGGACGACCATCTGCGCGCGATCGGTATAGGCGTTAGGGCGGATGGTCCCGACCGGTTGGCGGTTGTCCCAGACGTAGTTGATCGCTGCATCGGGCAGATCCTGGCCCCACATCGCGCGCGCAAGTGCCAGTTGCGCGCGCAGCCCAAGACCCAATGCAGAGGCCGGCAGCCGCAAGCTAACGTAGACCCGCGCGGCATAGTCATCACCATCGCGACGCAGCATATCAGCCTGACTCAAGGTCGCGCCGATGCGCCAACGCCAGCACAACACCGGTGTCGCGGCAAGGTCCACCGTGATCGGCCGCGCCAGGAGCGACATGCTGGCCTGCGACGTGACCTCGACCGCATTGACCCCCTCCCACACGGCAAACCTGAACGTGTTGGGCCGCTGCCCCGACTTCAGCCGGACCTCGTGCCAGGGCGCCAGGCTCGGGTCAAATCGACCGACCCATTGCAGGCCAGTGCCATCGGCAGGCACCGTGGCGGCCATGCCTTGTGCTGCCGCCGCCCCAGCCAAGACGGACACCAGCGCCAAGGCCAGCCTGGCAGCCTGCTCAGCCCACCCCGGCGGGCCTAGCCCTAGCGTACCCATAGAAAACGACGATCCAGGAGATCAGGGTCGTCGAAGTGTCGCTGTCCGACAAAAGCCGTCGCATGGTGGCCCCATTGCCGCATCGCGCCAGCACTGGCTATGCC
>JBILDR010000152.1:0-8207 GCA_044352515.1 Polaromonas sp.
TGGCCAAGTCATGGCCTGCGGGCCTGTGCGGCGCCTGAGCGCCGGAGGTAAAACGGGTCATGGCTGTTACTCCCCATCGGGCCGAGCCCAGCGCCCTGCCCCTACAGCAAACTGTGCGCCGGGCCGGCCCGCCAGAGCGTCAGTCAAGACCGGTGCGCGCTGTCAGCCACAGGGCTGCAGAAAAAATGGGGGGCTTGCGCCCCCCACTGGTCTCCTGCCGATGGCCTGCCTACACGCGACCACCCGTCCTCCCTTGTAAAGATCTGAGTCTCAAGACGGGGCCGAGCCCTCGGCCGCCTTGCGCCGGCCGGCTCGCCCACCCTTGCGTCCAGCCTCACGGGCTTCGGCCGAATTGAACTCATGCGCCCGGCCGCTGGCATGGGCCGCCTTCCCGCCCAGGCTGGCGATCTCGCGCTGACGCTGGGGATCCATGGATGCAAAGCCGCGTTTGGCTGGTGTCTTGATCTCAGACTGATCGCTCATGATGAAACACTCCTGCTGTGTGAAAGGTCAATAAAACACAGCAAGACTGTAAAAAAATGCCATTGATGCAGTCATCAGCAAAGGACGCCGCCGCCTGTAGGACAAGGCCGCGCTCGGGGTTTGGTGAGACACGCCGCACTTGGCGCGAGCGGCAGGATGGCGAGCTGCTGAGAATTTGCCGACCAGATGCGCCGCGCTCCAAACCGCACAAGCTTCTTCAAGCCAAGCTCACCAGGGCTGCCCGCACGATGCTGGCCGCATCCACCCCAAAATGCTGACGCAGTTGCGCCCGGGTATCGCTGCGGCCAAAGCCGTCGGTGCCCAGCGTCAGGTAGCGCCGGCCGGCCGGCAGGTGGGCGCGCACGCTCTCGGGCAGCGCCTTGACGTAGTCGGTAGCCGCGATGATCGGGCCCTGGGTATTGGCCAGCTGCTCGGCCACAAAGGCGGTTTGGCCGGACTGCCCTTGCAGGGCGGCCTGCTCGCAGGCCTGGCCATCGCGGGCCAGCTCGCTCCAGCTGGTCACGCTGATCACCGTGCTGCTCACCCCCTGAGCAGCCAAGAGTTCGGCGGCAGCGATCACCTCGGTGAGGATGGCGCCTGAACCCATGAGCGTGAGCTCGCGGCGCTGGGCCGAGCGGGTCTTGATCACCGGGCCATAGCGCCCAAATTCGTAGCAGCCGCGTATGACCTGCTCCTCAACGCCAGCGCGCAGATCGGGCTGCGCATAGTTGGCGTTCATCAGGGTGATGTAATAAAACACATCGCGCTGTTCGACCATCATCTCCTGCATGCCGCGCGCCAAGATCACCGCCAGCTCACCAGCAAAAGCCGGGTCATAGGCCTTGCAATTGGGAATGGTGGCGGCCCACAGATGGCTGCTACCGTCCTGGTGCTGCAGCCCCTCACCGCCCAGCGTGGTGCGGCCCGAGGTGGCGCCCAGCAGGAAGCCGCGCGGCTTTTGGTCGGCCGCCGCCCAGATGGCGTCGCCCACCCGCTGAAAGCCGAACATCGAGTAGTAGATGTAAAACGGCAGCATGGGCACGCCATGAACGCTGTAGGAGGTTGCAGCGGCCGTCCAGCTGGCAATCGCTCCGGCCTCACTGATGCCCTCTTCCAGGATCTGACCGTCGAGCGCCTCGCGGTAGCTCAGCACAGAGCCGATGTCCTCCGGCGCGTAGCGCTGGCCGACGCTGGAATAAATACCCACCTGCTTGAACAGATTGGCCATGCCAAAGGTACGCGCCTCGTCGGCCACGATGGGCACAATGCGCGGGCCCAGGTTCGGACTCTTAAGCAGATTGCCCAGCATGCGCACAAAGGCCATGGTGGTGCTCATCTCCTTGCCCGCAGCCTGCAGCGCAAAGCTGCCGTAGCTGGCCAGTTCAGGCACAGGCACCGTCTCGCAGTCGGTTTGGCGGCGGGGCAAATAGCCGCCCAGGGCCTGGCGGCGAGCCTGCAGGTACTGCATCTCAGGGCTGTCGGGCGCAGGCTTGTAAAAGGCCAGGCCCTTGGCCTGTTCATCGCTGAGCGGCAGGTTAAAGCGGTTGCGAAACTCGATGAGCTCCTGCTCATCAAACTTCTTTTGCGAGTGGGTGGTCATCTTGCCCTGACCGGCCGCACCCATGCCATAGCCCTTCTTGGTGTGCGCCAGGATCACCGTGGGCTGACCCTTGTGGGCAGCCGCTGCGGCATAGGCAGCGTGGATCTTGACCAGGTCATGGCCGCCGCGCTTGAGGCGGTCGATCTGCTCATCGGTCATGCCCTGGGCCAGGCGGGCCAGCTCAGGGTTCTGGCCAAAAAAGTGCTCACGGTTGTAACGCCCGTCATTGGCGGCAAAGGTTTGCATCTGGCCGTCGACCGTGTTGGCGAAAGCGCGCATGAGCGCGCCGGATTGGTCGCGCGCAAACAGCCCGTCCCAGTCGCTGCCCCAGATCAGCTTGATGACATTCCAGCCTGCGCCGGCAAACAGCTTTTCCAACTCGTCGATGATGCGAAAGTTGCCGCGCACCGGCCCATCGAGCCGCTGCAAATTGCAGTTGACCACCCACACCAGGTTATCGAGGTTCTCGCGCGCGGCCAGGGTCAGGGCGCTCATGCTCTCGGGCTCGTCCATCTCGCCGTCGCCAAAGACGCCCCAAACCTTGCGCTGACCACTGTCGAGCAATTGGCGATGGCCGAGGTAACGCATGAAACGGGCGTGGTAGATCGAGCTGATCGGACCTATTCCCATGGAGCCGGTGGGAAACTGCCAGAAGTCAGGCATCAAGTAAGGATGCGGGTAGCTGGGCAGTCCGCGGGTGCCGTGGGCGGCGCCTTGCAATTCCTGGCGGTAGTGGGCCAGCTCCTGCTCGCTCAAGCGCCCTTCGAGAAAGGCGCGGGCATAGACGCCGGGCGCGCTGTGCGGCTGAAAAAAGACCAGATCGCCTCTGTGCTTGTCGTCGCGGGCATGGAAGAAATGGTTGAAGCCCACTTCAAACAAATCGGCCGCGCTGGCATAGCTGGCGATATGACCGCCCAGATCGCCATAAGCCTGATTGGCCCGCACCACCATGGCCAGCGCATTCCAGCGCATCAACGAGGCCAGCCGCTCCTCAATGGCCAGATCGCCGGTAAACACCGGCTGCTGATCGACCGAGATGGTGTTGAGGTAGGGCGTATTGAGATCAGGCTTCCAGGGCGTCAGGGCCCGAGCCTGTACCGCCAGCAGGTCCAGAATCTGCCGAGCCCGCTCGGCCCCGTCGGGGCCACTGCGCACCAGGGCATTGAAGGCATCCAGCCATTCGGCGGTTTCCTGGGGGTCGGGGTCTTGATTCAGGGTGGGCATTTGCAACCAGACGGGAAGAACAGGGGCGTTCACAGTTTTCTCCAAGGATAGAGAACTGTAGGCAAAAGCCCTTGGAACTTGATGCTTGAATTTTTCGCTAGAGTGTATTTTTAAAGCATAAACTGCTGTAATTTTTAAATTTTCAGCATGAAAATTGACGCCATAGACCTGCGCCTGCTTGACGAGCTGCAAAACGACGGCAGCCTGAGCAATGTGGAACTGGCCCGCCGCATACACCTCTCGCCCTCACCCTGCCTGGCACGGGTCAAGGCCCTGGAGGCCGCTGGTGTCATCAGCCGCTACGTGGCCCTGGTCAATGCCAGCAAGCTCGGCCTGGGCCTCAATGTCTTCATCAACATCAGCCTGCGCACCCAGAGCAAGGAGTCGCTGGCCATGTTTGAAGGCCGCATGGCCGAGTATGACGAGGTGATGGAGTGCTACCTGATGACTGGCGACTCGGACTATCTGATTCGGGTGGCGGTGCCCGATATGGCAGCGCTCGAACGCTTCATCCTCGACAAGCTCTCGCCCATCGAGGGTGTAGAAAAAATTCGCTCCAGTTTTGCCCTCAAGCAGGTCCGCTACAAGACCGCCCTGCCCCTGCCGCGCACCTAGACTTGCCAGCCTCAAAGGCCGCAAGCCTTGCGGCCCACGTAAACTGAGCCTCATGACCTGGCACGCCAGCCTTGCGCTGGACTACTCCCTGCGGGACGGCCGCAGCATCGCGCACTTCCGGCACGAAGGGCCGCTGCGCATCATGCAAAGCCTCTACCCGCAAGGCGATCTCATCTGCCACAACATCCTGGTCCATCCGCCGGGCGGCCTGGTCGGCGGCGACAGGCTCGATGTACGCATCCATGTAGGCAACCAGTCCCACGGGCTGATCACCACGCCCGGGGCGACACGGTTTTACCGCAGCCTCGGTGAGCCGGCGGTGCAAAACACAGAGATTAGGCTGGAGGCCGGCTCACGGCTCGAATGGCTGCCCATGGAAGCCTTGTACTACTCGGGCTGTCTGGCTGAGAACCGCCTGCGAATGAGCCTGGCCCCTGGTGCTGAACTGATGGGCTGGGACATCACCGCGCTGGGTCTGCCACAGGCCGAGCAGCCTTTTGTGCAGGGCCAGCTGCTGCAGCATATTGAAGTGCCGGGGCTCTGGCTGGAGCGCGCGCGAATTCGGGCTGAGGACCACGGGCTGATGGATCACCCGCTGGCGCTGGCCGGCCACCGCTGCCTGGGCACCTTGTTCATGGTCAGCGGTCAGCCGATGGAGCGCGCGCGGCGCGAACGAATTCTCGAGGCAGCGCGCGAAGTGCTGGCTGGCCACGGGCTGGACGCCAGCGCTGGTGTGACCGCGGTCAATGAACAGGTGTTAGTGCTCAGGGTACTCGCACCCCTGGTCGAGCCAGCCATGGGCCTGCTCAGGGCCGTCTGGCAGGCCTGGCGCCTACAAGCCTGGCAACTGGCAGCGCCGGCGCCGCGCATCTGGTCCACCTGAGCGCGCAGCCGCAGCGAAAGCCGCATCGCGCCGAGGCAGCGCTCCTACAAAGCTGCAGCGAATCTCGTTGGGGGGCTGCGGGAGCTGCGCCCTCGCAGCGATGCGGCGGCTAATGACGCCCGGCTGCTGTTCGAGGCCCTATCGCGCCGAGGGCGGCGCTCCCACAAAGCTGCAGCGAATCTCGTTGGGGGGCTGTGGGAGCTGCGCCCTCGCAGCGATGCGGCGCTTGATCGAAAGCCGAAGAGCCTCAGGCGCGGGCGGCGCGCAGGTTCTGCGAGAACTGCTGCAAGGCGGCAATGCCGCTGGCCTCGGCCCTCTGGCACCAGGACTGCAGCTGCGCTGCTAACTGCTCGCGCGTGAAAGAGGTATTGAGCCAGAGCTGACGCAACTCCTCGCGCATGGTGACCATTTTGTCGAGCACCGGGTGTTCAGCGCGGGCGCGGGCGATTTGCGGCAGAGCCGCTGCCGGCACCTTGTCTTCATCGCGGTGCAGCCAGCGGGCGGCCGCCTTGAGCGCCGACACATCCGCCTGGCGGGCCTTGAGGGCCGCCAGCTCCAGCCGGGCCGAGCGGCGCAGCTCGCGGGCAAAACCGGCCATCACCTCATAGCGGTGGGCAATCAGAGCTTCCAGGGTTTTCTCGTCGGCCACTGGCTGCATGCTACCTAGTTGCAGGCGCGGCGGTACCTTCTTGACGCTGGCCAGTCCCATGGACTGCAGGATGCGGATGTACATCCAGCCGATATCAAACTCATAGGGCTTGATCGACAACTTGGCCGAGGTCGGATAGGTGTGGTGGTTGTTGTGCAGTTCCTCACCGGCAATGATGATGCCCCAGGGCGAGAGGTTGGTGCTGGCGTCCGGCACCTCGAAATTGCGATAGCCCCAATAGTGGCCGGCGCCATTGATGATGCCGGCGGCCATGACTGGAGTCCAGGCCATCTGCACCGCCCAGACAACCAGACCGGCCACACCGAAAAAGGCCAGATCAAGGACCATCATCAGGCCCACGCCCTGCCAAGAATAGCGGGTGTAGAGGTTGCGCTCGATCCAGTCGTCGGGCGTGCCGTGGCCAAAACGGGCCATCGTTTCCTTGTTCTTGGACTCTGCCCGGTAGAGCTCTGCGCCGCGCAGCAGCACCGTCTTGATGCCATGCACATGGGGGCTGTGCGGGTCTTGTTCTTGCTCGCACTTGGCGTGGTGCTTGCGGTGAATAGCGGCCCACTCCTTGGTCACCTGGCCGGTGGTCAGCCAAAGCCATAGCCGGAAGAAGTGCGAGGCGATGGGATGCAGATCCAAAGACCGATGCGCTTGATGACGGTGCAGAAACACCGTCACACTGATCATGGTGACATGAGTCATGGCCAAGGTGAACAAGACGATTTGCCACCAAGCCAGATCCCACAGGCCGTGAGCCAGCCAGTCGAGAGCGGCATCGAAAAAGATCATGAGTGCATCCTTCCAAGCTGGGGGCGGGCGCTATTGCGCCACCTAGACCAGCGGCCCTCATTGTAGGTGCTGTGCTTGCCTGGCTGATGCTTCGTTCGGAAAGAAATTGCGAAACACAGTTAAATTTCTTTGAAATCCTAGCAATTGGCTTCTAAAAGACAGTAAGTTGACGCAGCCGTGACACCGGCAGCCAGCCCAACAAGCCCTCAGCCTGCCTCAGCGGCGCTTCCAGACGGCTGCAAAGAAGCCATCGGTCTGGTGCTTGTGGGGCCATAGGCGCAGGTAATCTCCCACGCACAGGCTGGCGCCCTGGTCTTGCTCGGCCAGCAGCGGCGCGGCCGGCAGCGGCTCAAAGTCCGGGTGGGCCTGGCTAAAGGCCAGCGCCACCGACTCATTTTCCTCGCGCAAGACGCTGCAGGTGGCATAAACCAGCCGACCGCCCTGCTTGAGCAGACGCGCCGCGCTGGCCAGGATGGCCTGCTGCTTGAGCACCATCTCCTCGACCGCCTTGGCGCTCTGGCGCCACTTGAGATCGGGGTTGCGGCGCAGCGTACCCAGGCCCGAGCAAGGGGCGTCGACCAGCACCCGGTCGATCTTGCCGGCCAGGCGCTTGATGCGCTCGTCACGCTCGTGCGCCAGCACCACCGGGTGCACATTGGACAGGCCGCTGCGCGCCAGCCGGGGCTTGAGCGCATCAAGGCGGTGGGCCGAGGTGTCAAAGGCGTAGAGGCGGCCGGTATTGCGCATGGTCGCGCCTATGGCCAGGGTCTTGCCGCCCGCGCCGGCACAAAAATCGACCACCATCTCGCCGCGCTTGGCGTCGAGCAGCAGAGCCAGCAGTTGCGAGCCCTCGTCCTGCACCTCGACCAGGCCTTCTTTAAACAACTCGAGCTGGTGCAAGGGCGGCTTGTCCCGCAGGCGCAGGCCCCAAGGCGAATACGGCGTGGGCTCGGCGACGATATTCAGCCGGGCCAGTTGCTGCTGTACCTCGGGCCGCTTGGCCTTGAAGACGTTGACCCGCAGATCCAGCCCGGCCGGCCGGCTCAGGCTTTCAGCGAGCGCGTCAAACTCGGCACCAAGCTGTGCCTTGAGGGGATCGACCAACCACTGCGGCAGGTTGTGCCGGTGCAGGTCCATCAGATCCGAGGGCTGCACCTGATCGCAATGCTCGAGCCATTGTTTTTCAGACGCGTTGAGCGCGCCATAGAGAAAATCGCGCTCAGCCGCAAACCCCAAAATCGCCAGCCGCCGCTCCAATGGACCGCTGCCCGACTGGGCCAGGTAGGTATAGAGAATTTTCTTGCGCAGCACCGAATACGCCGTCTCGGCCAGGGTCGCGCGCTCACGCGGGCCTAGCCGGAACTCGCGGAAATAGCGCGACAGGACAGCGTCAGCGGGGTGATCAAAACGCAGAACCAGACGCAGCAAATCGGCTGCGCTGTCCAAAAGGGCCTTAGGATGCATGCCCTCATTGTCCCACCCTCACCGACCCCAGCCCCGAGATGTCCGACCACGACCTGCCGCCCCTGATCGAAACCCCGCCCGGCCTGTACCTGCACTACAAGGGCCTGCCTTATCAGGTGCTGGGTACCGTCAGGCACAGCGAAACGCTCGAGCCCATGACGCTGTACCGCGCGCTCTACGGCGAGCGCGGGCTGTGGGTACGGCCGGCGGCGATGTTCCAAGAAGAGGTGGTGATCGACGGGGTGCGGCAGCCAAGGTTCAGGTGGCAAGGGCCGCCAGAGTCCTCTCTGTAGTCAAGGCCTGCACTCCGAGGCGCCAGAGTTGGGGGTACGGGGCCCGGCCTCATGCTGCGGGGGTACGCAAAAATCGGCCGGGCCCCGTACCCCCAACTCTTGGCGAAGCACCCACCGGTATTTCACACCTGCAAGAGTACATTCCTGCGGCTCTGGGGTGGGCCGGGCCGGCGATTTCTGTGTACCCACAGCATGAGC
>JBILDR010000153.1:0-8146 GCA_044352515.1 Polaromonas sp.
GGACCATCGGCAGATCGTCAGCGTCGACGCCAACCCCGCCAAGGCCGAGGCGGCCTTGCAGCTGGGGGCCAGCCATTTTGTCGACAGCTCACAGCCCGATCTCATCGGCCGGATACAGGCGCTGACCCAGGGCCCGGTCAAAGCGGTCGTCGACTTTGTCAATCACAGCTCGACCGCTGCGGTCGGTCTGGAACTGCTGCAAAAAAATGGCAAATTGGTTTTGGTGGGTGTGGGCGGTGGCGAGATCGTCCTGTCCCTGGCCAGCATGATCTTTCGGCCACGCACGGTCCAGGGATCGGTCACCGGCGCTCCGTCCGATCTGCGGGAAGTGGTGGCGCTGGCCCAAAGCGGAAAGCTCAAGTCCATCCCCATCACCCGCATGCCCAAGGACCAGGCCAACCAGGCCCTGCACCTGATCGAGGAAGGCCGTGTCAACGGTCGCATCGTGCTGGAGTCCTAAAAGTAGCCCGCCCACAAAAAAAGCCGCCCGAAGGCGGCTTTTTTAACGGGTGCGATAGCGCATCAGCCCATGTGCAGGCCGCCGTTGACCGAGAAGTCCGCACCGGTGGCGTAACCGCCCTCTTCGCTGGCCAGCCAGGCCACGATGGAGGCGATTTCGCTGGGCTCGCCCAGGCGCTTGACTGGCACGGTGGCCACGATCTTGTCGAGCACGTCGGGCCGTATCGACTTGACCATATCGGTGCCGATATAGCCCGGGCTGACGGTGTTGACCGTCACGCCTTTGGTGGCCATCTCCTGCGCCAGCGCCATGGAAAAGCCGTGCATGCCAGCCTTGGCTGCCGAGTAGTTGGTTTGGCCAGCCTGGCCTTTTTCACCGTTGACCGAGGAGATCTGGATGATGCGTCCCCAGCCGCGCTCCACCATATCGGGCACCACCTGTTTGGTCACGTTGAACATGGAGTTCAGGTTGGTGTCGATCACCGCATCCCAATCGTCGCGGGTCATCTTGACAAACATGCGGTCACGGGTGATGCCGGCGTTGTTGACCAGGACATCAATCGGTCCGAACTCGGCCTTGGCCTTGC
Organism: Polaromonas sp.; assembly: GCA_044352515.1. Classification (GTDB taxonomy): domain Bacteria; phylum Pseudomonadota; class Gammaproteobacteria; order Burkholderiales; family Burkholderiaceae_C; genus Polaromonas. The sequence continues at coordinate 1,047 of JBILDR010000153.1, forward strand.
TGAAGGCATCGACCGTCGACTGCCAGTCGGCCACGTTGCCCACCGAAGCGTGAAAGGAGTAGCCCAGGGCCTTTTGCTCGTCCAGCCACTTGTTGAAGTCGCGGGTCGGGCCGCAACCAGCGATCACTCTGAAGCCGTCCTTGGCCAGCCGCTGGCAGATCGCGGTACCTATGCCACCCATGCCACCGGTCACGTAAGCTACTTTTTGCGTCATATTCATCTCCTTGATATTAAAAACCGAAACCCATGGGCGCCGACGAATGCGCCAACGGGAAGAAAAATCAGCGCTCGAGCGCCAGCGACACGCCCATGCCGCCGCCTATGCACAAAGCAGCCAGGCCCTTGCGCGCATCACGGCGCTGCATTTCGTGCAGCAAGGTCACCAGCACACGGCAGCCAGAGGCGCCGATGGGATGGCCGATGGCGATCGCGCCACCGTTGACATTGACCTTGGCCGGATCCAGGCCCAGGGCCTGATTGACTGCGCAGGCCTGCGCGGCGAAGGCTTCATTGAGCTCAAACAGGTCGACATCGGCAGCATGCCAGCCGGCGCGAGCCAATGCCTTTTGGGAAGCAGGCACCGGGCCCATGCCCATGGTGGCCGGGTCCAGGCCCGAGGTGCCAAACGATGCGATGCGTGCCAGAGGCGTCAGACCCAGGCTGGCAGCCTTCTTGGCGCTCATGACCATCACCGCCGCTGCGCCGTCGTTGATGCCCGAGGCATTGCCCGCGGTCACCGTACCGGCCTTGTCAAAGGCCGGCCGCAAACCGGCCAGGGCCTGGGCATCGGTCTTCTTGTTGATGTATTCGTCATCGGCGAAGACGATGGGGTCGCCCTTCTTCTGCGCAATCGAGAAAGGCACAATTTCGTCCTTGAAGCGGCCGGCCTGCTGGGCCGCAGCGGCCTTTTGCTGGCTGGCCAGGGCCAGCGCGTCCTGCATCTCGCGGGTGATGCCGTGGGCCTTGGCCACGTTTTCTGCGGTGATGCCCATGTGGTATTGGTTGTAGACGTCCCACAGCCCGTCGACGATCATGGTGTCGACCATCTTCCAGTCGCCCATGCGCTGACCGTCGCGTGAGGCGGGCAAGATATGGGGCGAAGCGCTCATATTCTCTTGGCCGCCGGCAATCACAATTTCACTGTCACCCCAGGCCACCGCCTGCGCGGCCAGCATCACCGCCTTCAGGCCAGAGCCGCAGACCGCGTTGATGGTCAGGCCGGGAACCTCCTTGGGCAGGCCGGCCTTCATCAGGGCCTGGCGGGCCGGATTCTGGCCGCTACCGGCAGCCAGCACCTGACCCATGATCACCTCGCCGACCTGCTCAGGCGCCAGGCCCGAACGCGCCAGCAGCGCAGAGATCACGGCGGCGCCCAACTCGGTGGCAGGGGTCTTGGCCAGAGTGCCGCCGAAACGGCCAACGGCAGTGCGGGCTGCCGCAACGATAACGATGTCTTGCATGGTGGGTCCTCAGTAGCTTAGGTAAAAAACAATCTTGCTTGCAATGCCGTCAATGCGGCTGGGGGGAGAACACGGCCTCAGCCCCGATCAGGCCTTGGCCTTGACATAACGGCCGGGGGCCGGCTCTACGACCTTGTACTTGCGGCTGCCGTAGCTCTTGGGCGCGGCAATCAGCTTGCCGGCCTGACCCTTGAGCCATGCGCTCCAGTCGGTCCACCAGGATCCTGGATGCTCCTGGGCCGACTTGAGCCAGTCGTCCATGGAAGTGGGCAACTTGTCGTTGGTCCAGTAGCAACGCTTGTTTTTGGCCGGGGGATTGATCACGCCTGCAATATGGCCCGAGGCACCCATCACAAAACGCTTTTTGCCGCTGAGCAATTGGGTGCTGGCATAGGCCCCACCCACGGGCACGATATGGTCCTCGCGCGAGCCGTAGATATAGGCCGGAATGTCGATCTTGCGCAAATCGATCTTCTGCCCGCAGACGGTCACCTTGCCCGGCTTGGCCAGGTTGTTCTCGTGATAAGTGTTGCGAAGGTACCAGGCGTAAAACGGCCCCGGCAGATTGGTCGAGTCGCTGTTCCAGTACAAAAGGTCAAAGGCCGGTGGCTTTTCACCCTTGAGGTAGTTCTCCACCACATAGTTCCAGACCAAGTCATTGGGCCTGAGGAAGCTGAAGGTCGAGGCCAGGTCCTGACCGCGCAACATGCCATGCTGGCCCATCTGCGCCTCGCGCAGGCGCACGGCGTTCTCGTCGATGAACACATCGAGCACGCCGGTGTCCCGAAAGTCGAGCAAGGCGGTCAGGAAGGTGACGCTGCTGACGGCCTTGTCGCCACGGCCGGCCAGAACGGCCAGGGCGGTACCCAAAATCGTGCCGCCGACGCAAAAGCCCAGGGTGTTGATGGTGGGCGCACCCGAAATCTCCCGCACCACATGGATGGCCTGGATCGCTGCATGCTCGATGTAGTCGTCCCAGGTTTTGTCATGCATGGACTCATCCGGGTTGCGCCAACTCACCACAAAGGTTCGATGGCCCTGCGCGACCAGGTAACGGATGAGCGAGTTGTCGGGCTGAAGGTCCAGGATGTAGTATTTGTTGATGCAAGGCGGCACCAGCAGGAAGGGCTTTTCATAGACCTTGGCCGTCAGCGGCTTGTACTCGAGCAGCTGGAAGAATTCATTCTCGAACACCACCGCGCCCTCTGTGGTGGCCACGTTGCGACCGACCTCAAACACGCTCTCGTCGGTCATCGACAGATGACCCTGCTTGATGTCGCCCATCAGGTTATGCAGGCCCTGGGTCAGACTCTGGCCCTGGGTGTCGAGCGCCTTTTTCTGGGCGTCGGCGTTGAGTGCCAGGAAATTGCTGGGTGCAGAAGCGGCCAGCCATTGCTCGACCGCAAAGCGCACTCGGGCGCGGGTCTTGTCATCGCCCTCAACCGCATGGGCCAGGGCAGACAGCGCCTTGGCGTTGAGCAAATAGGTGGCAGCCGCGAAATGCGACATGGGGTTGGCGTTCCAGGCTTCCGATGCGAAACGGCGGTCAGTCACCGGCGCGGCCTTGGCACCCAGGGTGAGCGTGGCGTTCCAGAGCGCGCTGGCCTCGCGCACATAGTCCTGCTGAATTTCCAGCAGCTTGGCCGGGTCGATATGGACCCCAGCCATGGCCTGCGCGTTGGGCACGGCCTGCGCGAGCAAGCTGGGGGCCACAGGCACCTGACCGGGCAAGAAAGCGGCCATGGCTTTTTCGAAATTGCCTTGCAGATTTTTTTGGAACTGCTGGGCCGCTTGCATCCAGCCTGGGTCTGCATTCATGAATCTTGACTCCTCAAGGGAAATTCTAGGTACGGGCTTTAGCGCCAGCGCAGCTCAGCCGCATAAAAGCTGCGAAGATTATCGGCGCGCACCATTGCGACATCCTGACTGAATTTGGGCAGTTGCCCCTAATTTGCCGCGGACCCTTCTCACCATGTATCTGACCGTTATTGCCTGGCTTTATGTGGTGCTGATGATGAGCGCCGTCGAAGCAGCAAGCCCCCAAGGCACCGTGCTCGGCGCCATCACCACCTTCATCCTGTATGGCCTGCTGCCCCTGAGCATCCTCATCTACATCATGGGCACGCCTGCTCGCAGGCGCGCGCGCAAGGCCGAGGAGGCCCGGCAAGCGCAGCTGGCCCAAGCCGAAGGCTCAGACCAGCCAGATGCAGGCGGCCATGCGTCCGCCGGTCTCACCGGGCAGGGCACCGGGCCGGGCACTGCTGCGACGGTGCGAGAAAAAAGCTGAGTTATTGACGGTGCACCAAGCTGCAGTGCCGTCATTGCCGTAGCAATGGATAGAGCCGACCGCGCCTAGCCGGGCCCGCGCCAGCGCAGGAAGATCGGCCAGATACTTGCCGGGCGCGCCGGCCACGAAGTACCGCGCAGCCGATGCGTCCGCCTGCATGAAGGCCGCCCTCACATCAGCGCCCACTTCAAACGCCTGCGGGCCAATACAAGGCCCCAGCCAGGCCAGCAGCTCGCCCGACAGCTCGGCACTGCTGCAGCCGGCTGCCTCGGCCATCTTCGCCAGGGCCGCTTCCAACACGCCCGAGGCACCGCCTTGGGCATCGGGCACACCGGCCAGACCCCGCCAGCCGGCATGCACCGCCGCCACCAGCGGCAAACTGCGGTGGGCCAGCAAGATGGGCAGGCAATCGGCCACCAGCACCGTGCAAGCCAGGCCGGGCTGCATGCTCAGCGCACCGTCGGCCTGCGGCGGGCTGCCGGTACCGCCGCGCGACAAGCTCACCACAGCGCTGCCGTGCACCTGGCGCATGAACACCGGCTGCGCATTCAGCGCCTTGGCCAGGGCAGCGCGATTGGCCGCGACGCAGGCCGCCTCGTCGCCCACATGGTCGCCCAGGTTCATGCTCGAAAACACGCCGCCCGATCGCCCGCCTGCGCGGGTGGTGCAGACCGCCTTGACCCACGCAGGGGCCGGCCACTGGGGGATCAGCCAGTCGGGGTGCACGGCGGACTTATTCGGCGTCGGGGCAGCGGGCTGGGTCGGCCGCCTCAAAGGCCGGGTGCTGCATGCAGGCTTCGAAGATGCCCGCCACCCGCGGCAAGGCAGCGATGCTGACCTCAAAGCGCAGGGCATTGGCCACCTGAGGCACCAGACAGCAGTCGGCCAAGGTTGGGCTGTCGCCGTAGCAATAGCGCCCGCTGCCGGCACGCTCGAGCTGGCGCTCAAGCGCCTGCAGACCCTCGCGGCACCAGTGGCGGTACCACTCGTTCTTGGCCTCTTCAGTGACCTTGAGCTCGCGCACCAGGTATTTGAGAACCCGCAGATTGTTCAAGGGATGGATGTCACAGGCCACCGACTGGGCCAAGGCCCGCACCCGGGCTCGGCCCAGGGCATCGGGCGGCAGCAAGGGCGGGGTCGGATGCACTTCGTCGAGGTATTCCATGATGGCCATGGACTGCGACAGATATTGCCCCTGGTCTTCCAGCAAAGGCACGAAGCTGTCGGCCGACAGGGCGCCAAAGCCAGGCTTGCGGTGCTCACCCTTGAGCAGGTGAATCGGCATGTAGTCGTAGGGCAGCTGCTTGAGCGCCAGCGCAATGCGCACCCGGTAAGAGGCGGAGGAACGAAAGTAGTTGTAGAGCTTCATGCGCGCAGCATAGCGCAGCGCTGGCCGGGCGCGCCAGCCCCGGATCGCGTTCAATAATCGCCGGTGGCCAGGTTCTCGAATTTGGTGTGTCTGGCCACGAAAGCCAGCTTGGTGGTGCCGGTCGGGCCGTTACGCTGTTTGCTGATGATCACCTCGGCCACACCGGGCTCCTTGCAAGCTTCCTTGGTGTAGTACTCGTCGCGGTAAATGAACATGATGACGTCGGCGTCCTGCTCGATCGCGCCCGACTCGCGCAGATCGCTCATCATCGGCCGCTTGTCGGTACGCGACTCCACGCCGCGTGAGAGCTGCGAAAGGGCAATGACAGGGCACTGCAGCTCCTTGGCCAGCATCTTCAGGCCGCGCGAAATCTCGCCAACGGCAGTGGCCCGGTTTTCGTCATTCATGCTGGTCGAAACGCTCATCAGCTGCAGGTAGTCAACGACGATCAGGCCGAGCTTGCCGCACTGGCGGGCCAGCCGCCGGGCGTTGGCGCGCAGCTCGCTGACGGTCAGGCCAGGCGTTTCATCGATATGCAAGGCCACGCTGCGCAGACGCTCAATGGCCTCGGTCAGCCGCGGCCATTCTTCTTCGGTCAGCTTGCCGGTGCGCAAACGACCCTGGTCGATGCGCCCAATCGAGCCCACGATACGGACCGCCAGCTGCGAGGCGCCCATTTCCATGGAAAACACCGCCACCGGCAGCTGCTCATGCAAGGCCACATGCTCGGCGATGTTGATGGCCAGCGCCGTCTTGCCCATGGAGGGGCGCGCCGCCAAAATGATCAGGTCGCCCGCCTGCAGTCCTGAGGTCTGCCGGTCCAGGTCCACAAAACCCGTGGGCACGCCGGTGATGTCGTTCGGGTTGCGCGACATCTCCTCGACCCGGTCCAGCAAGTCAACCACCAGGTTTTCCATGTTCTGGAAGCCCTGCTTCATGCGCGAGCCCTGCTCGCCGATGTGAAAGATCTTCTGCTCGGCCTCATCCAGGATGGCCGAGACCGGCTGACCCTGGGTGTTGAAAGCTTTGGTAGCGATCTCATCGCTGGCGGTCACCAGCTTGCGCAAGATAGAACGCTCACGCACGATCTCAGCGTAGCGCCGCACATTGGCCGCGCTGGGCACATATTGGGCGAGCGAATTCAGATAGACCAGACCACCCGCGGTTTCGGACTTGCCCTGGTTTTGGAGGTGCTCGAACACGGTGACCACATCGGCCGGCTTGCTGGCATTGATCAGCGCGCCAATGGCGCCAAAAATCAGCTGATGCTCATGCCGATAAAAGTCGGCGTTGACCAACAAATCGCCCACCCGGTCCCAAGCGCCGTTGTCGAGCAGCAGGCCGCCAAGCACACTGGCCTCGGCCTCGATCGAGTGCGGCGGAATGCGCAACTGCGCGATCTGCTGATCCGGGCTGTAGCCGTCATCAATTTCGGTGGGAAGGGCTGCCATGACACTCCTGAACAATCCAGCATATTAGCGCCGCTGCCGGGCCAGCGGGGTGGACAAAGCTGTGGATAAGCCATGTATTTGGCGAGGAAATCTGCCTTGAAGCTGGGGGTAAACCCCCCAAAAACAAAAGCCGCCCAGGGGCGGCTTTTGGGACTGGCGCCGCAGCGCCAGCTTGCGGTCTTAGGCGGTTTCGCCGTAGACGGTGACGGTGATGTCCACCGCCACATCGGTGTGCAGGGACACGCTGACCGGATGGTCGCCGACCAGCTTGATCGGGCCCATGGGCATGCGGATCTGCGACTTGAGCACTGGCACGCCGGTGCGAGACAGCTCGGCGGCAATGTCGGCATTGGTGACAGAACCAAACAGACGGCCATCGACGCCGGCTTTCTGGGTCAGCTTGAGCGTGGTGCCGGCGAGCTTATCGCCCTCGGCCCGGGCCTGGGCCAGCTTGGCGGCAGCGGCTTTTTCGAGTTCGGCGCGCTTGGCCTCAAATTCCTTGACCGCTGCGGCAGTGGCGCGACGCGCACGGC
>JBILDR010000154.1:0-8105 GCA_044352515.1 Polaromonas sp.
GCATCGCCGCGAGGGCGCGGCTCCCACACCTACACCCAGCCCGGCTTGTCGACAGTGCAATCGGCGATCGGGAAATGGGGGAGTGGGAGCGCCGCCCCGGCGCGATAGGGCGGCCCACCCAACACTGCTATCGTTGCGGCTACCGACCGCCGCGAGAATGCGGCTGATTCCCACACCGCAAAATCAGGGCACACCATGAGCACCGAGACGCGCACACTGATCCAAGCCTTGCGCACGATTGTTGGCACGGACCATCTCATCGAAGGCGAAGCCACCACACCCTATGTGACCGAATGGCGCGGCCGTTTTCGGGGCGACGCGCTGTGCGTGGTCAAGCCGGCCGATCGGGACCAGGTCGCGGCCATCGTCAGCCTGTGCGTTCAGCACGGCGCGCCTGTGCTGCCGCAGGGCGGCAACACCAGCATGTGCGGCGGCTCGGTCCCCTACCCGGCCGAGCAAGCCCGGCCGCCGGTGATCGTCAATCTTTCACGGCTGCGGCGCATTCGCCAGGTCGATGCGCTCAACAACTCCATCGAGGTGGACGCCGGCTGCACCGTGGCCGAGGTGCAGGCCGCCGCTGCTGCGGTCGACCGCCTGTATGCGGTGAGCTTTGGCGCTGAAGGCTCGGCCCAGATCGGCGGCTCGGTGGCCACCAATGCCGGCGGCACCGGCGTGCTGCGCTACGGCAATACCCGCGACAACGTGCTGGGCCTGGAAGTGGTGCTGCCCGATGGCGCGGTCTGGGAGGGCCTGCGCACCCTGCGCAAGGACAACACCGGTTACGACCTCAAGCAATTGTTCATCGGCGCCGAGGGCACCCTGGGCCTGATTACCGCGGTCACGCTCAAATTGCACCCCAGGCCGACCGCGCAGGCCATGGCCTGGGTGGCGCCACGCAGCCTGGAGGACGCGCTGGCCCTGCTGGCGCTCACCCAAGGCCACTGTGGGGCGAGCCTGAACGCCTTTGAGATCCTCAACCACACCCAGCTCGAGCATGTGCTGACCCATGTGCCCGGTCTGCGCGCGCCGCTGACCCATCCCGCGCCCTGGAACCTGCTGATCGAGCTGAGCGACCGCAGCGACGCTGCGCAGCTGCAGGCCAAGCTTGAACAGGTGCTGACGCAGGCGGGCGAGCTGATCACCGACGCGGCACTGGCCAGCAACCAAGCCCAGTGCGAGCAGTTCTGGCGCATCCGCAGCTCGGTCTCCGAGGGCAACAAGAAGTCGGGCATGAGCCTGGTCTTTGATGTGGCGGTACCGCTGGTGCGGGTGCCGCAATTCATCGCGCGGGCCGAGGCCGCGGTGCGCCTTTTGTGCCCAGAGGTCCGGGTGCCGGTGGTCGGCCATCTGGGCGACGGCAATATGCACCTGGTGATCGTGATCGGCTGGGCGCATTGGCAGAGCTTGAGCGACCCGCAAGCCTTGCTGCAGACCATGCGCGATGCGGTCTACGCCATCGTTGCCGAATTGGGCGGCACCTGGAGCGCCGAGCACGGCATAGGCCGCATGCTGCTCAAGGAGATGAAGCAGTACAAGAGCTCGGTCGAGTTAAACCTGATGCGCACCATCAAGACCACGCTCGATCCGCAGGGGCTGTTCAATCCGGGCAAGGTGCTGCCGGCTTGATGGGCTTGCGGCCGCCGGGTCCGTGCCGAGCCAGACCCCCACCGGCCCTGATGCTCAGTCCAACGGGCCGCGCTCGAGCGCATCGCGCACCCGCGCATCAGCGATGCGGGCAATCAGACTTCGCCTTTGGCTGAAGTCGGTGGCCCGCAGGTCTGCGATGCCGTTTTCGGTGACGATGCAGTCAACGTCGCTTTGGGCGGTCGTGACATAGGCGCCTTCGAGCCTGGGGATGATGCGGCTGCTGGCAGACCGCCCGCTGGTAGCCGGCAGGGCGAGGATGGCCAGCCCGCCGCTCGAGCGGCGGGCGGCCCTGAAGTAGTCGGGCTGGCCGCCGACCGTGCCCACGTAGCGCGGGCCCAGAAACTCGGCGTTGACCTGACCGTAAAGATCCACCTCGATCGCCGAGTTGATGGCCATGAAGGGCGAGCCGGGCATGCCTTGCACCAGCTGCGCAGGTGAGGCAAAACCGAGCACGCCGGTGGGCGAGAGCGTGTCATACAGATCCTGGCTGCCGACGGCCAGGGAAGCCAGGCAGGCCTCGGGGACCTCCGTGTCAAGGGCACCTGCGGCCAGCAGGTCCAGAAACCAGTCGCCGACCATCCCTGATCGCAGCTTGAGGCCCCGGTGATGGCGCAGGGCTTGCGCCACCGCCACGGCCAGGCCGCCTATGCCCAACTGCACCGTGGCTCCGTCCGGAATGAGGCGGACCACCTGAGCCGCGACTTGGCGATGAACCTCGGCTGGTGCCGATTCGATCTGCTGGGGCAGGGGCCTGTGGGTCTCGGCAGCGACCACCACCTGGCTGCTGTGGATGCGCGTGGCACAGCGAATGGCCGGGATGCTGTGGTTGACCTCCACCACCACCGCCCGCGCCGTCTTGACCGCGTCCCAGGCATAGTCGATGGCACAGGCCGGGCTGTGATAACCCTGAGCGTCAGCCGCTGAGACCTGCAGGAAAACCACGTCGGCCGGCAGTTTGCGCGCGGCCAGCAGCGCCGTCAGTTGCGACAGCGAGCAGGGCATCACCCGAGCCCGGCCGCGCTCCACCAGCGGGCCCAGCGTCCCCACGCCGCAATAGGTGGCCACGCTCAGCGCTTCGGGCAGGTTCTGGGACCAGGCGGGATTGAGCGAGAGGCCGCAAAAGGCCTCCAGGCCGCTGATGCGCGGGGCCAATTCGAAGAGCGCTTGCACCAGGTCGGTCGGCTCGGCCGTGGCCTGACCGATCAGCACCTGATCGCCCGGGCGCAGTACCTCGGCCAGTACGGAAGTGATCATCAGAGATGCGCCGCGCAGCTCACTGACCCAGCGCCTTGAGTTGCAGGTGCTCGGGCAGGCGGCCGGCGATGGTCAGCGTCATGCTGGCGGTGCCGTGGCTGGTCTTGCCGTCCAACACTGCTTCGATGGCCACCGGCTGAATACGGTGCCAATGCTCCTTGTGGGTGCCGTCCGGGTAGACGATCTTGGACGGGTGGGAGACGTCCCAGACATCGGTCTCGAGGTGGTTTTCACCGCGCCAGGCGCCCAGGCCCTTGCCGTCGTCATAGCCGCCGCTGTAGCCCAGGCCTTGCATCGCAATGGCCGAACCGCGCGCCTCCACCGCGATGCGCAGCACCCGACCGTCGTCGAGCGTGGCGGCCACGCTGCACCGGCGAAAGCGCCGCGTGCCCTCGTGCAGCTCGACTTCCAACGCGATATTGGACGCATGCTGGAAGGCGCCGGTGTCCCGGTCGGTCACCACACCGGTGGTGTAGGGCGTGTCATCGCCACGGCCCTGGAACAACAAGTGGCCGCTGAGCGCGTCGGTCGAAAAGAACAGGAAGGACATCACATGGCCCTTGTCGGACAGCGGCACCTTGGGTCCGGTGACCGGCTCGGGCACGCCCATGCCGCGCCGCACGCCCCAGGAGTGGTCGCGGCAGGACCACCATTGCTGGATATCGACCCGCTGCGTCCCTGACTGCAGGAAGCCGCTGGCTTGGCCGATCTGGTCAAAGCGGCGATAGTCCTCGACGGTGCGTCCTTGCAGCCGGGTGTAGTGCGGATGCTCTTCGCGGGCCGGCTCCACGCAGTCCCAGCGTAAGCTGCCTTGCCAGCCGTGGTCGCCCGGCTCAATGATGATCTCGAAGGACTTGAGCGGCTCGATCGGCCGGATGCGCACCGGCCCACAGACGGTCTCGACGCTGCCATTGAGGGAGCGAGAGGCGCGCAGGTTGTACTGCTTGCCATCGACCACCATCACCACGCCTGCATCGAGCACGTTCATGTTGCGGTAGGCGCCCATGGTCACCTGGATCGCCACCCGGCCATCGCCCGAGTAAATCGCAAACCAGTAGCGGTCAAAAAACCGCGGGTCGCTGGTCCAGACATGGTCGAAGGTGGTGGGCAGCTGGTGCCAGAGGGTGTCATCAAGAGGGGTCAGCATAGGGTCTATCGCTTCAGGGGACTTTGGTCAGGGAGACTTAAGAGGTGGTCGGTGCAGTCGGCACATAACGCATCGGCATGCGCGAGGCCCGTTCGATCATGTGGCGTTTGATTTTGGCTTGCAGATCGGGCGCCAGAGCCTCGCCACAAACCGCCTGGGCCAGCAGCTCGCGCAAAGCCTGGTTGCGCTGCTCGAGCGCGGCGCTGTCGGTGGGTTCAGGCTCGCTGTGGGCCAGGGCCTGGACGATGGCCTCGGCCAGCGGCGGTGGCAAGGCCGGTGCCAGCTCGGCCAGCAGCTTGGCACAAGCCTGGTTGTCGTGCTGCAAGAAAGCGGCTACCGCTGGAATCGCCTGATGGAGCATGCGCAAATTGGCGATCAGCCCCGCCAGGATGGTGCGCGCGTAAGGGTCAGCGACGGCGGGGGCCACCACCTCCTCCAGAATGCGGCAGGTGCCGTGCAGCTGCTCGTCGACGCTCGGTCTCATGCGGCCTCCATCATCTGGAACATCGGTCGGTACAGCCAGGTGGGCGTTTGAAACACGCGGTTGTAGCGACCAGCCACGAACTCATGGACGGCCGTCAGCTGTATCACTGCCAGCTTCCAGCAGGCCAGCACATTCCACCAGGACAGGACCCGCTCGCTCACGGTGCGGCCGGTGAGAGCCTGGTAGGCGTCGACGATCTGCCGGCGCTCCCAGTGGCCCGGGATCTGGTGCTCGCGTTTGCGCACCGGGTTGGTGACCCAGCCCAGGTCTTCCAGGGGGTCGCCCAGGTGGGCCGTTTCCCAGTCGAGCTTGGCGCTGATGCGCTGCCCCTCGATCAGGGCATTGCCCGGCTTGAAGTCGCCGTGCACCAAGGTAATGGTTTCGGTGACCGGCGCCTGCTGCTGTAGCCAGCTCAAGATCAGATCGAGTTCAGGATGCGGCTCGAGCCTGACACGTTGGTACTCGGCCTGCCAGTGCGCCAGCTCGGTGCGTGCCGGCGAGTGCTGCGGCAGACCCAGGCTGCGCTCGAGCCCGCGCGCGCGCCAATCGACGCGGTGAATGGCGGCCATCAATTCAATGAAGCCGCGCGCCAGAGCCAGGCGCTCGTCCAGCGGGCGACTGCTGTTGAGGACCATGTAGTCGCAGCTGCCGCTCACGCGCTCCATGACCACCGAAGGCGCGCCCAGAAACTGGCCCTGCGGATCCATCCAGTACACCCGCGGCGCTGGCACGTCCGTGCCCTCCAGGGCTTTGAGCACCGCATACTCGCGCCCGCGCTCGGTGTTGAGCAGGGTGCCGCTGGCGTCGCGCATGAGCATCAGCTGGTGCTTGTGGGCGCCGGCGGCATCGGTCCAGGTGGCATCGAGCGACCAGTTCTCTCGCGACAGTCCGCCGGCTGCGCGAACCAGCGACTGCAGACGGATGTCGCGCGCGCTCGGAATTTCATGCGTCATCAGGCGCTGCAGATCGGCCGCCACCTGCTCGGCGGGCGTGGCACTGCCCGAGGGGGCGCAGGTCGCAGGGCTTGGGGGATCGACGGACCGGTTCATGGGATGCACTCGTCAAGTTCGGGCGGCAGGGTGCAGCCCGGCGCAGCCGCAGGCGCCCAAAGGTCTGGGGCGAAGGCCAGACCCAGCTTGCACGACGACCGGTAAAAATTCGAATTTTCGAAAAACATATCGTGGTTTTGGAAAATTCTAACCCGCCTCAGGCCGAGGGCATGAACCTGAGAGACAGCGGCCAGGCCGCTGTCAGCGCCAGACTTGGCCGGGCAGGCTCAGCCGCCGTGGCCGGCGCGCTGACGCAGCAGTTGGCCGGCCGCTGGCTGGCCCTGTGCCTGCGTGCCCAGGCGCTGCCCATTGACAAAAACCGCCTCGACGCCGCTGGCCTGGCTGATCAGACGGTCTTGCCCGGCGGGTAAGTCATACACCCGCTGTAGCGCGCCGGCACCGATGCGCTCAGGGTCAAAGACCACCAGATCAGCAGGCAGGCCCACGGCCACCCGCCCGCGGTCGTGCAAGCCGAAAACATCGGCCGGGTGAGACGTCAGCCGGCGCACCGCCTCCTCCAGGCTCAAGGCACCGCGCTCGCGCACCCAATGGCCTAGCAGATAGGTGGGGTGGCAAGCGTCGCACAGCTGGCTCATGTGCGCACCGCCGTCACCCAGACCCAGCACCACATGGGGGTCGGCCAGGATCTCGCGCACTTCGCTCTCGTCAAAATTGAGCAAGGCAATGCGCCAGCGCATTTGCAGGTCGCTGGCCAAGGCCAGGTCCAGCATCAGATCGACCGGATCGACCTGCCGCTCACGCGCCAGATCGACCAGCTTGCGTTCGAGCAAGCTGGCATCGGCGGCCCAGGAAATCGTCATCTCCTGAAACGAGGCCCTGCGGGTATCGCCTTCGGCCTCCTTGCCGGCAAACCAGGCGTCGTCTGGCCCGCGGCCGGCCACCTGGCGCTTGACGCGGGCGCGAAACGCCGGGTCGGCGTATACCGCCCGCCGCTGCGCCTCGTCGTCGGCCAAGCGCACCGGCTCGAAGGACGCCCAGGTGTCAAACACCACCGGGGAGCGGAAGTCGAATTCAAACTGTATCGGCCGGCAGGCCCCCTGCCCGTGGATGGGCAGACCCTGCTGGCGCTGCTGCGCGGCCCGCTCCAGGTGGGCGCGGTGCGAGCCCGGCCCGAGCGAGCCGGCCAGCAGCGAGGTCCACACCACAGGGCGGCCACTGGCGGCATGCAACTGCTCGTAGGCCTGCCACAGCGGGTCGCGCCCGACGTTGTAGTGAATCAGGCCATGGCCGGACTCGCCGACCGCCCCGGCGAGCTCAAGCATTTCGTCAAAGGCGGCAAGCCGGCTGGGCACGGGCCGGCCCGCATAGCCCACATGCACCTTGGAGACCGAGGTGGCAAAGCCGACCGCGCCCGCGTCCATGGCCTGGCGCACCAGCGCCCGCATCTGCGCTACCTCTGGTGCGGTGGCAGCGCGCGTCGTCGCGTCGTCGCCCATCACCCACAGCCGTATCGGCGTGTGACCGACCATCACCGCCACATTGATGCCCAGGGCGGTGCGCTCAAGCACGTCCATGTACTCAGGAAAGCTCTGGAAGGGCCACTGGCTGCCCAGCCCCGCCTCCAGCGCCGACAGGCTCATGCCCTCGACGCGCTCAAGTGTGCGCAGGATCAGGTCGCGGTGCTCAGGGCGGGTCGGCGCGACGCCAAAGCCGCAATTGCCCAGCACCGCGGTGGTCACGCCGTGCCAGGGCGAGATGCTCAGCTCGGGGTCCCACAGCACCTGGGCGTCATAGTGGGTATGGATATCGACAAAGCCCGGTGCCACCACCAAGCCCTGCGCATCGACCGTCTGGCTTGCAGCACCGAGCCCCTCGCCCAGCGCCACCACCCGCCCGTCTTTGACGCCCACATCGGCCCGCCGCCCAGGGCTGCCGGTGCCGTCGATCAGAGTCCCGCCGACGATCTTCAAGTCGAAATCGCTCATGGCTTTACTCGACCTTCACGCCCGTGAACTCGATCATGCGCCGCCAGTAATCCAGATCGCCCTTCTGGCGCTCGGCCAGGGCATCCGGGCTGCTGCCAATCGGATCGAAGCCCAGGGTCTTCCAGCGCTCCATCGAGTCAGGGTGGCGCAAGGCCTTGTTGATTTCTGCCGACAGGCGCTCAGCGATCGGGCGCGGTGTGCGGGCCGGCGCAAAGACGCCATACCAGCCCTCGATCACGAAGTCCCTGAAGCCGGCCTCCACCATGGTCGGCAGATCCGGGGCCGCCGGCGAACGCTTGGCGCAGGTCTGGGCCAGTGCTCGCACCTTGCCAGAGCGCGCCAGCGGCAATGAGGAGGGCAGGTTGTCGAACATGAAGCTCAGCCGGCCGGCCAGCAGGTCGGGCATGGCAGCGCCACTGCCCTTGTAGGGCACATGGGTGGCCTTGACGTTGCTGTTTCGCAGCAGCAGCTCGGCCGCCACATGCTGCGAGCTGCCGGCAGCGGCAGTGCCGTAGCTGGCTGCACCGGCTTGCCGGGCGATCCAGTCCACCAGCTCGCGCGCGTTGGTGGCCGGCACG
>JBILDR010000023.1:0-25924 GCA_044352515.1 Polaromonas sp.
CCAGTGCGGTCTGCCCAAGCTGATGGCGCTCGAGCTGTTCAAGCCCTTCATCTTCTCGCGCCTGGAAGCCATGGGCATCGCCACCACCATCAAGGCGGCCAAGAAGGAAGTCGAATCCGGCACGCCCGTGGTTTGGGACATCCTGGAAGAGGTGATCAAGGAGCATCCGGTGCTGCTCAACCGCGCACCCACGCTGCACCGTCTGGGCATCCAGGCTTTTGAGCCCATCCTGATCGAAGGCAAAGCCATCCAGCTGCACCCTCTGGTCTGCTCGGCCTTCAACGCCGACTTTGACGGCGACCAGATGGCGGTGCACGTGCCGCTGTCGGTCGAAGCGCAGATGGAAGCGCGCACGCTGATGCTCGCGTCCAACAATGTGCTCTTCCCGGCCAGTGGTGAGCCCTCCATCGTGCCTTCGCAGGACGTGGTGCTGGGCCTGTACTACGCCACCCGCGATCGCATCAACGCCAAGGGCGAAGGTCTGATCTTCTCCGATGTGGACGAGGTGCAGCGCGCCTATGACGGCGGCCAGCTTGACTTGAACGCCCGCATCAACGTGCGTTTGACCGAGTACACCAAGAGCCGGGCCTCTGGCGAGTTTGAAGCCTCGACCCAGGTCTGGGAAACCACCACCGGCCGCGCCTTGCTGTCGGAAATCCTGCCCCGGGGTCTGTCCTTTGCCAACATCAACAAGGCCCTGAAGAAAAAGGAAATCTCCAAGCTGATCAACGCCGCTTTCCGCAAATGCGGCCTGAAGGAAACCGTGGTGTTTGCCGACAAGCTGCTGCAAAACGGCTTCCGTCTGGCCACCCGGTCGGGCATCTCGATCTGCATCGACGACATGCTGGTGCCCAAAGAAAAGCACGGCATCATCGAGCGCGCCGAAAAAGAGGTCAAGGAAATCGAGCAGCAGTATGTCTCGGGCCTGGTCACTGTGGGTGAGCGCTACAACAAGGTGGTGGACATCTGGGGCAAGGCCGGCGACGAAGTCTCCAAGGTCATGATGGCCCAGCTGGCCAAGGAAAAGACCACCGACCGCCTCGGCGCGACTGTGGACCAGGAGTCCTTCAACTCCATCTACATGATGGCCGACTCCGGCGCTCGTGGCTCGGCGGCGCAGATCCGCCAGCTCGCCGGCATGCGCGGCCTGATGGCCAAGCCTGACGGCTCCATCATTGAGACCCCGATCACGGCCAACTTCCGTGAAGGCCTCAATGTGCTGCAGTACTTCATCTCGACCCACGGCGCTCGTAAGGGCCTGGCCGACACTGCGCTCAAGACCGCCAACTCGGGCTACCTGACGCGCCGTCTGTGCGATGTGGTGCAAGACCTGGTGGTGACCGAGGACGATTGCGGCACGCTCGAGGGCTCGCTGATGCGCGCCATCGTTGAAGGCGGCGAGGTGATCGAGTCCTTGCGCGATCGTGTGCTGGGCCGTACCACGGTCGAGGACGTGATCCATCCCGAGACCCGCGAAGTGGTCATCAAGGCCGGCGTGCTGCTCGACGAAGACCTGCTCGATGATATCGAGACCGCAGGTGTGGACGAGGTCAAGGTGCGCACTGCGCTGACCTGTGCCACCCGCTTCGGTCTGTGCGCCAAGTGCTACGGCCGAGACCTGGGCCGCGGCGGCCTGATCAATGTGGGCGAGGCGGTCGGCATCATCGCCGCCCAGTCCATCGGCGAGCCGGGCACCCAGCTGACCATGCGTACCTTCCACATCGGTGGTGCCGCTTCGCGTGCTGCGGTGGCTTCGAGCGTGCAGGCCAAGTCCAACGGCGTGATCAGCTTCAATGCCCCGATGCGCTATGTGACCAACAGCGCCGGTGAATTGGTGGTGATTGCCCGCTCGGGTGAAGTGATCATCCAGGACGAGCATGGCCGCGAGCGCGAGCGTCACAAGGTGCCCTATGGCGCCATCCTGACGGTCAAGGCCGATCAGCATGTCAAGGCCGGCGCGGTGCTGGCCAACTGGGATCCGCTGACCCGCCCCATCATCACCGAGTTCGCCGGCAAGGTGGCTTTCGAGAACGTGGAAGAGGGCGTGACCGTGGCCAAGCAGGTCGACGAGGTGACCGGCCTGTCGACCCTGGTGGTGATCGATCCCAAGCGCCGCGGCTCGACCAAGGTGGTGCGTCCGCAGGTCAAGCTGATCGATGCGGCTGGCAAGGAAGTCAAGATCCCCGGCACCGACCATTCCGTGACCATTGGTTTCCCGATTGGTGCACTGGTTCAGGTGCGCGACGGTCAGGACGTGGGCCCCGGCGAGGTGCTGGCCCGCATCCCGGTCGAAGGTCAGAAGACGCGCGACATCACCGGCGGTTTGCCGCGGGTGGCCGAGCTCTTTGAGGCCCGCACGCCCAAGGACAAGGGCATCCTGGCCGAGATGACCGGCACGGTCTCCTTCGGTAAAGAGACCAAGGGCAAGGTGCGCTTGCAGATCACCGACCCTGAAGGCAAGGTCTGGGAAGAGCTGGTGCCCAAAGAGAAAAACATCTTGGTGCACGAAGGCCAGGTGGTCAACAAGGGCGAGTCCATCGTCGACGGTCCGGCCGATCCGCAGGACATCCTGCGTCTGCTGGGCATGGAAGAGCTCGCGCGCTACATCGTCGACGAGGTGCAGGACGTCTACCGACTGCAAGGCGTGAAGATCAACGACAAGCATATCGAGGTGATCGTTCGCCAGATGCTGCGTCGTGTCGTGGTCGACAACGTGGGCGACTCCAGCTACATCGCCGGCGAGCAGGTCGAGCGCTCGGCCCTGCTGGACACCAATGATGCGCTGCGCGGCGAAGGCAAGATCCCAGCCACCTTCACCAACTTGCTGCTCGGTATCACCAAGGCCTCGCTGTCGACCGATTCCTTCATCTCGGCGGCCTCCTTCCAGGAGACCACCCGCGTGCTCACCGAGGCTGCCATCATGGGCAAGCGCGACGAGCTGCGCGGCTTGAAGGAAAACGTCATCGTCGGCCGCTTGATCCCAGCCGGCACCGGCTTGGCTTATCACGAGGCCCGCAAGGTCAAGGACGCCATGGACGAGGCCGAGCGGCGCGAGATCGCCGATGCTGAGGCGGCTGAGCTACAGGCAGCCACTGCCAGCGAAGACAGCCCCAGCGCAGCTTCCTGAAGCAGCGCAGCTTCCTGAGGGTCTGCACCAGCCCCGCGTCGCAAGACGCGGGGCTTTTTTTCGGGTGACGGCGGGCGCCTGATCTGTGCGGCTGGGCTAAAGTCGATGTCTATGCCCGATATGAGTACTCAGAATCTGCTGTTGATCGCGCTGGCCGCTGTGCTGGTTTTCTGGGCAGTGGGCGCCCACAACCGGCTGGTGCGGCTGAGCAATGCGGTGGCTGACGCCTACCCGCCGCTCGATGCGCTGCTGCGCGAGCGTGCCCGCTTGTTTGAACAGTGGCTGGACTTGGCCGAGCGGCTGTCCGCCGAGCAAGGTGCGCCGCTGGCTCAGGCGCTTCAGGCTCAACGAGCGGCGCTGGAGGCCTTGCGCCAGCGGCCTTCATCGGCCCGCGCCTTGAGCCGACTCATTGAGGCCCGTGCGCAGTGCGAGCATGAACGTGCCGCGCTGTCTCTGAAGATCGGGAGCTCCGTGCAAGCCGATCCGCTGTGGCATCAGTGGAGTCTGGCGCTGCAGCAGCTCGATGAGCAGGCTGCGACCCAGTCCCAGGCCTATCGCAGCGCCACCGAGCAATTCAATGAAGCGGCGGCCGAGTTTCCGGCTTTGTTGGTCGCCCATCTGGTTGGGCTCAAACCCCTGCCTGAACTCGCTGGGCCGCAGCCCGAGCGAGCAGCGACGTCCTCGGCTCAGGATCGATTGCCTTAGAAAAAAGTTTTACCATGTCAGGGTTTATCTGGCTCCGAGCTGCGGATATAGTGGGGTTACCGCTCGGGCCAAACCGTTCTCGCGCTCTGTCTGGCAGCAGAGCGCTTGCACAGCCCCATGGTTTGAGCTGCAACCCAAGGAGACCCCTTCATGACTTCTGTCCAATGGCCGGCTGCGCTGGCTGTGCTCACCGGATTGCTGGCCGGCAGCGCCTTCGCACAATCCACCCCCCCCCAGGACGCCCTCTATGTCCGCAGCTTGGCCGCCACTTGTGCCAATTGTCACGGCACCGCAGGACAGGCTGCAGCCGGCTCGGCCAACGCGAGCCTGGCCGGCCGTACCGACATCGCCACCCAGATGTTGGCCTTCAAGAGCGGCGCGCGCCCGGCCACGGTGATGCACCAGCTGGCCAAAGGCTATAGCGATGCACAGATCCAAGTCATTGCCGCCTATTTTGCAGCCCTGAAAAAATAAGGAAAGCGCCATGAGCTCCAAGCAACTGTCTCGTCGCCATATTCTGCAAAGCGCAGCAGCCATGGGTCTGCTGGGTCTGTCCGGCTGCGCCACCACTTCCATCCCCCAGCGCGCCAAGGTGGTGGTGGTCGGCGGCGGCTATGGCGGCGCCACCGCCGCCAAATATGTGCGCTGGCTCTCCGACTACAAGATTGATGTGGTGTTGATCGAGCCGCAGGAGGCTTTTGTTTCCTGCCCGATCTCCAACCTAGTGATTTCTGGCGTCAAGCAGATGGCGGACATCACCACGCCTTATTCGGCGCTGACCAGCCGCCATGGCGTGACGGTGGTGCGTGACATGGCCAAGTCCATCGACACCCGGGCCAAGACGGTCAGTCTGGCCGGCGGCGCCACCATAGGCTATGACAAGCTCGTCGTCTCGCCCGGCATTGACCTTCAGCTCGACAGCATCGAAGGCCTGCGCCAGGCCAGCGAGTCTGGCCAGATCTTGCAGGCCTGGAAGGCCGGTGCCGAGACCATGGGGCTGCGCCGTCAACTCGAAGCCATGCCCGACGGCGGCGTATTCGCCATCACCATCCCCGAGGCGCCGTATCGGTGCCCCCCTGGCCCTTATGAGCGCGCCAGTGTCGTGGCGGCCTATTTCAAGGCGCAAAAGCCACGCAGCAAAGTTCTTATTCTGGACGCCAACCAGGACGTCCTTTCCAAAGGTCCTCTATTCAAACGGGTCTGGAACGAGCAATACAAGGGCATTTTGGAATACCGCCCGCAGCACAAGGCCACGGCGGTTGACGCCAAGGCTGGTGTGATCAAGTTCGAGGTCCAAGACGATGTTAAGGCCCAGGTGCTCAACGTGCTGCCTTCTATGCGAGCCGGTGCGATCGCGGTACAGACGGGGCTCAACAACCAGGGCAACAAGCGCTGGTGCGGCGTCAACTACCTCAACTTCGAGTCGACCGCAGCCAAGGACGTGCATGTCTTGGGTGACTCCATACAAATCGCACCGGCCATGCCCAAGAGCGGGCACATGGCCAACAGCCACGGCAAGGTGGCTGCGGCAGCGATCGTGGCCGAGCTCGCAGGCTGGCCGATCAACCCGGCCCCCATGCTGACCAACACCTGCTACAGCTTCGTCGACCCCAAGATGTCCATCCATGTGGCCAGCGTCCATGAATACGTGGCGGCCGAGAAGACCTTCAAGACCGTGGCCGGCTCTGGTGGCGTCAGCACGGGGCCGACCGAGCTTGAAGGCGTGTACGCCATGAGCTGGGCCAGCAACATCTGGGCCGATACCCTGGCCTGATGGGAGCCATAGGCCCTGCCGTTTGCTCGGTCGGGGCCGCACAGCATGTCTGAATCCTCTCCCGCGCTGTGGCAGCAGCTGCTGGCCAGCGCTCGGGTGCTGGCCGGAGTTCGTGCGGGCCGTTCGACCACCACCGAATTCGAAGCGGTCGATGCCCCATTGCGCGCCGGGGTGCAGGCTCTGTCCTTGCAGGTCCTGCGCAGTCTGGGTCTGGCCCAGGCCCTGCGCCAAGTGCTAGCGCGGCGCCCGCCGCCGCCAGCGGCCGATGCCCTGCTGTGCACCGCCTTGGCGCTGCTGGCCGCTGATGTGCCTGCCTATGCGCCCCACACCCTGGTCAGCCAGGCGGTCGAAGCTGCCAAGCGCGATGCGGCCACGGTCCACCAGGCCTCCTTCATCAACGGCTGCTTGCGGCGTTTTCTGCGTGAACGTGAGACCCTGCTGGCACAGGTACAGGCCCAGCCCGAGGCCCGCTACAACCACCCGGCCTGGTGGATCGCCCGCCTGCGCCAAGACCAACCCGCACATTGGCAGGACGTCCTCGCGGCAGCCCAACGGCCGGCGCCCATCGTGCTGCGCATCAACCAGCGGCTGAGCAGCCGCAGCGCCTACCTCAGCGAACTCGAGCGCGCAGGTATCGCGGCCGAGCCTGTGGGACAGTGGGGCTTGCAGCTCGCGCGGTCCATGCCGGTGCAAAACCTGCCCGGCTATGCGCAGGGCTGGTTTTCGGTGCAGGACGCTGCCGCCCAGCTGGCAGCGCCCCTCTTGCTCGCTGGCCTGCAAGCGGTAGGTCAGCGCCTGCGCGTGCTCGATGCCTGCGCGGCACCGGGCGGCAAGACCGCCCATATCCTTGAATCAGCCGATGCCGATGTGGTTGCGCTGGAGATCGACGCGCAGCGTGCCCGCCGCATTGAAGCCAATCTGGCGCGCCTGCAGCTGCAAGGCCGGGTGCAGGTGGCCGATGCGGCCTTGCCGCACAGTTGGTGGGACGGCCAGCCCTTTGATGCGGTCTTGCTCGACGCACCCTGCACCGCCTCGGGCATTGGGGGCCGCCACCCGGACGTGCGCTGGTTGCGCAGACCCGAGGACATCGCAGCCCTGGCCGCGCAGCAAAGTCGCCTGCTGCAAGCGCTGTGGCCTGTGCTGCGCCCCGGTGGCCGGCTCTTGCTGTGCACCTGTTCGGTGTTTCGGGCCGAGGGCCAGGATCAGCTGCAAGCGTTTCTTGCACACCACAAGGATGCGCAATTGCTGCCCTCGCCAGGCCATTTGCTGCCGGGTGTCGTGCCCGATGGCCCGGCGATGCCGGACAATCTTGGCCGTGAGCACGACGGTTTCTTTTATGCCCTGCTGCAGCGCCAGGCCCACTGAGCCCGGCCTGCTGCGATGGATTCCCCACGGCTGGCCACTGGCCTTTTTGCTGATGTGGGCCCTGCTGTTCGCGCCCTTGGTGCGCGCGGCCGACGTGTCGCAACTGCGGGCCGAGCGCGCCGATGACGGCATCTACCTCAGCGCCAGTTTGAAGCTGGAAATCGCACCCGCCGTGGAAGACGCCCTGAGCAAGGGCATTCCCCTGATTTTTGTGGCGGAGGCCGAGATTTACCGCGAGCGCTGGTATTGGACCGACAAGCGGGTGGCCCAGGCCAGCCGCGTGATGCGGCTGTCTTTTCAGCCCCTGACACGGCGCTGGCGCCTGAGCCTGGGCGGATCTGAAGGCCCGGGGCCGGGCCAGCGGGTCAGCCTGACGCAGCAGTTCGACAGCCTGGCCGATGCCGTCTTGGCGCTGGAGAGCCTCGCACGCTGGCGCATCGCCGACGCGGCCGATATCGAGCCTGGCTCCAGCCATCAACTGGTCTTTCGCTTCCGGCTCGATCCGGGCCAGTTGCCGCGACCCTTCCAGATCGGCATCGTGGGCCAGAAGGACTGGCAGATTCTGATTGAGCAGCGTCAGCCCCTGCGCCTGGCGCCGCGCCGGGCCAGCGATGTACCGGTCGAGGTCATTCGGCCGTGAGCAGCAGCGCGCCCTCGGCCCTACCGCGCCTGAGCCGCGCCTGGCGCTGGTCGCTCGGCGTCGGCCTGGGCGTGGTGGCCGCGCTGAGCCTGGTGCTGCTGTTCATGCTGGCCCAGGCCACTGGCAACCGTGAGCTCTATGAGCGTTACTACAACATTTTGTTCGTGCTCAATGTGGCGGTGGCCGGCTTGCTGCTGGCCATCATCGCCTGGGCGGTGGTGCGCATGGGCCTGCGCCTTAAGCGGGGCAAATTTGGCAGCCGGCTGCTGGTCAAGCTGGCTGCGATCTTCGCGCTGGTGGGCTTGTTGCCCGGCTTCATGATCTATGTGGTGTCCTACCAGTTCGTCTCGCGCTCGATTGAAAGCTGGTTCGATGTGCGGGTGGAAAGCGCTTTGGGGGCGGGCCTGCAGCTCGGTCGGGTCACGCTCGATCGTGTGGCCTCCGATTTGGGCAACCGCAGCCGCCTGGCTGCCGCACAGATCGCGCAGTCTGCCGAGGGTGGCAGCAGCCTGGCGCTCGAGCGCCTGCGCGAGCAGCTCGGTGCGCGCGACCTGACCTTGTGGAGCGGCTCCGGCCAGTTGCTGGCCAGCGCCAGCGAGACCCGCGTTTTGCTGCTGGCCCAGCCCGAGCGGCCCAGCCCTCAGATGATGCGCACCGCCCGCAGCCAGGGCATGGTCACCCAGATTGACGGCCTGGACGATGCATCGCCGGCCGCCTCCGGCAATGTGCCGCGTGCGCGGGTGCGCGCCGTTGCGGTGCTCAACAGCGCCAATGTGGATCTCGGGGGCGCCACCCGTTACCTGCAAATTACCGAAGAGCTGCCCGCCGAGCTGGTGGCCAATGCGCTGGCCGTGCAGGAGGCCAACCGCGAATACCAGGAGCGAGCGCTGGCCCGCGGCGGCCTGCGCCGCATGTACATCGGCACGCTCACCCTGACGCTGTTTCTGGCGGTCTTTGGCGCGGTGCTGCTGGCGGTGATTTTGGGCACACAGCTGGCCAAACCGCTGTTGCTGCTGGCCGATGGCGTGCGCCAAGTGGCCCGGGGCGATCTGGGCCCCAAGGCGGTGCTGCAGACCCGCGACGAACTCGGCGGTCTGACCCGCTCCTTTGCCGACATGACGCAGCAGTTGCTGGACGCCCGCAACGCGGTGCAGGCCAGCATGAGCCAGGTCGATGCCGCCCGCGCCAGCCTGCAGACCATCCTCGACAACCTGACCGCCGGCGTGATGGTGCTCGACGCGCAGGGCCGCATCGTCTCCAGCAACCCTGGCGCCACCCGTATCCTGCGCGCGCCGCTGGCCGCGCAAACCGGCGTATTGCTGGCCGAAGTGCCCGGCCTGCAGGCCTTCGGCCAGGGGGTGCAGGCCCAATTTGAGTCCTATCTGCGCGAGCAGGCTGCCCATGGCCTGGAGCACTGGCAGCAGTCTTTCGAGCTCAACGCCGGTGCCGGCCCCGACAGCACCGTCACCCTGATCGCCCGCGGCGCCCGCATGCCCGGAACCCAAGACTGCTTGCTGGTTTTTGACGATGTTACCGATGTGGTCTCGGCCCAGCGCGCGCAGGCCTGGGGCGAGGTTGCACAGCGCCTGGCCCATGAGATCAAGAACCCACTGACGCCCATTCAGTTGTCGGCCGAGCGGCTGGAGAAAAAACTGGCCAACAAGCTAGAACCCGTGGAGCAACAAGTGCTGACCAAGTCGGTCAAGACCATCGTGGACCAGGTTGATGCCATGAAGCGCTTGGTCAACGAGTTCCGAGACTTTGGCCGCCTACCCGCGGCCCAATTGCGGCCGGTCGACCTCAATGCCTTGGTCAGCGAGGTGATGCAGCTTTATCCCCAGGACGTCGGCGGCGTGCCGATCAGACTGGAGCTCGAGCCGCAACTGCCCCATGTGCAAGGCGACGCGCAGCAACTGCGACAGGTCATTCACAACCTGCTGCAAAACGCGCAGGATGCCCACGAGGGCAAGAGCTTCGAGGCCGGGCAGGGCGCCCCTAGCGTATTGCTGCAAACCGAGCACCTGGCCAGCAGCCGGCGCGTACGTCTGCTGGTGCGTGACTCTGGTGCGGGCTTTCCCGAGCACATCCTCAAGCGTGCCTTCGAGCCTTACGTCACCACCAAGGCCAAAGGCACCGGCCTGGGCCTTGCGGTGGTCAAGAAAATCGCCGACGAGCACCATGCCCGCATCGATATCGGTAACCGTGTCGTCGAGGGCGCCCTGCAAGGCGCCCAAGTCTCGCTATCATTCCCGGTGCAAGCGCCCGCCTGAGGCGCTGCGCACCCGGTTCTTTTAAGCCAATCACGGGTCATCAACGGAAGCAGCTTCATGGCAAACATACTGGTGGTCGATGACGAGCTGGGCATACGCGATCTGCTGTCCGAGATCCTCAATGACGAGGGTCATCAGGTCGAGCTCGCTGAAAACGCCGCGCAGGCCCGCGCCGTGCGCCAGCGCCTGCGCCCCGACCTGGTGCTGCTGGACATCTGGATGCCCGACACCGATGGCGTCACCCTGCTCAAGGAGTGGTCCAGCAGTGGCCTGCTGACCATGCCGGTCGTCATGATGAGCGGGCATGCCACCATCGACACCGCAGTCGAAGCCACCCGCATTGGCGCCATGGCTTTCCTCGAAAAGCCCATCACCTTGCAAAAGCTGCTGCAGGCGGTCGACCAGGGCCTGAACCGTGGGGCCACCAAAAAGCCGCCGCCGTCCGTGATTGCCGGCGTGGTCACCCTCGCCCAGCCGGTCAGTGCCAGCAGCCCCGCTCCTCAGCCGGTGGTCGACGCCGGACCGCAGGCGCAGCAGACCTTCTCGCTGGAAAAGCCGCTGCGCGAGGCCCGTGATGAATTTGAAAAGGCCTACTTTGAATTCCACCTGTCCCGCGAGGGCGGCTCCATGACCCGGGTGGCTGAAAAAACCGGCCTGGAGCGCACCCATCTGTACCGCAAGCTCAAGCAACTCGGGGTCGACCTCACCCGCGGCAAGCGCGGCTGAGACAGCACCGGCCTCAGGGCTGGCGAGACCCTCTGCTATACTCTGCGCCCTTGGCCCGGTAGCTCAGTCGGTAGAGCAGAGGACTGAAAATCCTTGTGTCGGTGGTTCGATTCCGCCCCAGGCCACCAATTTGACACCGCAGCGTCGCAAGGCTCTGCGGTGTTTCCGTTTCTGGGGTCTGCGGAGCCATGCGGTAGCAGCCGTCTGGCCGCAGCCGCTGCAAGAGCGCCAAGCGCATTTGCAGGCAGGGCGCCTGCGGCCCTGCAACGCTCAGGCCGCGGCTGTTGCCAAGGCACCGGGTAGGTCGAGTTGAACGGTGTCGCCGTCGCACTCGATCAGTCCATCGTACTCCTTGAGCATGCTGCGCCACAGCGTCAGCGAGCGCGTATCGAAGGCCGCCATGGTGTCCACGCCCGGCGCCCGTATCGCTACGCGCACGCGCGTGCCGTGGCGTGAGCCGGCCAGGTGCAGGGTATCGCCGGGCACCGCCACCGCCAGCACCTCGATCACGACGCCCATCGCGTCGAGCAGGCTCTGCTCGTCGGTGTCGGCCTCGACGATGTCCATCTCGCCTTGTCGACCGCCCGGCGCTGGGTCGTCAAAGCGGAAATCGATCGCACTCACGCGCGACTGCCTCGATAGTCCTGCGATCAGCATGTCGGTGAAGCGGGCCGGGTCATCCACCCAGCTCAGTTCATCGTCTTGCGTCAATGGCGGGCGATAAGTGGCAATGACTTTGAGCAGGGCCGCCTTCACATCGACCGCTTGTGAGGGCGGCAGATGCCGCAGGCCGATCGCCATCTCCTGGAACTGCCTCAGCAGCCGGGCGGTTCGCATCGCCAGCAGGCCGGGCAGTCCCGGCTTGCCGCCCTGGGCCAGCAGCCGCTCTACTTTGTCCATCGTCGCGCAGGCCTTCATCACCAGCTGTGTTTCCAGCCGCTGGCCCGCTTCGAAGGCCGCGCTGAAGGTCTGCAGGCCCTGTAGTTCGCGCTCGATCCGGTCGATATCCAGAGTAGCCAGTACCTCGGCCGCCGAATCTTGTTCTTCCAATTGCTCCAGCCGGTCGGCCAGCACCATCACCTGTCCGGCAATGATGGTGAAGTGCCGGCTGGCTTCGTGCAGCAGGCACTGGGCATGCTCGCGCAACTTCCCCATCCGCTGCGGCGTCAGCCGCTCCACTTGCCTGAGTCGTTCGAGTCGACCCTGCATGGCGCGCAGCGTCGCCGCCATCTCCGCCGCAGTCTGCAGCCGGCCGTGGCCGGGGCAACAGATCAGTTGTGGCTCGCGTTCGAGCAGCCACAAGGCGTGTCGCAGGCTATGGGCCAGCGCCTGTGCGTCCCATCCGCCCAGGCCTACCAAGCCCGGATCGACGGCGAACGGAAGGTCTCCTACCCACAGCACGTCGCCAATGCGCAGCAGCGTGCTGCACGGCGAGTGGCCTGGCACCGGATAGGCGATGACATCGAGCGAGCCGAATGAGCGTGTTTCGCACAGCCAGCCACCGGGCGCCTCGGGCAACTCGGTGCGCTGCCTTGTTTCTGCCAGCCACGGTCCGTCCACCGTGCGGGGCGACAGTTTGATGCCCGAGAACCAGGCCTGGGTGCGGTAGATGTCGCAGTTGACGAGCGGCAGGTGGGCCTCTGCGTGGCCATGCAGCAGCACGGGACGGCGCAGGTGGTCGAGGGCTGCGAAGTGGTCATAGTGCGCGTGGGTCAGCAGCGCCGCGACCGGCGAACGGGTTGTTGCGCTCTCGGCTTCCCCCAGCGCCTGCTGCAGCAGGGCCTCAATCTCGGCAGCCCGCTCGGCCGTGCCGCCCGGGTCGACCACCACGGCATGGCCCTCGGAGGTCACTATGACCGCCGTGTTGGATGAAATGATGTTGGGCGGTAGGAGCAGGATCCGGATCTGCGCCCCGGTGGCACCGGGCAGGGCCTGCCAATCGTCATCAATGAGTTTTTGCATGCGGCCGGAGCATAGGATTTTTAGATACCCTGCGCAAGCTATTGCTGCAGTGGGTAGGCCCCGCCTGCCAGAGTCCCGGGCCTGTCTGTGGTGGGCTTGCTCACGCGCTTGACCTTGTGGGGCGCGCCCTATCGCGTCGATGTCGCCGGGTTAGACTCATCAAGCTGTAGAACATTCGAGACGCGCAGGCCTCAGCCCGCCTTGGGGCTTGGATGCTAATACTTTGAACAATATGCTACGCACGCTTTGCATCTTCCTTTTGACGGCAATGTGCTCCGTCGCTTCGGCGGCCCGCGAGGCCCCTTTGAGGATTCAACTGCATTGGCTCCATCAGGCGCAATTTGCCGGGTTCTACATGGCCCTGGACCGCGGTCTTTTCAAGCGCGAGGGCCTGACCGTTGAGTTGATTCCTGGTGGCCCGGGCGTCAATCCGATCGAGGCTGTCCAGCAAGGACGGGCTGATGTGGCGGTGGCGTGGATGGGAGAGGCATGGCGTCATGCGCGTTCGGGGCCGCCGCTTGTCAATGTGGCGCAAATCGCTCAGAAGTCGTCTCTCGGGCTGCTGTGCCGAACCCGCGAAGGCATCGTCAGCTTCGCGGATCTTCCAGGCAAAACAGTGGGATTTTGGGGCCTGCAGGATGACGCGCTGATCCGGCAGATGGCGCGCAGCCAAGGTCTCGATCCCCAGGCCATCCGCTTTGAGTTACAAGCACCGAACGCGGTCGATCTGATCAGCGGAAAATTTCCCTGCGTCACGGCGATGGCCTACAACGAAAAGTTGCTGGCTGAAGCCGCTGGGCTCACTGACCGGGAGACCCTGTGGATTACCCCCGAGTCCATAGGTCTTACCCACCTTGAGGACGGGCTGTATGTTCGCGCAGACCGTCTCCATTCGGCCGCCTTCAGGGACGAGCTGGCTCGCTTGCTGCGCGCCTTGCGGGAGGGTTGGGCACAGACGCGGTTGGCGCCGTCGCTGTCGATTCAATACGTGCTGCGCCACGCGCCGGACGCAGACCGGCAGCATCAGCTGCATATGCTCGATGCGACGCTTTCAATGATTCCGGCCGACCGCCCATTTGGTCTCTTGTCGCTTGGGCAGTGGGACGCCGAGGTCAGCAAGCTGATGGTTGAGTCTCCCCTGCCGCGCGAGGAGCACGAGAACCTGTGGTCACACGCGGTGTTCAACGAGTGGGCGGAGAAAGAGGGCAAGCGCAAATTTCTCAACCCTTCCACGCGCCACTATCTGGAGCAAATCGACGGGGGGACTTTTGTCAATCTGGCCCATTTTTTCGCCAAAATTCTCTTCGGAATAACGGGGTTCCTGGTCGCTCATCGGGCGGGTTATGGACCCTGGGGAAAACTTGTCATCGCCCTGATCACCCCGCTGGGCGGAGGACTGCTCAGGGATTTGCTGGTGGGTGGAGAAAACTGGCCTCCGAAATTTTTGGCCGATCCGACGGTGCCGGTCGCCATTATTGTGGCCTCGCTGGTGATCGGTGCGATATTGCGATATCGGCCGGCCCTGTTTGACGGCAAGGGCTTCAACGCCCTGACGCGCTATGGACCGCTGATCGTTATCCCATTGATCGCGATGAAGTCGGTGCTGGTCGCCATCAGTGGCAATTTGCATTGGGTCTGGGCCATTCTTTGTGCCGCGATCGCGGTGTCGGGCGGCGGGATTCTTCGAGACCTGCTGATGAACAAGGAGCCCGCTTCGATGCGCCTGAGCGCAGGCATTGAGGTCGCGGCCGCATCAGGCGCAGCCGTACTTTTGGCGGGCCTGTGGTGGGCGAATCAGTTCGAGAACACGCCCGTTCCGGTGTACCTGAGCATGGCGGCATGTGCGGTGGTGTCGGTGGGCGTCATGCTGTGGGGGATGCGGCGACCTAGCGTGGCCAATGGGCCTGCGCATATTGGTGCCGACCGAAAACTGAGTCAGCTTTGAGGGTGGCGCCACTTGGCGCATCGATGGTGAGGTGGCTTTTGGCTCGTTCCCTTGCCTTGGCCAGCTCTTCGATCTACTTGCAGCGGCCTAGTCTAGGCGCAGGTTGATGGTTTTTGCAGTCAGGGCTCCGGCACGGCACATCATTTGTTTTGCAGCGCAATGTCCGTCACACGCGATCCATGTAACATGATCTGAATCTGACGAGCTTGTGTTTTTATTCGGCCTATCCTGATAGCCGCGCTTCAATCTAGCCATGACAAGAATCCTATCCCTTCAAACCTTGATGCTGGTCGCAGCGCTTGCGCTGACCGGCTGTGCCGCCACCAACTACGGCGACGAGCAGTTGCAGCTTCGCATGGCCACGGTCGGCAAGGACATCATGTGGGTGCCGTCCAAGGTCGATATCGTGCACAAGATGCTCGATGCCGCCCGGGTGCGGTCCGACGACATTGTTTACGACCTTGGCTCGGGTGACGGCATCATTGCGATCGAGGCCGCCAAGAGATACGGCGTGCGTGCGGTGGGTATCGAGTACAACGGCGACCTGGTGGCGCTGGCGCGAAGAAATGCCCAGCGGGCCGGCCTGCAAGAGCGGGTCAGCTTCAGGCAGGGCGATGTCTTCGTCGAGGACTTTTCCGAGGCAACGGTCGTCACCCTCTATATGGGCGAGAGCATCAATGCCCGCTTGATGCCCAAGCTGCTCAAAATGCGTCCGGGCACGAGGGTGGTCTCCAACACCTTCCGCATCGAAACCTGGATTCCCGATCAAGAACTTCAGAGCGCCTCAGGCGATGTGGCTTTTCTCTGGACGGTCCCGGCGCCGGTCGAGGGCCGCTGGGACTTGAGCGGCATTGCAGGCGCTAGGCTTGTCACGCTGGATATCAGCCAGAAGAAGCAGTTCTTTAACGCCAGCATCGACTTCGACGGCAAGCGGGTGGCGCGCATCGAAGATGGGCGGCTGGCTGGCACGCAGATGAGCCTTGAATTTACCCATGCCAACAAGAAATACAGCCTGCGCGGCCAGGTACAAGGCTCGCGCTTTTCAGGGCGCCTCAACGACGATCCTGGCCAGCCGATCAGTGGCGTGCTGCGCCCCTGAAGGGCGCACAGCCGGGCGTGGCTAAAACAGCCCGACGATGCGCCCGTCTTCGTCAACGTCGATGTTGGAGGCTGCCGGCTGCGCCGGCAGGCCCGGCATGGTCATGATCTCGCCGCAGACCAGCACCACGAATTCGGCGCCGGCGGCCAGCCGCACTTCGCGCACATCAATGTCATGGCCCTCGATCGCCCCCAGCTGCTTGGGGTCAGTCCCCCAGGAATAGGGCGTCTTGGCAATGCACACCGGCAGGTGGCCATAGCCCTGGTCCTGCAACTTTTGCAACTGCGCGCGCACCTTGGAGCCAGCCGCCAGGCCCTTGGCGCGGTAGACCCGCCTGGCCACCGTCTCGGCCTTGTCCCACAAGGATGCCTCATCGGGATAAAGATAAGCCGGCTTGGGGTCGGGGCCGGTGGACTGGGCCACCACGGCGCGCGCGAGTTCTTCGGCGCCGGCGCCGCCCTCGGCCCAGTGCCGGGCCAGCACCATGGTCACACCGGTGGCGGCCACCCGCTCGCGCACCATGGCCACCTCGGCCTCGGTGTCGTGTACAAAATGGTTGAGCGCCACGACGCAAGGCAGGCCATAGACCTGGCTCACGTTTTCGATGTGGCGCTCCAGCGAGGCGATGCCCGCTGCCAGCCGCGGCAGGTCTTCGCGCGACAGCTGTTTGACGTCGGCCCCGCCCTGGTACTTGAGGGCCCGCACGCTGGCCACGATCACCGCCGCCGAGGGCCACAGGCCTGACTTGCGGCATTTGATGTCGAGAAACTTCTCGCCCCCCAGGTCGGCGCCAAAGCCCGCTTCGGTGACCACCCAGTCGGCCAGCTTGAGCGCGCTGCGGGTGGCCATGACTGAGTTGCAGCCGTGGGCGATGTTGGCAAACGGCCCGCCATGGATGAAGGCCGGGTTGTGCTCCAGGGTTTGCACCAGATTGGGAGCGATCGCATCGCGCAGCAGCGCGGCCATGGCACCGGTGGCCTTCAGATCGGCGGCGGTGACCGGCTGCCCGTCGAGCGAGGTGGCCACCACGATGCGCGCCAGCCGCGCCTTCAAATCGCCCATGCTGGTGGCCAGGCACAAAATCGCCATGACCTCGGAAGCCACCACGATGTCAAAGCCATCCTGGCGCACATAGCCGTTGCCCGGCCCGCCCATGCCGACCACGATCTCGCGCAGCGCCCGGTCGTTCATGTCGACCACCCGCTTCCAAGTGATGCGCCGCGCGTCGATGCGCAGCGCATTGCCATGGTGGATGTGGTTGTCGATCAGCGCCGCCAGCAGGTTGTGCGCCAGCGCGATGGCTTGAAAGTCGCCGGTGAAATGCAGGTTGATGTCTTCCATCGGCACCACCTGGGCCCGCCCGCCGCCGGCGGCCCCGCCCTTCATGCCAAAAACCGGGCCCAGCGAAGGCTCGCGCAGGCAGACGATGGCGCGCTCACCGATGCGGTTGAGCGCATCGCCCAGGCCCACCGTGGTGGTGGTCTTGCCTTCTCCGGCTGGTGTGGGGTTGATGCCGGTCACCAGCACCAGCCGGCCGTTGGGACGGTCCTCTAGCGTGCGCAGGTGGGGCAGGCTGATCTTGGCCTTGTGCTGGCCATAAGGCACCAGGGCCTGGGTCGGCAGCCCCGCCTTTTGTGCAATGTCTGTAATCGGCAGCAAAGGGGTGGATTGGGCAATTTCTATATCGCTGGGCATGGTGTGTCTCCGAGATCAGCCTAGATCATGCCGCATCTGCAGCCCTGGCGTCCGGTTTTGCGGCCCTTGACCGACTTGTGGGGGCAGTGTTCTCCCGGGCCATCGTGTCCAATGGACTTGGTTAACATTGTTGGGCGCACCCTGCCGGCCGCCTTGTAGGGTCGGTTTTGGGCAGACCTCGAATCAGGAGACAAAAATATGACCGAGCGACAGATCCCCCTTCCAAGCCGCCGCGACGCGCTGTTTGCATTGGCCGGCAGCTTGCCGTTTGCGCTGGCTGCCCAGACCGGCGGCTTCCCCCAAAAACCGGTGCGCATCGTGGTGCCCTATCCGACGGGTGGCTCCAACGACGTGATCGCCCGCCTGTTGGCCCAGCAGCTGCAGGAGCAGTGGGGCCAGGCCGTGGTGGTCGACAACAAGCCCGGGGCCGCCGGCAACATCGGGGCGGCCGAGGTGGCCAAGGCGGTGCCCGACGGTCACACGCTGCTCTTGACCAACATCAACATCACCTCGATGAACCCGGCGCTGATCGCCAACATGCCCTTCGATCCGCAAAAAGACTTTGCGCCGATCTCGCTGCTGGGCACTACCTCCCTGGCGCTGGTGGTGCATCCGAGCGTGCCCGCCAACACGGTGATCGATCTGGTGAACCTGGCGCAAAAAGAGCCGGGCCGCCTCAACTACGCCTCCAGCGGCAACGGCAGTCCGCAGCACATGTCGGCCGAGATGTTCAAGGCCATGACCCGCACCCAGATCACCCATGTGCCTTACCGGGGCGCCGCGCCTGCGGTCAATGATCTGCTGGCCGGCCAGGTGCAGCTTTCGGTGGGCGTGGTCAATCAGCTCATCCCGCACATTCGCTCGGGTCGGGTGCGCGCCCTGGGCGTGACCAGCCGCAAACGCCTGGCCCAGCTGCCCGACGTACCCACCCTCGATGAGTCGGGTGTGCGCGGCTATGAAAGCGAAATCTGGCTGGGCCTGGCCGCGCCAGCGGCCACGCCTGTAGCCCTGATCGAGCAGCTCAATCAGGCGGTGCGCAAGGCCTTGTCCAGCCCCGAGATTGCCACTCGCCTGCAAGGGCAGGGCATTGATGTGCTGCTGAGCACGCCGGCGCAGATGCGCCAGCGCGCCCTGGACGACCTCAAGCGCTGGGGCGAGATCATCCGCAGCGCCGGCATCAAACTGGAGTGAGACCTTGAGCGCATCCGAAGCCGCCGGCCCGCGCCGGGACGTGCCCCAGCCCTCCCAGCCCAGCGGCGCGGTTTGGGGCAGCGATGTCATCGCCGACCTGCTGCGCGAGCTGGGCATTCCTTATGTCTTGCTCAACCCCGGCGCCAGTTTTCGCGGCCTGCACGACAGCTTGGTCAACCACCTGGGCAATGAGAAGCCGCAAATGCTCATCGTGTTGCATGAAGAGCATGCGGTGGCGATCGCCCATGGCTACACCAAGGTCACCGGGCAGATGCTGGCGGCGGTGTTGCACAGCAATGTCGGATTGATGCACGGCAGCATGGCCATCTTCGATGCCTGGGCCGACCGGGTGCCGGTGCTGGTGCTCGGCGCCACAGGCCCGGTCGATGCCGCCAAGCGCAGACCCTGGATAGACTGGCTGCATACCGCGCAAGACCAGGCTGCTTTGGTGCGGCACTTCATCAAGTGGGACGCGCAGCCGGTCTCGCCGGCCGCCGCGCAGGAGGCCTTGCTGCGGGCCTGGCGCACTGCCGATACCGCGCCCAAGGGGCCGGTCTATGTTTGCCTGGACGCGAGCCTGCAGGAGATGCAGCTGCCTGCGCCCATGCCTACGCCCGATGTGCAGCGCTACCGGCCGCCGCGCCCACCCTTGCCGGCCACCGAGGATGTGCGGCGCGCTGTGCAAGCGCTGGTCTCGGCGCAGCAGCCTGTCATTCTTGCGGGCCGTGTGTCGCGTTCGCAGGAAGGCTGGCAGGCGCGGGTGGCCTTGGCCGAAAAGCTCGGCGCTCGGGTGCTGACCGACCTCAAGGTGGGCGCTGCCTTCCCCACCCGTCATCCGCTGCATACCGGCCCCGCAGGCTTTTTCCTCACGCCGCCGGTGGCGCAGGCCCTGCGCAGCGCCGACGTCGTGCTCTCGCTGGACTGGCTGGATCTGGCCGGCACGCTCAAGCAGGCCTGGCCCGATCAGCCTGTGCCCGCACAGGTGATCTCGGTCTCGATGGACCATCAGCTGCACAACGGCTGGAGCATGGACCACCAAGGGCTGCCGCCGGCCGACATTTTCATGGCCTGCGAGCCCGAAGAGGCGGTCGACGCCCTGCTGGCCGCGCTGGCCGATCGGCAAGCCCCGCCGCTGCCCTCAGCGCCTGCTTTGGCGGCCTTGCCCAGCCCCGAGCCGCAGGACGAGCTGGCGGTGGCCACCGTGGCAGCGGTCTTGCGCCAGCACGTCAATCCGCAAGAGGTCTGCCTGCTGCGCCTGCCCTTGAGTTGGGGCGGTGAGATGTGGGACTTTGAAGGGCCGATGGACTTTCTCGGCTACGACGGCGGCGCCGGCATAGGCTCGGGCCCCGGCATGGTGGTCGGCGGCGCGCTGGCACTCAAGGGCGGTCCGCGCCTGCCCGTAGCGGTCATCGGTGATGGCGACTACCTGATGGGCGTGACCGCCTTTTGGACCGCCGCTCATGCGCGCCTGCCGCTGCTGGTCATCGTGGTCAACAACCGCTCCTACTTCAACGACGAGCTGCACCAGGAGCGGGTGGCGCGCGAACGCGGCCGGCCGGTGGAAAACCGCTGGATAGGCCAGCGCATCGACGACCCCGCCCCCGACCTGGCCCGCATGGCCCAGGCTCAGGGGCTGGTGGGGCTGGGGCCAGTGCGTAGCGCCGGCGAACTTAAGCAGGCGCTGGCGCAGGCCCTGCCGCTGGTGCGCGGTGGGCAGGCTGTGGTGATCGACGCCCATGTGCGTCCCGGTTATGTGCCGGCCATGAGCCAAGTCATGACCCGCTCACAGCGCTGAGCTCAGGGTACGCCATGGGGCGGCCCTAGCGGCTGGGCACGACCGTGCCCACGACCAGACTGTGGCGATGCTGACTGGACTGGTCGTCGAACCTTCGTTTTTGACTTGTCCCTTTCTGCGGTCTTTGCTCCCTCAGTGGCTCCGACCATCTGCGGGTCGTTTTCGGCCATCTGTCCACGCGGGCAAAAGGCTTTGCCTAAATTTAGTTAAATAATATTAATTCCATCCTATTTGTAGTCTCTAAAAATTAACATCGGTCGCTTTGAACAGTGTTGGGAGAATCCGATGAGATCAAAGCGATTGGCAGCGCCTGCTCTGGCTGTAGCCGTGGCCGTGTTGGCAGCTTGTGGTGGAGGTGGTGGTGACAGCCCCAGCGCAGGCGCCTCAACGTCCACGCTGTCCGGCTTCGCCGCCAAGGGCACACTCAAATATGCGACGGTTTCGGCTTACGCCGTAGGGGCCGACGGAGTCGTTGCGAGCAAGCCTGCAGTGCCTGCAACTGAAACAGATGACAAAGGGATTTATGAGATCACGGGTCTGGCGCCCGGCCAGCAGTATGTGGTCAAGGTCACGCCCAACAGCAAGACCGTGCATGTGGACGAGCTCAAGGGCGAGCAAAAACTGTCCGATGCTTTTGTACTGAGCGCTGTCGCCAAGCCTTCTAACGGTGTGAACACCGTGAGCATCACCCCTTTCAGTCATCAGGTGGTCGTCGCCGCTCAGAACGCCGGCGGCTTGAGTGCCGACAACGTTTCCAAGGCCAAGGCGGTGGTGACAGAGCTGATCGGCTTTGACCCTGTCAGCGTTCCTAAAAATGACGACAGCAGCGCGCAGGCCAAGCAACTGAAGGTGTTATTGAGGGCGGTCTCGCAGATGGCCAGTGATGGTGCCATTGGCTGCGCCTCGGCCACCGACAAAACCGCTTGCGTGACCGACAAGCTGGCTTTGGCCACCAGCACCACCAGCCTGAAGCTTCAGAAAGACAACCTGGATGTATCGCTTGTCTTTAAAACAGCAGTCAACCAGTCCCTCGTTGAGGTTCAAAAGACCAATCCAAACATCAACCTGAGCGATATGGCTAACGTGCTGGCTAAGCTCGAATGCAAGAGCAGCTGCGCGCCGGTCAAGCCCATTGATGGTGGGGCTGCAGCAGCGGTTGCGTCGGTCAAAGCGGTCCTTGACGAAGTCCGTACCGACCTCAATTCTTTGTTCAGCAATGACGGAGTCACCGAGAAGTCCAAGGGTAAATTCAATGCACAGGCTTATCAATTCAAACAGGTCGCCGAAACGGTTCAGCTGGGGGTTTTGGGCTTGACCCAGCGCGACTTGCAGGCTTTGCTTTTGGGCGTGCAGATGTTGAGCGACGTCAAGCTCGGTGTCCCCAACGCCAGCTACAGCAAAGGAAAAATTTTTGGTGACCTGGATGTCTTTGTCGGCCTCAATCCTACCCAGGTCGGTGGCGCAGGATGCACCCTGTACAAGGACGCTGGGACGCAGACCCAGGCTACCACCGCAGCCGAAGCCAATTACATCGGATGTTCAGGCCGCTTCGGTCGTGTCGCGGTGCAGGACTTCGCCAACAACAAAACGGCCTACACCGAATGGCGGCACGGCTTCACCATCACCCCAGATGCAGCCACCCCAGGAAGCTACAAATACGATGCCAGAGCCATCAAAACCACCTGGACCTGCAGTGGCCAACCGTGGCAAAACGGTTCAGGTCTGGGTGCTAGCGGCTTCCCCTGCGGCCCAAAGACCAATGAGTTCCCTCAGACTGATTCGGCGGGAGTGAGGGTGACTCATTCGGGCGTTTTCAGCGCTTCCCTGTCCAGTTCGGCGGTTGGTTTAAGGTTGACCGGTGACTTGCCTCCAGGTTTCGTGGTGGCTGGTGGCCTTGGAACGCCAGTGTCATCGAGGGTGTCGCTGGCTACCGATTCGTCCAAGAGCACCTGGGACCTGACGGTTGTCGGAGACGCTTTTGATGCTGCGGGCGAACCTACTCGCATCAGCTTGAATGGCGAGATACGCAAGCTTCAGGGAAGTAACTTGCTGAGCAGCATCGCTGTCGCGCCGGGATCCTTCATAGACGATGCGCAAAAGGCCCTGAGGCTTGAGGTCACACTTACCGGCAATGGAAGTGACAACTCAGTCCAGGCCAAAGGCGTTTTGACGGCTGACTCTCCCGTGACCGATCGATCAAGGACAGACACGGTTCCATCCCGGATGAAGTTTGAAGGCGCCCTGACCAATGTGGCCAGCGGTGGTGGTCGGACCGAATTTCTCCAAGGCACCTTAGAAACAGTGCTCTCCAAATATGAGCAATACGACGCCACAAAACCTGAGTCGGCCAGTAACACCGCAGACCTGACGGTGGCTTTCACGGGCTCTGTGAATGTTCCCGACCAGCCCCGACTGGAGTTGGTCTTGTCAGCCACCGGGAAAAACCATGACACCAGTAGCTTGAGCAATTTGTCCATCACCTACAACCGCTGGGCGGGGCCGACCAAGTCGCGAGCCATCAATCTGACGATCGAGCGCACCCCCGCTGCGGCAAGCGCCCCGGCGCGCGAAAGGCTGACCTTGCGTGAAGCGGGCAGTGGCTTGTCTATGGTCTACAACAAAGGCGATGCCAACGTAGATCTACAGGCCGGCGGCAGCAAGATCGGTGTGCTAGAGATGTCTAAAGGGCTGGCCACCTTCACCGACGGTACCGTGGTGTCGATGGACCTCGGATGGTGATTTGATCTCTTTGAAGCATCAAGAGCCGGCGGTCAAGCCGGCTCTTTTTTTGGAGCTCACTGGCATGGTTGTGCGGCAAGCGCTGGGGCAGGCCAGACCGCGGCCGACGCAGGCTTTGGTGATCGCCATCCTGTTGGGCTGCACTTTGGCTCAGGCCCAGCCTCGTGATACCGGCGCAGCAGCGCCCTTCGAGGCAGAACGAACGAGCGGCGCCGCACCAGCGGCCCAGGCCTGGTCTGGGCTGGATGTGCGGCAGTGGCGCTTTCAGTTGCGTTCGGACCTGCACAGCGATGCCCTTGAACTGCGCTACTTTGGTCAGAAAAATTGGTCTGACAATGCGCGGCCCCGATCGGGTATGAACCTTGTACAAATCGATCAGAGCGTGAGCATGTCGGTGGGCAGCAGCGCTCAAGGCCATCAATTGGGCTGGACCCGCAGGCAGATGGGCCGCTTGGTGGCCAGCGAAGACACGGTGCGGCGCATGGGGCAGATTGACCGCGGCGAGCATGCACCAGAGAGTTGGAACTGGCGTCCCGACCTTCTTCTCAAAGGGTTTTCAGGTGAAGGCCTGGACTGGACTTATCGCAGCTTCTCCGGTGCCGGTTGGTCATGGGAAGGCGGCTTGCAGTGGCTCAGGCTGTCGCGACTGTACGGCCGAGAGCTCACGGGGACGGTCAGCTATGACGCGGCAGACCAAAGCTATGGCTTTCAAGCACAGAGCTTGCAGGTGGGCTCGAATCTCAAGCTGCCTTTTCAAAAACCAGTGGAGACCTTGGGGCAGGCTCTGCTTGTGCATGGGCACATCCATTGGCGCAGCGAATCCTTCGGTCTGTCGGCAGGCCTTCGGGACTGGGGGCAGCTGCGGTGGGCAGGCCTTCCCCAGCAGGTCTTGCGCTTGAACTCAAGCACCTCGGAGCGTGACGAAAATGGTTTTATCGTCTACAAGCCGTCCATACAAGGTCAAAACAGTCAGCCGGTAATTCGGTGGCGTGCGCCCTATACCTTGGATGTGGCAGCCCATTGGCGGTTGGGGTCGGCAGGGCAGTTCTCACTTCAGGGCGAGCGTGTGCCCGACTTTGGGTGGCTTCCTTCCCTTCGGTGGAGCCGTTCCTTGGGGTCACTCGACGGGGCGCTGCAGTGGCGCATGCATCAGCGTGACTTGTTGATGCAGGCACAGTGGCATGGCTGGAGCGTCGCCCTGTCGTCCCAGAATTTCAGGCGCAAGGCCCACAGCCAAGTGTGGACCCTCGCCTACCTGCATCGATTCTGAGCGCCCCTAGGCGCGCTTGCGCCCCCAGCAAAATTTAAGTCTCAAGGCTTCTTCAGCCCCACGCCCTTGTTCACGAACTGATAGGTGGCTACCTTGCTCAGGTCAACTTCGCCGGCCTTGTACAGGCCGGCCTTGACCATCTGTTCGTAGAAGTCTTTGACGCGGGCCGGGTTCATCGCGCCGATGCCGTTTTTGAGGGCCTCGCCGGATTCCACGATGCCTTGCGACTTCATCAGCGCGACTGAGGCTTCCATCTCGGCCACGGTCATCTCGGGGTTGTCTTTCATCATCAGGGCTGCTGCGGCCTTGCGGTCGCCACTGAGGTAATTGGCCCAGCCCTGCGCCGAGGCATCGACGAAGCGGCGCACCAGGTCGGGCTTGGTGCGTACCAGTTCGCTGCGTGTTTCGATCAAGGTGGAGTAGGTGGAAAAGCCATGATCGGCCAGCAGGTGCACCACCGGCTTGAATTTGCCCTGGTTCTCTACATAGATGGGCTCGGCCACCGAATAGGCCTGCTGTATCGCCTTGGGGTTGGCCAGGAAGGGCCCGAGGTTGTAGTTGTAGGGCTTGAGGGCTTCGTCCTTGAAGCCGTGCGTGACCTTGAGCCACTGCCACCAGCTGAACTGCCCGTCTTTGGCGATCAGTGCGAGGGGCGCGCGTTTGAGCGCGTCGAATTTTTCATAGCCCTGGCCCGGGTGGGCGATCAGCGCCTGCGGGTCTTTCTGGAAGATCGCCGCCACCACCACCGTGGGCACCTGGTTCTTCACGTTGTCAAAGCTGTGCAGCAAGTTGCCCGTCATCAAAAAATCGATGCGACCGGCCGGCAGCAGCGGCCGGTTGTTGACCTGCGGCCCGCCTTGTTGGATGGTCACCTCCAGCCCGAACTTCTTGTAGGTGCCGTCGGCCACTGCCTGATAGAAGCCGCCGTGGGCGGCCTGGGCCTTCCAGTTGGTGGCGAAGGTGACTTTGTCGTCGGCCAGCACGGCGCTGCCAAAAAGGCTCAGGCCGAGTAAGAGCAATTTGCGCATCGGTGTTCTCCAGAGGTTTCAAACAGGTCAGTGGCGGGCGGGTTCGGCTCGAAGGCTCAAGGCTGCGCTGACTCGGCCGAACCGGCATGCCAGCGCCCGAGCAAGGCGCGCGAGAGCAGGTTGGACAACCAGAAGATCATCACGCCTGTGGCCACCAGCAGGCTCAAGGCCGCAAACATTTTCGGGGTTTCGGTGCGAAAGCTGGCCTCCAGGATACGCGAAGCCAGGCCGGTATCGCGGCCGGCCGCACCGGCCACCATTTCGGCGGTGACCGCGCCGATCAGGCTCAGGCCGCCGGAGATCTTGAGCCCGGCCAGGAAATACGGCAGCGCCGAGGGCATCAGCAAAAACCGCAGCCGCTGCCAGGGCGTGGCCCGGTATAGGCGCAGCAGGTCGCGCAATTGCGGATCGGCGGCGCGCAGGCCCAGCACGGTGTTGGACAAGATGGGAAAGAAGGCCACGATCCAGGCGCACAGCAGCAAGGCGGCGGCGGTGCTGTCCACATAAATCAGGATCAAGGGCGCCACCGCCACGATGGGTGTGACCTGCAAGATCACCGCCACCGGCAGCAGGGCCCGCTCCAGCGGCCGGTA
>JBILDR010000155.1:0-8014 GCA_044352515.1 Polaromonas sp.
GCCAGGAGCCATTGACCACCGCCCCGTCGATCAGCGCCTGATCGCCGCCCTTCCACAGACCCAATCCGAGACCACGGGCGGCTTTTGCCAACACGTTTTCATTGAACCAGTCCATGTAGTACTTGTTCTCGAGCAGCACGGCGATGGGGCGCAGGGCTCGGCCTATGGCCGCCGGCACCGCGGGGTTGATGAGGTAGAAATACCAGGCCACCACCACCCCGGCCAGGGCCAGCCAGAAAGGTGCGGTCGACAAAGCATGGCTGGCCATGGCCATGGGGCCATGGAAGATCTTGGCGAGCTCGGCCATGGCCGGATGCAACTGGGTGTTGACGGTGATCGCATCCTTGAAGAAGTCGCCAAACAGCATTGGGGTGATGGTGTAGTAGCCGATGATGACCGAGGGAACGGCCAGCAGCACCAGCGGTACCGTCACCACCCAGGGCGACTCGTGCGGCTTGGCATCGTGGCCATGGTGGGAATCATCATGGTGGTCGTCGTGGTGGGCGTCCGGGTTCTGGTCGTAACGCTCTTTGCCGTGAAAGACCAGGAAGTACATGCGAAAGGAATAGAAGGCGGTCACAAACACGCCGGCCAGCACCGCGAAGTTGGCAAAGCCTGCCGCTGGCAGATTGCTGAAATGCACCGCTTCGATGATGCTGTCCTTGGAGTAGAAGCCGGAGAACAGCGGCGTTCCGATCAAAGCCAGCGAGCCGAGCAGCGAGGTGATCCAGGTGATCGGCATGTACTTGCGCACACCGCCCATCCAGCGAATGTCCTGGTTGTGGTGCAGACCCATGATGACCGAGCCCGCCGCCAAAAAGAGCAGCGCCTTGAAGAAGGCGTGGGTCATGAGGTGAAACACCGCCACCGAATAGGCCGAGGCGCCCAGCGCGACCGTCATGTAGCCCAGCTGCGAGAGCGTGGAATAGGCCACCACCCGCTTGATGTCGTTCTGAATGATGCCCAAAAAGCCCATGAACAGCGCGGTGATCGAGCCGATAACCAGGATGAAATTGAGCGCGGTGGCCGACAGTTCGAACAGCGGCGACATGCGCGCGACCATGAAGATACCAGCCGTCACCATGGTGGCCGCATGAATCAGCGCCGAGATCGGGGTCGGGCCTTCCATCGAGTCAGGCAGCCAGACATGCAAGGGAAACTGAGCCGACTTGCCCATGGCACCAATGAACAGGCAGATGCAGATCACGGTGACCAGCAGCCAGTCGGTGCCTGGGAACTGCATGGCGCCCAGCTGGGGGGCCTTGGCAAACACCTCGGAATAGCTGAGCGTACCCGCATAGGCAGCAATCAGGCCTATGCCCAGGATGAAGCCGAAGTCACCCACCCGGTTGACCAGGAAGGCCTTCATATTGGCGAAGGTGGCGGTCGGCTTCTTGAACCAAAAGCCGATCAGCAAATACGACACCAGGCCCACCGCCTCCCAGCCGAAAAACAGCTGCAGCAAGTTGTTGCTCATGACCAGCATGAGCATGGAGAAGGTGAACAACGAGATATAGGCGAAGAAGCGGTTGTAGCCCTCGTCTTCCTCCATATAGCCTATGGTGTAGATGTGCACCATGAGCGAGACAAAGGTGACCACCACCATCATCATGGCGGTCAGCCCGTCGATCATGAAGCCCACTTCCATCTTCAGGCCGCCGACCACCATCCAGGTATAGAGGGTTTCGTTGAAGCGAGCGCCGTCGATCACGCTGCCCAGGGTCTTGAGCGAAATCAGCAGGGCCACCAGCACGCCTAAGATCGTCAGGCTGTGGCTGAGCGCCCGGCCAATGCGGTTACCGCCGAGCGCCGTGCCGAAGATGCCGGCCAGCAGCGAGCCGACCAGCGGCGCCAGCGGCACGGCCAGCAAGGTGGAAGCGGAAAGGGTTTGACTCATCGTGGGATTCCCGTGCGCTGGGCTGTCATGCGGGGCAATCAGCCCTTGAGGGTGTTGAGTTCATCGACATTGATGCTGGCCTTGTTACGGAACAACAGCACCAAAATCGCCAAACCGATGGCCGACTCAGCAGCGGCCACGGTAAGGATGAAGAAGACGAAAATCTGCCCAGCCATATCGCCCAGGTAGTAGGAGAAGGCCACAAAGTTCATGTTGACCGCCAGCAGCATCAGCTCGATGGCCATGAGCAGCACGATCAGGTTCTTGCGGTTCAAGAAGATGCCGATCACCGACAGGGCAAACAGCAGGCCGCCAAGGGTCAGGAAATGGCCCAGGGAAATCATGGCTTGGTCTCCTCGGCCGCAGCCGCTGGGGGCTCAGGCGCAACAGCGCTGGGCGCGATCTTGAGCAGCTGCACCCGGTCGCCCCGCTTGACGCGGACCTGCTCGGACGCATCAATCGCTTTCGAATCCTTGCGCTCGCGGAAGGTCAAGGCGATGGCCGCGATGATAGCCACCAGCAGCAAAGCAGCAGCAGCTTGCAGAGGCAGCAGATACTGGCTGTAGAGCACCTTGCCCAGCTCCTTGGTGTTGGAATAGTCGGCTGCGGCCTGGCTGGCTGCAGCCGCTGCTGGCGGCGCGGTCACCCGGAAGCCACCCATCAGTACCGCCGCCATCTCCAGCGCGATGACCGCGCCCATGACCGCCGCCAGGGGGAAGTGCTTCCAAAAGCCCTTGCGCATGCCGTCGATGTTGATGTCGAGCATCATCACCACGAACAGGAAGAGCACCATCACCGCGCCCACATAAACCAGCACCAGGGTGATGGCCAAGAACTCAGCTTTGAGCATCAACCACAGGGCCGAGGCCTGGAAGAAGGCCAGCACCAGAAACAGGGCCGCATGGACCGGGTTGCGGGCGGTGATCACGCGAAAGGCTGCAAACAGCAGCACCGCGGCAAAGGCGTAAAACAGAGCAGATTGAACGTCCATAAGTCGGCTGCTTTCGTTCACCGGTATTTGGCGTCGGCCGCCTTGTTCGCTGCGATCTCGGCCTCATAGCGGTCGCCCACAGCCAGCAGCATGTCCTTGGTGAAATACAGGTCGCCCCGTTTCTCACCGTGGTATTCCAGGATGTGCGTCTCAACGATCGAGTCGACTGGGCAGCTTTCCTCGCAAAAGCCGCAGAAGATGCATTTGGTCAGGTCGATGTCGTAGCGGCTGGTACGCCGGCTGCCATCGTCGCGCACTTGCGACTCGATGGTGATGGCCAGGGCCGGGCAAACCGCCTCGCACAGCTTGCAGGCAATGCAGCGCTCCTCACCGTTGTCATAGCGGCGCAGTGCATGCAGGCCGCGAAAACGCGGCGACAGCGGCGTCTTTTCCTCGGGGAACTGAATGGTGATCTTGCGGCTGAACATGTACTTGCCGGTCAGGGCCATGCCCTTGAACAGCTCGGTCAGCATGAAACTGGAGAGGAAGTCCTTCAAGGAGAAGGACGAGGGCCGGGACAGGGTCTCAGTGCTCATGACTTACTTCCAGATATTGAGAGGGGTGTGCATCCACACGGCCACCACCACCAGCCACACCAGCGTGACCGGAATGAAGATCTTCCAGCCCAGACGCATGATCTGGTCATAGCGATAGCGCGGGAAGGTGGCGCGCACCCAGAGGAACATGGTGACCACCACAAAGGT
This sequence comes from Polaromonas sp., assembly GCA_044352515.1. GTDB lineage: Bacteria > Pseudomonadota > Gammaproteobacteria > Burkholderiales > Burkholderiaceae_C > Polaromonas. The sequence goes on from JBILDR010000155.1 coordinate 3,593, forward strand.
CTTGATGCCCAGCCAGATCCAGCCGGGAATAAAGCTCAGGGCCTCGACAGGCGGCAGCCAGCCGCCCAGGAACATGATCACGCACAGAATGGAGACCAGGATCATGTTGGCGTATTCGGCCAGGAAGAACATGGCAAAGGCCATGCCCGAATACTCGACCATATGACCGGCGACGATCTCGGACTCGCCTTCGACCACGTCGAAGGGATGGCGGTTGGTCTCTGCGAGACCGGCGATGAAATACACCAGAAAAATGGGCAGCAGGGGCAGCCAGTTCCAGGACAGGAAGTTCAGGCCCATCTCGGTGCCCATGCCCTTGCCCTGCCCCATGACGATGTCGGTCATGTTCAGGCTGGCCGAAACCATCAGCACCACCACCAGGCAAAAACCCATGGCGATCTCGTAGCTCACCATCTGGGCTGAGGCGCGCAGCGCACCGAGGAAGGCGTACTTGGAGTTGGAGGCCCAGCCGGCAATGATCACGCCGTAGACCTCCAGCGAAGTGATCGCCATCAGGAACAGCAAGCCAGCGTTGATGTTGGCCAGTGCCACATCCGGACCGAAGGGCACCACAGCCCAGGCGGCCAGTGCCGGCATGATGGTCATGATCGGCCCCAGCACAAACAGGCCCTTGCTGGCGGCCGTCGGCATGATGATCTCTTTGGTCAGCAGCTTGAGTGCATCGGCAATCGGCTGCAGCAGGCCGCTGGGTCCGACCCGGTTAGGGCCCAGGCGGACCTGGGTAAAGCTGATGGCCTTGCGCTCCCACAGCGTCAGATAGGCCACACAGCCCATCAGCGGCAGCAGTACAGCCACAATCTTGATCAAGGTCCAGACCACCGGCCACAGCGTGCCGCCGAGCAGGCCCAGACCGGCTTGGTTGATGCTATCGATCATGCGCTCACCTCTTGACGGAGCTCTTGTCCGATTTCCTGTGCTTGCAGGCCAAGGCCGGCGCGGGCATCGGCGGTCAACTGCAGCGAGGGCGCGCGGCGCACGGTCCCGTCGAGCTGATAAATGGCCGCCGTCACAGGCTCGCCCACCGGGGCCGAGGCCAGCGCCGCATCGAAGCTGGCTGCGTTGCTCAGCACATCGGCCGGTACAAACCGCGCACCCTCGGCACTGGCCGCGCCTATGGCCTGGCTCAGCACCTCACCGGCTGACTCGGCCTCAAAACCCGCCAGGCCCAGCATCTGGCCAAGCACCCGCAAGACCTTCCAGGCCGGCCGCGCCTGCCCCAGCGGCTTGACCACCGCATGAAAGCTCTGCACCCTGCCCTCGGCATTGACAAAAGTCCCCGGGGTTTCGGTGAAGGGAGCAATCGGCAAGAGCACATCGGCCAGATCCATATTGGCCTTGAAGGCATTGAGCGAGACGACCATCTGCGCCTGGGCCAGGCCCTGCCTGGCAGCAGCGCCTGCTGCAGAATCAAACACAGGCTCGGTGCCCAGCAGCAAGGCCGCCTTGAGCGAGCCTGCAAGCATCTGGCCCGCATGCAGGCCACCGCTTTGCGGCTGTGCGCCCACCCACTGAGCGCCAACGGTGTTGGCCGCCTCCACCAGATAGCCCACGCTGGCCCCAGTGTGCTCAGCCATCCAGCCCGCCACTGCGAGCAAATTCGAAGCCTGGGCATGGTGGGCCGCCGCATTGCCCAACAAGATGGCCTTGTGCTGGCCGCTCATCAAAGCCTGGGCCATGGCCTGAGCGGTCTCACCGACGGGCCCCGCAACCATGCCGGCCGGCAAGGCCAGACCCTGGGCTTGCGCCAGCGCCGCCGCCACCTCCATGAGCGCCGCCTGCCACTGCGCCGGCTCGGCCGTGATGCTGCGCGACACAGGAATGGCCCAGGCATCGGCCATGGGCAACTGGCGCACTGAATTGATGCTCATCAGCTTGCCACCGGTACGAACCGCTTGCCGCAGGCGCAGCGCCATCAGAGGATGGTCTTTGCGCAGGTTCGAACCGATGACCAAGGCAGACTGCAGGCTAGACAGCGAGGCGAGCGTTGTGCCCAACCAGCGCACGCCCTGGACCGCCGGGAACTGGGCCTGGCGCAGGCGGTGGTCGATGTTGTCGCTGCCCAGGCGGCGCATCAAAAGACCTGCCAAATACAGCTCCTCCAGGGTGCTGTGCGGGCTGACCAGCGCGCCCAAGCTGGCCGGACCGTGGTCTTGGCCAATCTGCTTGAGGCCGTTGGCCACATATTCGAGGGCGGTCTGCCAATCAACTTCTTTCCACTGGCCGCCTTGCTTAATCATGGGCGCGCTCAGGCGATCGTCGCCGTTCAAGGCCTCATACGAGAAGCGGTCGCGATCGGCGATCCAGCACTCATTGACCGCCTCGTTTTCCAGAGGCAAGACGCGCATGACCTGGTTTTGCTTGACCTGAATGACCAGATTGGCGCCGGTCGAATCATGCGGGCTGACGGATTTGCGACGCGACAGCTCCCAGGTGCGGGCGCTGTAGCGAAAGGGCTTGCTGGTGAGCGCGCCCACCGGGCAAATGTCGATCATATTGCCCGACAGCTCGGAGTCGACCGACATGCCAACAAAGGTCTCGATCTCGGAGTGCTCGCCGCGGTGGGACATGCCCAGCTCCATGGCGCCGGCCACCTCCTGGCCAAAGCGCACGCAGCGGGTGCAGTGGATGCAGCGGCTCATCTCTTCCATGCTGATGAGCGGGCCCACATCCTTGTGCAGCACCACCCGCTTTTCTTCCTGGTAGCGCGAACCGCTGCCGCCGTAGCCGACGGCCAGATCCTGCAACTGGCATTCGCCGCCCTGGTCGCATATCGGGCAATCGAGTGGATGGTTGATGAGCAGGAACTCCATCACGCTTTTTTGCGCCTTGATGGCCTTGTCGCTCTTGGTGTGTACCACCATGCCTTGCGTGACCGGCGTGGCGCAGGCGGGCATGGGCTTGGGGGCTTTTTCCACATCCACCAGGCACATGCGGCAGTTGGCCGCGATGCTCAGCTTCTTGTGATAGCAAAAATGCGGGATGTAGGTACCGGCTTTTTCGGCCGCATGCATCACCGTGCTGCCTGCAGGCACTTCGACCTTGTTGCCGTCGAGTTGGATTTCAACCATGGTGTGTGCTTTTGCTGTACTGCACTCAGGCGTAAGCCGGGACCATGCAGGTCTTGTGCGTGATGTGGTGTTCGAACTCGGCGCGGAAATGCTTGATCATGGCGCGCACCGGCATGGCCGCCGCATCGCCCAGGGCGCAGATGGTGCGCCCCTGAATACTGTCCGAGACCGAGTTGAGCAGGTCCAGGTCACTCTCGCGGCCCTGACCATGTTCAATGCGGTGCACCATGCGCCAGAGCCAGCCAGTTCCTTCACGGCAGGGGGTGCACTGACCGCAGCTCTCGTGCATGTAGAAATACGACAGGCGCAACAGGCTCTTGACCATACAGCGGCTGTCGTCCATCACGATCACCGCGCCCGAGCCCAGCATGGAGCCGGCCTTGGCAATCGAGTCGTAGTCCATGTCGGTTGCCATCATGATGTCAGCGGGCAGCACCGGCATGGACGAGCCACCCGGAATCACTGCCTTGAGCTGTCGGCCCGAGCGCACGCCGCCGGCCAGTTCGAGCAGCTTGGCAAAGGGGGTGCCCAGTGGCACTTCAAAATTGCCCGGGTTGTTGACATCGCCGCTGACGGTGAACAGCTTGGTGCCACCGTTGTTGGGCTTGCCTATTTCCAAATAAGCCTGGCCGCCGTTGCGGATGATCCAGGGCACTGCGGCAAAGGTCTCGGTGTTGTTGATGGTGGTGGGCTTGCCGTACAGACCGAAGCTGGCCGGAAACGGCGGCTTGTAGCGTGGCTGGCCTTTTTTGCCCTCGAGTGACTCGAGCAGCGCAGTTTCCTCGCCGCAGATGTAGGCGCCAAAGCCATGCGCCGCATGCAGTTGGAAGGAAAAATTGCTGCCCAGGATCTTGTCGCCCAGCAGGCCCGCATCGCGCGCCTCCTGCAAGGCTTCCTCGAAGCGCTTGTAGGTCTGGAAGATCTCGCCGTGGATGTAGTTGTAGCCCACCGAGATGCCCATGGCATAGGCTGCAATGGCCATGCCCTCGATCACCACATGCGGGTTGTAGGTCAGGATGTCACGGTCCTTGGCGGTGCCGGGCTCGCCCTCGTCGGAGTTACAGACCAGGTATTTTTGGCCCGGAAACTGGCGGGGCATGAAGCTCCACTTCAGGCCGGTCGGGAAACCCGCGCCGCCACGGCCGCGCAGCGAGCTGGCTTTGACTTCAGCGATCACCTGATCGGGGGTGAGACCCTCGCCGCCGTCCTGGCCAAGGATTTTGCGCAGGGCCGCATAACCGCCCCGGGCCTCGTAGTCTTTGAGGCGCCAGTTGCTGCCGTCGAGCCCGGCCATGATCTGCGGGCTGATATGCCGGCCATGAAAGGCGCTTTG
>JBILDR010000156.1:0-7950 GCA_044352515.1 Polaromonas sp.
CATGCCAGCCCTCCAATTTGACCTGATTGCCTTCGATTGGGACGGCACCTTGTTTGACTCGACCGCCCTGATCGTCAAGTGCATACAGGCTGCGGTTCGCGATGTGGGTGGAACTGTCCCCAGCGACCAGGATGCCGCCTATGTGATCGGTCTGGGCCTCATGCAGGCGCTGGCCCACGCAGCGCCCGATGTGCCGCGCGAGCGCTATGCCCAACTGGGCGAGCGGTACAAGCACCACTATGAGCGCGAGCAAAACCGCATCAGCCTGTTTGAAGGCGTGCTGCCCATGCTGGAGTCTTTGCGAGAGCGTGGCCATCTGCTGGCGGTGGCCACCGGCAAGTCACGCCGCGGTCTGGACGAGGCGCTGCACTCCGTGGAGTTGCAGGGGCGCTTTCATGGCTCGCGCACGGCCGACGAAACCGCAGGCAAGCCCCATCCGCTGATGCTCAGGGAGTTGATGGCCGAATTTGGTACTTCGCCCGAGCGCACCTTGATGATCGGCGATACCACCCACGATCTTCAGATGGCCTTGAACGCGGGCTGCGCCAGCCTAGGCGTTAGCTACGGCGCTCATGAGCCGCAGGCTTTTGCAGCCCTGCAGCCGCGCGCAGTGCTGCATTCGGTTGCTGAGCTGCAGCGTTGGCTGCTGGCCCATGCCTGAGGGAGTGTCGGCGGTGTCTGATCAAGCGCCTGTGGCCGTTTGCCAGAGCGCCGATCTGCTCGAGGCGGGGCGAGCCGTTTCCTTTGATCTGGTCTACGGAGGGCAGACCTGCCGCGCCTTTGTGATTCGTTTTGAGGGCCAGGTGCAGGCCTATCTCAACCGCTGCAGCCATGTGGCGATGGAGATGGACTGGCAGGTTGACCGTTTTTTTGACGACAGTGGGCGTTGGCTGCTCTGCGCCAGCCACGGCGCAGCTTACCGGCCCGATACGGGCGCCTGCGCGGGCGGCCCCTGCAAGGGTGGGCTGATTCGCATCGCGGTTTCCGAGGTGCGGGGCGTGGTCTTTTGGCACCCCACCTACATCGCCCGACCCCTTGAGTTCTAATATTCCGTACTCTTATTGAACACGGCGTCACAAATATGCAAGACCCCTACAGCTCGTCGCAAGGCGTTCCTCCAGCCAGTACCGAGCCGGGCCAGGCTGTGCCCCCGGCGGCCAGCGGCGCGCAGGCGCAGGCCGGGCCTGACTGGGAGCGCGCCACGCTGGAAAAGCTGGCTTTTGCGACGCTGCATGAGCAAAGGCAGGCGCGGCGCTGGCGCAACGGCCTGAGGCTGGGCTGGCTGCTGTTTCTGGTGGTGCTGGCCTGGGTGCTGCTTTCGCGCAGTGCAACGCCTACCGCTGTGTCTGCGCCTCACACCGCCATGGTTTCTGTTCTGGGCGAGATTGCGGCGGGGTCGCCGGCCAGCGCCGAGGCGGTGACCGTCTCGCTGCGGGCTGCCTTTGAAGATGAGGCGGCTCGGGCGGTGGTGCTGCTCATCAATTCGCCGGGCGGCAGTCCGGTGCAGGCGGGCATGATCAATGACGAAATCCTCAGGCTCAAGGCCAAACACAACAAGCCGGTGTATGCGGTGGTCGAGGAGACCTGCGCCTCGGCTGCTTACTACATCGCTGTGGCTGCCGACCAGATTTTTGTCGATAAGGCCAGTATCGTGGGCAGCATTGGCGTGCTCATGGACGGTTTCGGTTTTACCGGCCTCATGAACAAGCTCGGTGTGGAGCGGCGCCTGCTGACCGCCGGCGAAAACAAGGGCCTGCTCGACCCCTTTAGCCCCATGGGGGATCGCCAGAGAGCCTATGCCCAGCGCATGCTCGATCAGATCCACCAGCAATTTATCGCGGCGGTCAAAGCGGGCCGTGGTGACAGGCTCAAGGAGGACAGCGACACCTTTTCTGGCTTGTTCTGGAGCGGCCAGCAGGCGGTCGATCAGGGCTTGGCCGACCGTCTGGGCAGTCTGGAGTTCGTGGCGCGCGAAATCGTCAAGGCCGAGGACATCATTGATTACACCCAGCGCGAGAACGTGGCCGAGCGACTGGCCAAGCGTTTTGGCGCTGCGGTCGGCGAAGTGATGTTGCGCGCGGTGCATTCAGGGCCGAGCATGCGCTAAGCCCAGCCCCGGTTAACGCCCGATCGCAAATACCGTCGGCGCTGCCAAAGCCGGCGCCGGCTGCTTTTTCCACTCTTGGACGCTCAGGCAGCGGCTCCAGCCGCTGGCCAGCGTCAGCCCGCAGCTCAGGGCCAAGCGGGTGTTGCCTTGCAGCGTCTGCAGCAGCGCCGCATACAAGGCCGCGTTGCGGTAGGGCGTCTCGATGAACAGCTGAGTCTGGCCGGTCTTGAAGACCAGCGTCTCCAGGGCGCGCAGGCGCTGGCTGCGCTCGGCGGCGTCTTGCGGCAGGTAGCCGACGAAGGCGAAATTCTGGCCGTTGAGGCCGCTGGCTGCCAGCGCCAGCACCAAGCTCATGGGCCCGGCCAGCGGCAAGACGCGCAGACCCAGGCCATGGGCTGCACGCACCACCGAGGAGCCAGGGTCGGCGATGGCGGGCATCCCCGCCTCGCAGACCAGGCCGATGTCCTGGCCCGTCAGGGCGGGCGCCAACAGGCCGCGGGCGTCAAACTGGCCGTCATGATCGCCCTGCTTATGCACCTGGCGCGGCAGTTCCTGAATCTGCAATTGCTGCAGCGGCAGGGCCAGTGGGTGGGTCTGTCCGACCCGTTTGAGGTAGGCGCGGGTGCTGCGTGCGTTCTCGCTGATCCAGTGCTGGAGCCTGGCCGCAAGCACCAGCGTGCCCTCGGGCATGACCTCGGAAAGTGGCGTCAGCTCCTCGCAGCCAAAGTCCAGCGGTGCCGGCACCAAATAGAGCGTGCCCAGACTCATGTGGCCAGCAGATCAATGCCAGCGGCGCGCAGCAACTCGCAGGTGCGGATCAGGGGCAGGCCGATCAGGGCGGTCGGGTCGTCGCTGTCTATAGCCTGCAGCAGGGCGATGCCCAGCCCCTCGCTTTTGGCGCTACCGGCGCAGTCATAGGGCTGTTCGGCGCGCAGGTAGTTTTCGATCTCGGCATCGCTCAGGTCCCGAAATCTCACCCGTACCTCGGCCAGGCGCTCATCGGCATAGCCCTGGGCTTGGCAAACCACGGCCACGGCGGTCTGAAAAACCACGCTGTGCCCGCGCATGAGGCGCAGCTGTGCCACGGCCTTGTCGTGGGTGCCCGGCTTGCCCAGGCTGTGACCGTCCAGATCGGCGACCTGGTCCGAACCGATGACCACGGCCTGCGGGTGCAGTCTGGCCACCGCCTGCGCTTTGGCCAAGGCCAGTCGGCGGGCCAGCGCAGCCGGCGCCTCGCCGGGCAAAGGGGTTTCGTCAACGCCCGGGGCCAGTACCTGGAAGGGCAGGCGCAGGCGCTCAAGCAGCTCTCGGCGATAACGCGAGGTTGAGGCCAGGATCAGGCCCCGATCAGTGCGGCCGGATCCGGCGGAAGAGCTCTGGTTCATGGCCCTGATTCTCTTACACTGCGGCGCATGTCCGACGAAACGTCCCCGCGCAAACTCAATCTGACGGCTTGTGCCCAGACCGGGCAACTGGTCTCGGGCAAAACCGATGTTCTGGAGCTGCCGCGACTGCGAGCTGATCTTGATCTGTCGGGCCCGCCTGCGCCGCCGATCCAGTGGCAGGCGCGGGTGCAGCAGCGTGAGCAGGCAGGCGGGCCGCCGCAACTGTGGCTGCATTTGCTGGCTCAGGCCCGGCTGCCGCTGAGCTGTCAGCGCTGCCTCAAGCCGGCCGAGCAGACCCTGGAGCTTGACCGCTGGTTTCGCTTTGTGGAAAGCGAGGAGGTGGCGCAGGCCGAGGATGACGACAGCCTGGAGGACTTGCTGGTGTTCGAGCCTCAGTTTGACCTGCTTTACCTCCTGGAAGACGAATTGCTGCTGGACCTGCCGCTGGTTCCCATGCACGAAACCTGCCCCCAGCCGCCGGTGCTCGGCCACAGCGATCCAGCGGAGGTGGTGGCCGACGAGCCCCATCCCTTCGCGGCGCTGGCCCAGCTTAAGAAAAAGTCCAACTGAGCTCTGCCCGGTGGCGGCGAGATGCCATCCGAGCCGAATCTGAGCGCTTGCCATCTTTTCAGAGGACTGCTCAAGGTTTTCGGCGTGTGCAGTCTTGCCAAGCTATAATCTTCGTTTCGCGTACATCCCGCCCGGCCGTTTTTGACGGCCGAATTCGTGGGAAAGTCCCAGGACCTGAGTTCGGGGGCAGGCCGGATTCAGGCCGACGCGCTGCCCAGCAAACACTACCTCTCAATTTAAGGAGCGGACCATGGCCGTTCAGCAGAACAAAAAATCCCCTTCCAAGCGCGGCATGCACCGTTCGCACAACGCCCTGTCCGTGCCTGGCATCGCTGTCGAGCCCACCACGGGCGAGACGCATCTGCGCCATCACATCAGCCCCAATGGTTTTTACCGGGGTCGCAAGGTTCTCAAGACCAAGTCTGAAGCCTGATTGACCACGCTTGACGAGGCCCGCACTCATCCTGCGGGCCTTTGTTTTGTCTGACTCTTTCTTTTCATCCGGGTTGACCGCGTCATGATCCGGCTTGCTGTGGATGTGATGGGCGGGGATCACGGCGTGCGCGTCACCCTGCCGGCCTGCCTGGCCTTTCTGCACCGCCACGAGCAGGCCCAGTTGCTACTCGTAGGTCTGCCGGCTGCTATGGCCGAGGTGCCAGCATGGGCCAGTTTGGCCAGCCATCCTCGCTGCCAGTTGGTCGAGGCTCGGGAAGTGGTGGACATGGACGACCCTATCGAGGTCGCCCTGCGCCGCAAGAAAAACTCATCCATGCGTCTGGCCTTGCAGCAGGTCAAGGACGGCGCTGCCGATGTGGCCCTGTCGGCTGGCAACACCGGCGCGCTCATGGCCATTGCCCGCTATGTGCTCAAGACCCTCGATGGCATAGATCGACCGGCCATCGCCACTCAACTGCCCAATGCCGCTGGATCGGCCACCACGGTGCTGGATCTTGGGGCTAATGTGGACTGCAGCCCAGAGCATCTGCTGCAGTTTGCGGTGATGGGGTCGGCCCTGGTCTCTGCGATCTCAGGCCAGGAGGCACCCTCCGTGGGGCTGCTCAATATCGGCGAAGAAGTCATTAAAGGCAATGAAATTATCAAAAAAACCGCTGAATTGCTTCGATCTGCGGCTAAAAATGGAGATTTAAATTTTCACGGGAATGTCGAAGGCAACGACATTTTCAAGGGGACGACGGACATCGTGGTTTGTGACGGCTTTGTCGGTAATGTCACCCTCAAGGCCAGTGAAGGCTTGGCCAAAATGATCGGCGACTTCATCAAGCAAGAGTTTTCGCGCAATATCTTCACGAAAATTGCTGCCATCGTTGCTCTTCCTGTTTTAACTTCTTTTAAAAGTCGAGTGGACCACAGGCGTTATAACGGTGCGGCCCTGCTTGGGTTGCGCGGACTGGTGTTCAAGAGTCATGGCTCGGCCGACGCATTGGCCTTCGAGGCGGCACTGACTCGCGCTTATGATGCAGCCGGTCACGGCTTGCTCGACAAGGTCAGGCAGCGTATAGCGCGCGCAGCGCCTTTGTTGGCTGCGGCCGGCAGCTTGGCTGCAGCGCCGGCTGGCCCTGGCCAGTGAAGCTGAAGCCCCCGCATGAGCGCTTGTTTTTCATTTCGGATCTGAGACCATGAGCCGCTATTCCCGTATCGCCGGCACCGGCAGCCACCTGCCGCCTCGGCGCCTGAGCAACGCGGACCTGGCTGCTGAGCTGGCGGCGCAGGGGGTGGAAACTTCCGACGAATGGATTGTCGAGCGCACCGGCATCCGGGCTCGCCACTTCGCCGCAGAGGGCGTCGGCAGCAGCGATCTGGCCGTGCAGGCTGCTCGCCACGCCCTGGATGCGGCCAGTTGGCAGGCGCAGGAGCTCGATCTGATCATCGTCGCCACCTCGACGCCCGACATGGTGTTTCCATCGACGGCCACCATGGTGCAGCACAAGCTGGGCATCGCCGGCTGTCCGGCGTTTGATGTGCAGGCGGTGTGCACAGGTTTCATATACGCCTTGTCGGTGGCCGACGCGATGATCCGCGCCGGTTCGGCAAAAAAAGCCCTGGTCATCGGCGCCGAGGTGTTCAGCCGCATCCTCGATTTCAAGGATCGGACCACCTGCGTGCTGTTTGGCGACGGCGCTGGCGCGGTGGCTCTTGAGGGATCTGATCAGCCCGGCTTGCTGGCCACTGACATCCATGCTGACGGCAAGCACCGCGATATCTTGTGCGTACCCGGTCATGTTTCGGGCGGCTCGGTCCTGGGCGACCCGGTGCTCAAGATGGACGGGCAGGCGGTGTTCAAGCTGGCCGTCGGCGTGCTGGAAGAAACCGCCCGCACCAGCCTGGCCAAAGCTGGCCTGGAGGAGAGCGCCATTGACTGGCTGATTCCGCACCAGGCCAATATCCGCATCATGCAAAGCACCGCTCGAAAGCTCAAGGTGCCGATGGAAAAAGTGGTGGTCACGGTCGACCAGCATGGCAACACCTCTGCCGCCTCGATTCCCCTGGCGCTGGATCTGGCGGTGCGCGACGGTCGCATACAGCGTGGCCAGACCCTGATGCTCGAAGGCGTGGGCGGCGGCTTCACCTGGGGCTCAGTGCTGGTCAAGTATTGAACGCCCAACGATGGAATCGAACAAAGCTGGCGGGGCTGCAGGCCTGAGCCTGATCGGAGCGCAGTAACCATGACGACATTTGCATTTGTATTTCCCGGTCAGGGCTCGCAATCGGTGGGCATGCTGGACGCTTGGGGTGAGCACCCGGCGGTCAAGCAGACCCTGCAAGAGGCCTCGGACGCACTGGGCGAGGACATCGCACATCTGATCAAGGAAGGCCCCAAGGAGGCTCTGGCCCTGACCACCAATACCCAGCCGGTGATGCTGGTTGCAGGGGTGGCCGCTTACCGCGCCTGGTTGGCCGAAGGCGGCGCACCGCCTGCCGTGGTGGCCGGTCACTCGCTCGGCGAATACAGCGCGCTGGTGGCCGCTGAGGTCCTGACCTTGGCGCAGGCCGCCCCGCTGGTGCGCTTGCGCGCGGCGGCCATGCAAGAAGCGGTGCCGGTGGGCGTGGGCGCAATGGCCGCCATCCTAGGGCTCGATGCAGACCGGGTGATCGAAGGCTGCGCCCAGGCACAAGCCGCTTTTGGTGCTGGTAGTGCCGAGGTGGTCGAGGCGGTCAACTTCAACGATGCCGCACAAACCGTGATTGCCGGCAGCAAAGCTGCCGTCGACAAGGCCTGCGAGATGCTCAAGGCCCTGGGCGCCAAGCGGGCTTTGCCCCTGCCTGTCTCCGCCCCCTTTCATTCCAGCTTGATGAAGCCGGCCGCCGAAAAGCTGCGCGACAAGCTCGCTGGCGTGAGCCTGGGCGCGCCGCGCATCCCGGTCATCAACAACATCGATGTGGCGGTGGAAGACAGCGCCGAGCGCATCCGTGACGCGCTCTACCGCCAGGCTTTCGGGCCGGTCCGGTGGGTTCAGTGCGTGCAGGCCATCAAGGCGCGCGGCGTGCACACCTTGGTCGAGTGCGGCCCCGGCAAGGTGCTGGCGGGCATGACCCGCCGCATCGACGCCGAGCTGACCGGCGTTGCGCTCTACGATCCAGCTACCTTGGTAGAAGTTAAAGGACTCCTCGCATCATGAACGACAAGCAAGTGGCCCTGGTCACCGGTGCTTCGCGCGGCATAGGCGCGGCCATTGCACGCCAGCTCGCGCAGGACGGGTTTATCGTCATCGGCACTGCCACCACCGAGGCCGGTGCGGCCAAGATCAGCCAGGCGCTGGCCGGTTTTGCGGGCAGCCGCGGCGCGATGTTGGATGTCAATGACGCCCAGGCCGGGGCCGCCTTGATCGACGCCATTGTCAAAGACCATGGCGGCTTGCAGGTGCTGGT
>JBILDR010000024.1:0-25443 GCA_044352515.1 Polaromonas sp.
GGCATCAGCTCCATCCACCTGCTCAAGACTTTCATCAATGCGGCCAACTATGACACCAAGGTTCTGCTGTGGCAGACCGTCATCCATATGGCCTTCCTGCTCAGCGCACTAGCGATCGCCCTGACCGACCGGCTGATGTCCCAACCCGCGCAAGACCAGAAGCACTGAGTCAGACACACCGAACCGAAGCCCCCTGCCTCTGAACGGGCGCTAGTGGCTTAAGGGGCTTCAGGGCGTTGAGCGGCTTTCGCGGACTACGTTCTCCAGCCGTCCGATCCGGTCGATCTCACAGACCACCCGGTCGCCGTCCTGCAAATAGCCCTTGGCCGGCACCATGCCATCGGTGCCGCTCCAGCGCCCGCCCAGCTCGGCGTCGGTGGACCAGGCGGTGCCGCTGGGCGTGCCGGTGATGATGACCATACCCGGGCGCAGGGTGACGTTGACCGAGAAGAAGTGCACCAACTCGGCCACCGTCCAGATCATTTGCGAGGTGCTGCTGATCTGGCGCAGCTCGCCGTTGACCCAGGAGCGCACCATCACGTTTTGCGGGTCGCCCAGCTCGTCGGCGGTGGTGATGCAAGGGCCCAGGGGTGCCGCGGAATCGAAGAATTTACCGCGGCCCAATTCGTACCAGTAGCTGCCATCCGGCCGGCGGCGCACCTGACGGTCGCGCGCGGTCACGTCGTTGACGATGGTGTAGCCGAACACATGCTCCAGCGCCCGGTCTTTCGGAATATGGCGGCCGGGCTTGCCCATCACCACCGCCAGCTCGACCTCGCCGTCGAGCTTTTGGGTCAGCACCCGGTCGAGCACGATGGGTGCGTCTGGGCCGACCACGCAGTCACCGGTCTTGATAAAAAACTCCGGCTCCTTACCGCTGGTATCGGCGTTGGCTTTCTCGGCGTTGTGGCTCAGGTAGTTGCTGCCCGAGCACAAGATGGTGCTGGGGATCATCGGGGCCAGCAGCCCGGCCTGAGCAACAGCAAGCCGGCCTGCCCCCGTGGCTCTGCTACGGGTTACGGCCTGTTCAAAGCCTGCACGCAAGATCTCCCAATGGGCAATCACCGAGATGGTATTGCCCAACTGGGCCCAGGCCTCGCCGCTGAACAGCGCCTGATCCTGGTGCACTGCAAACACATCGACAACATGCTCGCCATCGAGTACGCCCACGCGGGGGCCGGCAGGCGACTGAAAGCTAACGATCTTCATGAATCTGTCCTGGTCATTCGGCAGTCAATGGAGGCCTTGATGGGCGGCTTACTCGATCTTGCCCATCTTGGTCAGGACCGCGTCCAGCCGGCGGGTATCGGCCTGCAGGAAGCGGACGAACTCCTCGCTGTCCAGGTACTGGATGGGCGTGCGCTGGGCAGCCATGGCCTGGGTGAAGGTCGGGTGGGTGGAGCCCGCCTTGACGGCGGCGCGCAGACGGGTGACCACCGCATCGGGCGTGCCCACCGGGGCGAACACGCCGGTCCAGAGGTAGAACTCTCCGTCGTAGCCGAGCTCGCGCGCAGTCGGCAAATCAGGCAGGGAGGGCACACGGTCGCGGCTCATGGCCGCCAGCAGGCGCAGCTTGCCCGATGCAATGTGGGCGGCAATCGCGCCCGGGGTCTGCATGGTGGCGTCGACCTGGCCGGCGAGCAGCGACTGGATCTGCTGGCCACCGCCACCAAAAGGCACGTGGATCATTTGCAGGCCGGCGGCGTTGGCCAGAATTTCCATGGCCACATGGGTGGTGCCGTAGATGCCGGAGGAGCTGTAGGAGATCTTGCCAGGCTGGGCCTTGACGTCGCGAATAAAGTCAGCCAGCGTGTTCCACTTGCTCTCGGCGCGCACCGCCAGCACCGTGGGGTCGGCGGTCAGGCGGGCGATGGGGCGGAACTGGTCGGGCTGAAAACTGGCCGCGCGGCCGCTGATGCGGTCCGAAATCGGGATGGTGATCAGGCTGGGCAAGGCCATCATCAAGGTGTAGCCATCGGGCCGGGACTTGGCCGTGGCAGCCATGCCAATGGCGCCGCCGGCGCCGCCCTTGTTGTCAATGACGATGGTCTGGCCCAGGTTGGCCGTCATGCCGATGGCCAGCGGGCGGGCCGTGATGTCGGAGACGCCGCCGGGGGTGAAGGGCACGATCATGGTAATCGAGCGCTCAGGAAAGCTCTGGGCCTGAGCGCTGATGCCCAGGCCGAGCGCGGCAGCAGCCAGCAGGGGCGTAATGCAGACGGAAAATTTCATAAATCGGCTCCCAATAAAAAACCATTAGCTTGCTTTGATTCTGGCACACTCCAGCCGACTGACGAGAGCGGGAAACCCCTCAACGCCCCCCAGAACGGCCACCCCTCACCCGCCCTGACGGACTGCCGCGCTGGTGCCTCTGGAATAATCCTCCCAGGCTATTGACCCACACCCCACACCATGTCCACCCAGATTACCCAAGCCGACCTGATCGAATCCGTCGCCGCCGCCCTGCAGTACATCAGCTACTACCACCCGGCCGACTACATCGCCCACCTGGCGCGTGCTTACGATCGCGAGCAAAGCGCGGCGGCCAAGGACGCGATCGCGCAGATCCTGACCAACTCCAAGATGAGCGCCACCGGCCACCGGCCCATCTGCCAGGACACCGGCATCGTCAACGTCTTCATCAAGATCGGCATGGATGTGCGTCTGACGGGCTTTACAGGCAGCCTGGAAGACGCCATCAATGAAGGCGTGCGCCGCGGCTACAAACACCCCGATAACATGCTGCGCGCCTCGGTGGTGGCCGACCCGCAGTTCGCCCGCAAGAACACCCAGGACAACACGCCGGCGGTGATCTTCACCGAGCTGGTGCCGGGCAAGCAAATCGACGTGACGGTGGCGGCCAAGGGCGGCGGCTCGGAGAACAAGTCCAAGATGGTCATGCTCAACCCCAGCGACTCGGTCGTCGACTGGGTGCTCAAGACCGTGCCCACCATGGGCGCCGGCTGGTGCCCGCCGGGCATGCTGGGCATAGGTATAGGCGGCACCGCCGAGAAAGCCGTGCTGATGGCCAAGGAAAGCCTGATGGACGACATCGACATGTACGAGCTGCAGGCCAAGGCCGGCAAGGGCGAGAAGCTCAGCCAGGTCGAGGAGATGCGCCTGGAGCTCTGCGAGAAGGTCAATGCCCTGGGCATAGGCGCCCAAGGCCTGGGTGGCCTGACCACGGTGCTGGACGTCAAGATCAAGATGTACCCCACCCACGCCGCCTCCAAGCCGGTGGCCATGATCCCCAACTGCGCCGCCACGCGCCACGCGCACTTCGTGCTCGACGGCAGCGGCCCGGCCTACCTCACCCCGCCCAGCCTGGACCTCTGGCCCCAGGTCAACTGGCAGCCCGATACCCAAAAAAGCAAGCGCGTGAACCTCGACGCCCTGACCCCGGCCGAGGTGGCCAGCTGGAAGCCGGGCGACACGCTCTTGCTCAACGGCAAGATGCTCACCGGCCGCGACGCCGCACACAAGCGCATCCAGGACATGCTGGCCAAGGGCGAGAAGCTGCCGGTGGACTTCACCAACCGGGTGATCTACTACGTGGGCCCGGTCGATCCGGTGCGCGACGAAGCGGTCGGCCCAGCCGGCCCGACCACAGCCACCCGCATGGACAAATTCACCGAGATGATGCTGGCGCAAACCGGCCTGATTGCCATGATCGGCAAGGCCGAGCGCGGCCCGGTCGCCATCGAGGCGATCAAGAAGCACAAGAGCGCCTACCTGATGGCCGTGGGCGGCGCCGCGTACCTCGTGTCCAAGGCCATCAAGACCGCCAAGGTGGTCGGCTTCGCCGATCTGGGCATGGAGGCGATTTATGAATTCGATGTGGTCGACATGCCGGTGACGGTGGCGGTCGACGCTGGCGGCACCAGTGCCCACATCACCGGCCCGGCCGAATGGAGTCAGCGCATCGCCTCGGGGGAATTCAAGTCCATCCCGGTGGTCTCGGCCTGAGCCTGACCGCCCCCACAGCGCAGCAGCGGTGATCGGCGTCTACGACAGCGGCATCGGTGGCCTGAGCATCCTGCAGGCCCTGCGGCGCGAACTGCCCGAGCAGGACTTCATCTACCTGGCCGACAGCGGCCACGGGCCTTATGGCGAGCGCCAGACCGACCATGTGGTCGAGCGCGCCCGCCGCATCACCGAGCACTTGCGCGGGCGCGGCGTTCAGGCCCTGGTGGTGGCCTGCAATACCGCCACCGCCGCAGCCATTGAACACTTGCGCAGCGAGCATCCAGACCTGCCCATCATCGGCGTGGAGCCGGCGCTCAAGCCCGCGTTGGCGCTCAGCCGCAGCCGCCGCATCGGCGTGCTGGCCACCCGCATGACCCTGGCCAGCGACAAATTTGCGCGCCTGCTTGAGCCGCTGCGTGAGCAGGCGCAATTTGTGCTGCGCGCCTGCGACGGCCTGGCCCTGGCCATCGAAAACAGCGTACAGGGCAGTGCGCAAGCACAGGCCGACTTGCTGGCTTGCGCCAGAGAACATATGCAGGCCCTGGGCGACTTGGGCGCAGGCAGCGGCCAGATCGACACCCTGGTGCTGGGCTGCACCCACTACCCCTTCATCGCGGATCAGCTACAGGCCTTGGCCGGACCGCAGGTGAGTCTGGTCGATACCGGCGCTCCGGTAGCCCGGCAAACCCGCAGCCGACTGGCCGATTTGCCCAATGTGCCCGCGCCGGCCGCCAGCGGGTACGGACACATCGAGCTCATCAGCACCGGCCCCCAGGAGGGCCTGCAGGCCGCCGCCCGGCGCTGGCTGGCGCCCGACCTGCGCGCCACTACGGTGGACCTGCCTTAAAGCCACCAAGGCCGGACGACGCCCCTGTCTCAAGGATGCCCCAGATGATCAAAGTCACCTTCCTCGGCCTCATTGCCTTGATCAGCGCAGCGCTTGCGTCGGCTCAAGGCATCGAAGTGATCGAAGCGCCACTGCCGCGCAGCAGCGCCGACAAGCCAGTGGCCATGCGCGGCCTGCTCGACCCGGCGCCGCAGCCCAATGGCAAGCTGCTGATGGTGTTTCCCGGCTGGCCCGGCATCCCACGCATCGAAGTCAAGGATGGACGGCCCAGCTTTCTGTACCTGCAGCAACATGTGCAGGAGTTCAAGCCGCTGCTGCACCAGGCCGGCATTTCGCTGATGACCGTCGACTGCCCGACCGACCAATGGGGCGCGCGCGGCGCCAACCCTACCGCCTGCGACGACAGCTACCGCTCAAGCCCGCTGCATGCCCAGGATGTGCGCGCCCTGATCGAGCGCACCCGGCAGACGCTGCCCACGAAAGAGATTTATGTGATGGGCCACAGCTATGGCGCGGTCAGCAGCCACTGGCTGGCCGTCCACCTGGGCGGCGAGCTGGCCGGCAGCGTGCATTCGGCCACCCAGTCCGTGCCCGGCGGCGGCCCCTACTCGGGCTATGCCTCGACCATTGCCCAGGTCAAGCCCGAGATGCTGCCCAAAAACAGCATCTACCTGCACCACAAGGGCGATCTGTGCCGATTCACCCCGTATGAATTTGCGCGCAAGCAAGCGCTGCACGGGCTGATGACGGTGATCGGCGGCAACCGCTGGTCTGACGTCTGTGGCAAGGCCAGCTACCACAGCTATTCCGAGCGCAGCGCTCAGGTCGGCGCGGCTCTGGTGCGCTGGATGAACGAGGGCGTGATCACGCCCCTGATCAAGGGCGAGGGCGACTGAAGGCCAGCGGCCGTGACCGGGCGCTGGCGCTCAGTGCAGATGCCGCGGCTTGCGACCGCCGCCGTGACTGCCCGATGACCCACCCGCACCGCGGGGCGGGCGGCCCAGCTGCATGGAATTGGCCAGATCGTTCAGGCGCTTGTCGAACAGACGGTCGATGGCACCGACCACCTCGCCGAGCTCGGCACTGTCAAAGTGGCGCTCGAGCAAACCGATGGTGTCTTGCACCAGCAGATCGCGCTGAACCTGCATGATGGCTGCCGGCGTCGGGCCCACGAAATACATCGCAAAATCATCGCGCGCCTGCGCAGGCTCGTCCTCCTCGCCCGCATCCTCGTCAAAGTCGGTGTCGTAGAAGGTCACCTCCAGGGCTGCGCCGGTCGAGGCCAAGTCGTTGAGGGCCATGCACACCTCTTCAAGCACCTGCCTGAAGTCCTCGTCGCCGCTGACCGTCCAGCACATCTGCAGCAGCTCTTGCTTGGCGTCAAAGCGTATGCCGGGCTCTTCCTCATAGGCACTGACAGCGCCAGCGGCCAGAGAGCGGGCGCCGGCGTATTTCCACAGGGGCTTGAGCGCCTCCTGCAGTTGGTCGTAAGTCACATCCGGGCGCAGGGGCACATCGCCATGGACGTGAATCTCAAAGGGCGTGGAATAGTTCGACATGGCCAGATCTTAACCCTGAGGCCCAGTGCCGATCAAAGCCCCAGTCGCGCCTTCGCCAGGCCATCGCGGATCTCCTGGGCGAGGCTGGCGGGCACGATGACTTTGTTAAACGGCAGGAAAGCCACCCGGATCAGCTTCCAGTGCCCGCCGATATTCGGGATGGTCACGATCAAAAAGAAGAAGCAGAGGTTGGCAAAAGAGGCGGCCAGATGAACCAGAGCCAGAAACCAGCCAAAGGTGAGCATCCACAGCACATTGAGCACCGCGCTGACGTTTTTGAGCGTGGTGTCGATGGCAGAGCCGTCCACAGCGCTACCCTTGATCTGACGATAGCGATCGAGTTGCGCACGCGTCACCACATCACGGCCAAAAGGCCACAGGGCGTAGAGCGCCAGCCGGAACAGAGGGATGAACATGGGGAAGAACAGAATCGCCCCCAGGACGTATCCGAGAAACAGCGCCCAGCCGCCCAGGAAAAACCAAACGATGTTGCCCAACAAGGCCATGGCGAATTCTCAGCAAATGCAATGATCAAGGGATTGTTGCAGACATGGCTCGGTGCAAGCCATAAACGCTTGAGAAGAAGGCGTGGGAGCTCCCACGGAGCTTGAACCATGTTTATGTGGATGTGGGAGCTGCGCCCTCGCAGCGATGCGGCGCTTGCTCAAGCGCCGCGCCTGCTCATCAGCCCGATCGCGCCGGGGCGGCGCTCCTACACGCCCTCAGCAAGCCGCTGGCGAAATTGCGGGAGCCCCCCCACAGAGCTTTAACCATGTTTTTGTGGGCGTGGGAGCTGCCACAGAGCTTTAACCATGTTTATGTGGATGTGGGAGCTGCGCCCTCGCAGCGATGCGGCGCTCGCTCAAGCGCCGCGCCTGCTCATCAGCCCGATCGCGCCGGGGCGGCGCTCCTACACGCCCAAGTAAACGCTTGCGAAGAAGGCGTGGGAGCTGCCACAGAGCTTTAAAAATGTTTGTGTGGATGTGGGAGCTGCCACAGAGCTTTAACCATGTTTGTGTGGATGTGGGAGCTGCGCCCTCGCAGCGATGCGGCGCTTGCTCAAACACCGCGCCTGCTCATCAGCCCGATCGCGCCGGGGCGGCGCTCCTACACGTCCAAATAGAGGCTTGCGAAGAAGGCATGGGAGCTCTCACAGAGCTTGAACCATGTTTGTGTGGGCGTAGGAGCTGCGCCCTCGCAGCGATGCGGCGATCGCTCAAGCGCCGCGCCTTCTCATCAGGCCGATCGCGCCGGGGCGGCGCTCCTACACGTCCAAATAGAGGCTTGCAAAGAAGGCGTGGGAGCTGCCACAAGCCGCCGGCGAAACTGTGGGAGCTGTGCCCCTCAGTCGGCCTTGGCTCCCGAGGTTTTCACCACCTTGGCCATGCGGTCAAAGTCTTGCCGCAGCAACTGGCCAAAAGCTTCCGGTGTCATGCTGCCGGCCTCGATGCCCTGGCGCGTCAGACGTTCAATCACCTCGGGCCGCTTGAGCACCTTGCTCATTTCCGTGTTGAGCTTGTTTACGATATCGGCCGGCGTGCCGGCGGGGGCGAGCAGACCGAACCAGCTGTCGAACACATAGCCGGGCAAGGCCGCAGCAATCGGCTCTACCCCCGGCACAAAGGGCGAGGCTTTTTCGGAGGTCACGCCCAGCAGGCGCACGCGTGAGTCCTTGGCAAAGGGCAGGGCCACGTTGTTGGCATTGATCATCACCTGCGAGCGCCCGGCCAGCACCTCGGTCATCGCATCGCCCGCGCCCTTGGTCGGGATGTGCACGATGTCCAGACCGGCCATGCCGCTGAAATAGGCCATGGCCAGATGGGTGGCGCTGCCGCTGCCTGCGGTGGCGTAGTTGAGCTGGCCCGGCCGGGCCTTGGCATAGCTCACAAACTCGGCCACGCTCTTGGCTGGCACGCTGGCGCTGACCACCATGATGTAGCTGGTGTTGCCGATGTAGGCAGCGCCTACAAAGTCCTTGACCGGGTCGTAGTTGAGCTTGGAGTAGAGCGTGCCGTTGATGTTGTGGCTGGCCGCCGCCAGGATCAGGGTGTAGCCGTCAGGCGCCGACTTGGCCACCGCGTTGGCAGCCACCGTACCGCCCGCACCTGGGCGGTTTTCGATGATCACCGGCTGGCCCAGGGCAGCGCCAAGCTCATTGGAAATCGAGCGCGCCAGGGTGTCCTGCACACCGCCGGTGGTAAACGGAATCACGACCCGTATCGGCTTGACCGGCCAGGGGTCGGCCGCTTGCGCAGACAAGCCCACCAACGCAGCAGCGAGCAGCAGACTCCGACGAGCCGATTGGAAGAAATAGGGATCCGACAGCATCTTCATGGCACAACTCCTTTGTATAACTTGAACATCCCAGGACCTCAGGCTGGCCCATTCAGAAAAGCCTGCACTTCGTCGACATAGCGCACCGTCTGCGTCTGCGGCAGAAAGTGCCCGCCTTGCAACTCCACCATGGCGGCCCGCGGCAAGCGGCGCGCCAGGTCATGGCTGTGGCTGATCGGCACGATGGCGTCGTCGCTGGCGCCGACGATCAGCGTTGGCGCGCGCAGGCGGCCCAGCTCCTCGGCCCGGTCGAAAGCCAGCAGCATGTCAATGCGCGCCAGGGCGGTGGCCAGATCGCCGCCCGCGTCAAAGTCAATCGGCGAGGCGCTGGCCAGATTCGCCTCGTACCAATCGGGAGGATAAGCGAGCAGCTTGGCCACCGCGTTGTAGGCACCAAAGCCAGCGCGTTCGAGCACCACACGGCGCGTCATGAAGAGATCGCGAAAGCGCCGGTCCGGCCGCGCCCAGGTCGCGCTCAAGACGATGCGGTCGACCCGCTGCGGGTGATCGAGCGCCAGAACCTGGGCCACCAAACCACCGGTGGAATGCCCGACGAAATGCGCAGAGCGCAGTTTGAGTTGATCGAGCAGCCCCAGCACCTCACAGGCGATGTGTGCGATCGAATGCGCCGCCGCCGGCGGACTGCGTCCCATGCCGGGGTGGTCGAAGCTGATGCACAGGTGCCGCTGCGACAGCCGCTCCATCACCGGCCGCCAGAAGACCCCCAGCCCGCCCAGACCCGCCATCAGCACCACCGGATGCCCCTGACCTTGAAGCTCAAAATGCATGAAACAAAAAAACCTGTCCTCGATGGCATGGGCCTGTGGCTCACGCCTCAGGCAAGGGCTGCTGCCTCGGGCGAAGTCAGTACTTCCCGGGTGGTGGCCCGGCGCAGTTCGCGGCGCTGCGACAGGTCAAAGTGACGGCCCCGGTGCACCGTAGCGGTATTGTCCCAGATGACCAAATCCCCCTCGGCCCACCGGTGGGTATAGACGAACTGGCGCTGGGTGGCATGCTCGAGCAGGTCCATCAGGAGCAGCCTGGCCTCGGCCAGCACCATGCCTTCAATGGCGCAGGCATGCGCGCCCACGTAGAGGATCTTGCGACCCGTACGTGGGTCGGACTGCACCAAAGGCCAGACCACGGGCGGGAAAGCATCTTTCTGGGCTTGTGTGTATTCGGTGTCGCCAAGCAGGTAGCGTGAATGCAGGGCGAAGTGGACCGCCTGCATGCCTGCGATCTGCTCGCGCCGCCAGCCGGGCAAGGCGTCGTAGGCCATGCGCAGATCGGCAAATTCGGTTTCACCGCCCAAGGCTGGCACCACAGAGGCGGCCAGCATCGAATACTTGGCCCGCGGCTTTTGAAAGGAGCTGTCCGAGTGCCAAAGCTGGTTGGCCAGGTTGCTCACAATCTTCTGATGGTCGCGTGCGGCCACCTCACCATCGACCGTGACATTGGAGATATCGGCCAGCTCCTTGTACTTGAGGCGGTGCGCGCCGCCTCGAATGCGGCGAAAGCCCAGCTCCAGCGGTCCCAGGGCGCTGGCCAGAGCCATCTGCTGGTCCTGGTCGAGGTGCTGAGCTGGGAACACCAGCACCGCATACTGGTCCATCGCAGACTCAATGGCCGCAACCGTCGAAGGGCTCAGTGGCTCACGCAGATCGACGCCGCTGACGCGGCCACCGCAAGGGCTGAGGGCCTCAATGTTCATGGGATGAAGCTCCACCGGCGCATCAATCGACCTTCAGGTTGGCCGTCTTGACGAGCTGGGTCCAGCGCTCGATATCGGTCTTGATCAGCGCGTCAAACTGCTCGGGGGCAATCGGGTTGGGCTCCAGCCCCAATTCGGCCAGCCGCGCCGTCACCTCAGGCCGGCGCATCACCTGCACCACGTCGGTGTAAATCTTTTGCACCACCGGCCTTGGTGTGGCGCTGGCCACCACCATGCCGAACATGCTTTGCACATTGAAGCCCGGCAGCGTCTCGGCCATGGTGGCAATGTCTGGCGCCAAGGGTGAGCGGCGAGAGGCGGTCACGGCAATCGGCTTGAGCCGGCCGGCCTTGAGGTGCGGCAGGCTGGAAAACAGCGGGTCGATCAGCAAGGCGATGCGGCCCGACATGACTTCGGGATAGGCCGGGCCCGAGCCCTTGAAAGGCACATGCAGCAGGTCCATGCCGGTGCGCTGCTTGAGCAGCTCGACTGCAAAATGCATGGAGCTGCCGCTGCCCGGGCTGGCATAGGCGTACTTGCCAGGGTTCTTTTTGACCAGATCGATCAGCTCAGGCAAGGTGCTGACCGGCAGCGAGGGGGTGGCCGACAGCAGCACATTGGAGATGCCCAGGATGGTGATGCCCGACAGGTCGCGGGTGGTGTCAAAGGGCATCTGGCGGATTGCCGGATTGATGACATGGGGCGTGGCCACCAGGCACAGGGTATGCCCATCGGCCGGGGCCTTGGCCACAAAATCGGTACCCACCACCGTGCCGGCGCCCGGCTTGTATTCAACCAGCACCGTCTGGCCCCAGGCGGTCTGCAGGTGTTGCTGCAGCGAGCGCGCCAGGATGTCGATCGCGCCGCCCGGTGCATTGGGCACGATCAGCGTGACCGGCTTGCTTGGAAAAGTCTGCGCGTTTGCCGGTAGCGTGGAAAATCCGACTGCAGCGCCCAAAGCAGCGACAGCGGTCTGATGGAATTGGCGGCGGGTCTGATCAGGTTTCATAGATTTTTGGGAAAGTGCGTGGTCAAAGTGTGAAAGGCAGATGCGCACTCAGGCGGGGGCGCGCACAGGCCAGGCGGGTTAACACATTCATGGCGACCCTCTCAAGAAGAGGCCTTGGACCGCTGGGCGGCCTTGGTGATCTCAACCAGGCCGCGGTCGGCATCGACCCGAACCCAGTCGCCAGTCTCGATCAGCGCCAGCGGGTCGCCGTCAAAGTCGGTCAGCGCAGGCGCACGGGTGACCACCGCTCCCAGAGCGATTTTGGTGGTCATTTCATTGAAAAGCATGGCTGCAGGGGCGACGCCAAAGGTGCGGGTCAGGTGAAAGGCATTGGACCATCCGGAGGAGCCTTTGGCCCCCGGAAAAACCAGCACCTTACCGGCAAAACTGACCCCGCGCAGCGCATGGCGGACCTCCACGATGGTGCCGGTGCGCGAATCGATGCCGCCCCAGCCCGAGATGCGGTCATGGGTCACGAGCGCCTCGCCTTCGGCCACGCCGGGGACGACACAGCGCCCGCGCAGGGTCCTGGTACTCATACGGCCAGCTCCTGCCAGCGGCCGCTGCAGGCCGCCTCGACACATTGCGCGGTCGAACCGAACCAGGCTTGCACGCCCAAGATCGCCGGCAGGTAATGGGTCTGCTTGGCCGAGTCCAGTGCCACCACCCGGGTACCGGGCGGCACAGCGCGGCTCATGGCCGAGCAGCTGTCCGACAGGATATGCCCGCCAGCTTCTTCAATGATGCGGGTGTAGCCGCTTTGGTCGCACAGGAATTTGGTGGCCCGCGCGGTGAACACCCACAGCTGCACGTCGGCATGGATCCGTCGGCCTTCGAGCAGCTGCGCCAGCTCCCACATCTGCTCCAGGCTGTAGTGCGGACAGCCCAGCATCACATAGTCGATCTTGGCCTCGCGCCCAGTAGCGTTGAGCCGCTCCAGGGTCTCACGGCGCTCGCGCAGGCCATAGCGCAGGGGCTGGGTCGGTACCTTGCGCTGGCCAAAAGCCTGCTGAAGGCTGGTCGCCTCAGGCGTGATGCCCACCAGGTGGTACATCTCAACCCCGCCCGACGAGGAGGCCGAGGCGCCAAAGTGCTTGAGCCGGGCCAGGTTGGGCGTGCTGCGGATGCCGGTGATCACCGGCACCTGCTCCTGCACTTGCTCACCCATCCAATAGCCCAGCAAGCCCCAGTCGGCGGTGCTTTGCACATCGGTATCGACTTCAATCCAGTGGCTGCCCAGACGGTTTTCATCGAGGTGATAGCCCCAGTAGGGAATGCGTCCGGTGAGCATGGCTGCGCCTACGCTCTCGCGGCCCTCGGTGTTGGTACGCGCGCCCAGCACCGAGTTGCAATAGACCACCGCCGACGACTCCATCCAGGCGCAGTGCTCGCCGCGCACCGGGATGTTGCCCACCTGATAAGGCGTGCAGGTGTTGGTGGCCTGTATGCCCAGGCCGGTGGTGAAGGCTTCGCCCTTGCGAAAGAACTGCACCGTCTGCTCGTCCACGCCCATGCGCTCGGCCTGCGCCGGGTCAAAGCCCAGTTGCGTGTGCACCGAAAAGGTACGCACCTTGGGAATACTCACCACCTCGTCGCTGTCGAGGCTGAACTGCGAGAACACCGCCTCCATGCCGCCGTTTTGACGGGCGAATTCGCGCATGAAGGGCGTGCTGGCGCTCACCGACGCGACCACATTGTGGGTCTCGACCAGTCGCTCGGCACCGAGCGCGCGGCCATAGCGCAGCAGGAGGTCCATGGCCTTTTGCACCGCCGGGCCATCGCGCCCGTCGAGCATGGCCTGCTCGGCGTCTGTGAGTTTCATGCGCCAGCGGCTGCGTTGGCGCGCACGGGCTCACCGGGCTGCTCACTGCCCTGCCCTGCCTTGCGCAGGTACACGCCCTGGGCCAACAAAAGGTCCTGCAGCTGGGCAATATTGACCGCGCGCGGCGGCACGCCAGAGCGCACGGCCAGGGCGGCCGCCGCGCCGGCAGCCTGCCCGGTGATCCAGCACTGCGGAATTTCGCGCATGAAACCGTGGGAGTTTTTGTCGCAGGAGATGTGCCGGCCGCAGGCCAGCAGGCCCTCGAGCGTGCGCGGCACCAGCGCGCCATAGGGCACCGAGATATTGGGGAAAGTCGGAGAAATCGCGGGCGAGACGCCGATTTCATCGGGCAGGGCCAGGCCCTGCGGCCACTGCGAGCGCAGCACCGCGCCCACGCCGCGCAGGCGGCGGGTGTGGCGCACGCCAATCTGCGGCGCACTGAGCATCATGTAGGCGCCCTCGAAGCCCGGCGCATGCGCGCGGTAGAAGGCCAGGTGCTTGTCCATGGCCCGGTGCGAACGGATCTCCACCGTGGTGAGGTCGTCCACATCGAGCGCGTTGTAGCCGGTCTGGCGTGGGCCCATGAACAGCGCCACATCGTTGCGCCAGGACACGAAGGGCCGCTCAAACAGGCCGCACTCCTGGCGGCCGCGCGCCATGAAGGCATTGAAGGCCTCGGGCTGGCCGGCCTTGAAGGCGATCCAGCGGTTCATGTCGACCCCGGCGAAGGTCCAGGCGGTGTTCATGGCGTGGTGGATGTCAGCCGGCTCGATGTCGTCGTCGAACTCGGCGCCAGCGCGGCCGAACAGATCGCCGTCGCCGGTGGCGTCGATCACCACATCGGCCATCAGCGCCATGCGCCCTTCCTTGCTCTCAAACACCACGCCCTTGACCGCACCGGCCTCGACAATGGGCAGCGCCGCCCAGGTGTGATAGACCAGGTGCACGCCGCTCTCAAGAATGATGTCCTGACTCAGGAGCTTGAGCCGCTCGGGATCTATGGTGGGCGACCAGGTCACCACGCCGTGGTAGGCGGCGGTGCGCTGAGACCAGTGAGCGGCCCGGGCCGGGTCTTTCGAACCCCACTCGGCTGGATCGGGCCCGGCAATCGCATCGGCCGGCAGCCGATCGAGCAGTTCCTTGGCCAAGCCCTGGATCACCAATTGGCCCTGCCAGTCGCTCATGCGGTCGATCCAGATCACCAGGCCGCCAGTCGACAGCCCGCCCAGATGGTTGTAGCGCTCCAGCAGGGTCACGTCGGCACCGGCGCGCGCCGCTGCCACCGCCGCCGCCGTGCCCGATGGGCCACCGCCGACCACCAGCACCTGGGTTTTGCGGTAAATCGGCACTTGCCGACCCTGCTCCTGCCAATACCCGAGGTCGGCGCGCTCGGGCTTGCTGTCGTCGCGGCCGAAGGTGTCGGACACCAAAATACGCTCGTCGTTGCGCTGGCGGTCCAGCACCGAGTAGTCAATGATTTTCTTGTCGCTCATGCTTTATGGGATTCAGTTCAGGGCTTGCCGCCTGCGGGCGACTGCACGAGTACAGAGCCCTCGCTCAAAGGACGCACATTGCGCCGGTAAATCTGGAGCCAGCCGCGGTCATAAGGCAGGGCCGGGGCGCGCCAGGCTTCACGCCGGCGCTGTAACTCGGCCTCGTCGACCTGCAGATCGCAGCGATGCTCATCAAGGTCGATCTCGATCCGGTCGCCGTCTTGCACCAGGGCCAAGGGGCCGCAGACCGCGCCCTCGGGCGCCACCTCGGCCACCACCAGGCCCTTGCACACCAGGCCCGAGAGGTGGCCGTCGGTGACCATGGCCACCTGCTCGCCCAGCCCGGCGCCGTCGATGGCAAACACCACCCGGGAGGCGCCGCCGCCCATGCCCGGCCCGCCGGTCACACCCGCACCGCGCATCACCACCACATGACCGGGGCGAATTTCGCCGCGCTGCAAGGCGCTGATGGCCGCATCGGAGCTGTCGAAGCACAGGGCCGGCCCGGTAAAACGGCGCGAGGCCCGCTCCACAATGCCGGCCTTGACGATGCCCCACTGCGGCGCCAATGTGCCGCGCAGCATCACGATGGCGGGGCGCTCGGCCCAGGGACGCGCCAGCGGCCGGATCACCGCCTCGTCGGGCGCCGGCGCTTCGTCCAGATGCTCGCCCAGGCTGCGTCCACTGACGCTCAAGGCCTGAACATCAAGCAGGGGGCGCAACTGCCGCATCACGCCTTGCGCGCCGCCTGCGGCCTCGAAAGCTTCGATGGTGTGCGCACCCACTGGCCGCACCGCCGCGAGCACCGGGGTCTGCACCGACAGGCGGTGCACCAGTTCATAAACATCGACCTCCACCTCAGCCTCTGTGGCCACCGCCTGCAGATGCTTGATGCAATTGATCGAGCCGCCGACGGCCAGCAAAGCCCGCACCGCATTGGCAAAGGCCTGGGCGCTCATGATTTTGCGCGGGCGCAGGTCCTCGCTGACCATGCCGACGATGCGCTGGCCGGCGCGCCGCGCCGCATCGAACATCGCCGGGCTGTTGGCCGCCACTGGCGTGGTGCCGGGCAAGGCCATGCCCAGGGCCTCGCAAAGGATGTGCATGGAATTGGCCGTGCCCATGCCGGTACACACCCCGGGACCACGGATGGCCTCGCGGCTCATGCCCACCAAGCGCTCCATCGGCAGCCGTCCCATCTGCGCATGCATGGCGCCGATGAACACGTCTTCAATGTCGACATGCTCGCCCTCATACTCACCGCTGGGCTGGTAGCCACAGGCCAGCATGAGGGTGGGAATGTCGAGCCGGGCCGCAGCCATCAACTGGCCGGGCACCGTCTTGTCGCAGGAGGTGAGGCACACCATGCCATCGAGCATCGGGCCCTCGACCGCCACCTCAATATCGTTGGTCACCAGATCGCGGCTGGTGAGCATGTAGGCCCCGCGCGCGCCCGGCGCAAAAATAAAGTCGCTGGGCGCCGAGGTACGCACCTCGAAAGGCACCCCGCCTGCGGCTCGGATCGCCTCCTTGACCGTCGGCACGATGCCGTCGAGGTGAGAAAAACAAGCGGCCAACGACGACGAGCTGTTGACGATGGCAATCTTGGGCTTGTCGCAGTCCTCCTCGGCAATGCCCAGGGCGCGCCAATGCGCGTTGCGCACAGCCCAAGGGTAGGAGCCACGCGGGAAATTGCTGCGAAGGGGACGGTTCATGCCGGTGCGGTGCTGGGGCTCAAGTGCCGTCAACCCCAGGTCGGCGCGCAAGGCCAGATGGGAAGAATCGTCGCACCCTTGTCATTGATCTGTCAATGAGAGCATGCCACTAGGGGCAGGCTGCGGCCAGATCTCTGGTGCCCCGGGCCGGAATCGAACCGGCACGCCCCAGTTACGGAAGCGACGGATTTTAAGTCCGCTGTGTCTACCGGTTTCACCACCGGGGCCAGGCCCGATTGTCGCCAAATTTGGGGCAATGCCGGCGCACCGGGCCTCGAGAAAAAACAGGACAGCGCCTGCGCGCTCATAAACTCATGCCCCGGCGTTTGGTTTGGGCTCTTAGAATGCGTCGATTCTTTGACCGCTCCAAGGAGATTTCATGACCGCTACCAAAACCCTGCAGCGCCTGTCGGCACTGTCCATTCTGTCCCTGTCTCTGCTCGGCGGCGCGCAGGCGCAGACCGAATGGAAGTTCAACAACAGCTACGCACCGACTCGCCCCGAGTCGGTGCAGATTCGCGCATTTGCGGCCGATGTGGAAAAGCGCACCGGCGGCAAGATGAAGATCTCGGTCTCTGAAGGTGGCGCCCTGGGACTCAAAGACGCCGACGCCCTGCGCTTCATGCAGGTGGGCACGCCCGAGCTGGGCTTTATCTGGCCGCCCTTTGTGGGTCGCGACGCGCCAGCCCTGGCCAATTTGTATGTTTACGGTCTGGTGGCCAATGCCGACGAACACCTCAAAGCGCTGCCGGCGCTTAAAGCCGTGCTCAAGGAGGGCGTTGCCAAATGGAACATCGAAGTGCCTGGCTTCCTGGGCTTTTCGATGGTGGATGCGGCGCTGTTTTGCCGCGAGCCGGTGCGCACGCTCGATGAACTCAAGCGCAAGAAGCTGAGGGTGGGTAGCCGTGAGCAGGTCGAGACCTTCAAGCGCCTGGGCGTGGCCGCGCAGATCGTGCCGCAAAACGAACTGTATTCGGCCATGCAGACCGGTGTGGTCGACTGCGCCTTGTATGCACCGCGCTTTGCCAACACCATCTCGCTGCAGGAGGTGGCCAAGCACATTACACCGACCGGCTTTCCCTTCCCGCCGGCGCCTTACGCCCTGCTGGCCCACAAGGGCAAGTGGGCGGCTTTGCCGGCCGATCTGAAAAAGGGCTTCAACGAGGCGGTGGCCGAGCTGGAGAAGGTGAGCTTTAACTTTGACGGCGACGCCGCAGCCGAGAAGGCCGCGCGCGAGAAGCTGCAAAGCCAGGGCGTGACCTTCCACCCGGTGATGCCGGCGGCCGACCGCGCGGCCCTGCGCAAGTCGGCGCTGGAGACCTGGGACGTGCTGGCCAAAGAAACCGGCGGTGACGCCATCACCTACCGCCAGCGCATCTTGCAAGCCTTGCCGCAATGACGACGGCGGCGCCCGGCGGCATCATTGACAAAACCTTGCGCGCTGCCGCCGGCGCGCTGGCGGGCATAGGCGCCGCCGCACTGGCGGGCATTTTTGCGCTGGTGCTGGTGGCGGTGGTGATGCGCTATGTCTGGGGCCGGCCTTTTGACTTCACCGAGGAGCTCTCCGGGCTCTTGATGACACTGGCCGTCTTCACCCTGCTGCCCAGCGCGGTGCTGCGCGAAATCAACATCCGGGTGACGGTGATTTCCGAGCGGCTGCCCGCGCGGCCACAGCGCTGGCTGTTCGTGTTCGGTCAGTTGCTGCTGCTGGCTTTCTGCGCGGTCTTCGTGCGCGAGGCCTGGGGGATTTATGAATTTACCGCCAAGCTCAACCTGATGAGCGAGCAGTCGCGCCTGCCGCTGGCGCCCTTCCTGCTGATTGCGACGGTATCGGTGCTGGTGGCAGGCCTTGCCGGCGCCTGGCGGACACTGCGGCCGATCACGCCGCAGGCCGGCGAGGAAGTGCACGCATGATCTGGTCCATCTTGATGGGCCTGCTGGGCGCTACCGTACTCTCGGGCGCGGTGCTCGGCGCGGCCTTGGGCCTGACCGGCTTTGCCATCTTGCATTTCTTTGGCGGCGGCGCCACCCGGCTGGGCGTGCAGGCGGTCTTTAATGTGCTCGGTGAATTCACCCTGACTGCCATTCCCCTGTTCATCTTGCTCGGCGATGTGCTGGTGGCCAGCGGTCTGGCCGGCGGCATTTACAAAGCCATGTCGCCGCTGTTTGCCCGGTTGCGCGGCGGCCTGCTGCACACCAATATCGCGGTCTGTACCGTCTTTGGCGCGGTCAGCGGCTCGTCGATGTCGGTGTCTGCCGCGGTCGGCTCGGTGGCCTATCCGCAGCTGGTGCAGCGTGGCTATGAACGCAAGATGGTGGTGGGCACGCTGGCTGCCGGCGGCACCCTGGGGCTTTTGATCCCCCCGAGCCTGTCGCTGCTGATTTATGGCGCGCTGACCGACACCTCCATCGGAAAGCTGTTTCTGGCCGGCGTGGTGCCGGGCCTGATGATGGCGCTGCTGTTCATGATTTACATCGAGTTCAAGACTCGGCGCGATCCCAGCCTGGTGCCGCGCGAGCAGGCCCTGCCCTGGGGCCCGACCCTGCGCGCAGCCCTCGCAGTCTGGCCGATTCTGGTGCTGATCCTGGCAGTCCTGGGCAGCTTGTTTGCAGGCATTGCCACCCCCACGGAATCGGCGGCGGTGGGCGTGGCCGCCGCCGCCCTGATGGGCTTTACCCAGGGCGACCTGACCTGGCGCAAACTGGGCCAAACCTTTTTGAGCTCGGCGCGCACTTTTGCGGTGATTGCCTTTGTGTTTTTGGGCGCGGTCATCTTGGCGCAGTCGATCAGCCTCTTGCAGTTGCCGCAAAAAATGCTCGAAGGCGTCTCGGCCCTGGGCCTGTCGCGGTATGCGCTGCTGGGCGTGATCGTGCTGATCTACCTGCTGCTGGGCATGATTTTCGACGGCCTGTCGATGATGGTGATGACCCTGCCGGTGGTGTTCCCGCTGATGACCGGTCTGGGCTTTGACCCCATCTGGCTGGGCGTGGTGGTGACCATCATGATCGAGATCGGCATGCTCACCCCGCCGGTGGGCATGAACCTGTTTGTGCTGGTGGGCATCAGCAAGCACGAGGTGAGTTTGGCAGAAGCCTCGATCGGCACCCTGCCCTTCTGGCTGCTCTTGATGCTGGGCGTGCTGCTGCTGACCCTGGTGCCGGACATCGCCACCTGGCTGCCCACCCTGTCTTACGGCAAATAGGAGCCCCGCCCATGAGTGACGTGCCACGCCAACGCGCCGAGAGACTGCTGCGGGAGGCGGACATCGACGCCCTGGTACTGGCCAAGCCCGAAAGCTTTGCCTGGGCCACCGGCGCGCCGCCGGGCGTGGCCTCTTTCTTTCGGCGCGCCGGCTCGGCCCTGGCCTTGGTGCCAGCGGCCGCTGGCGAGCCGATTGCGGCGGTGGCCACCGAGTTGTTTGCACCGCATGCACGGCGCGCCTTGGGCCAGGCGCAGGTACTGACCCACAGCGACTGGGTCGAAACCGCCGACATCCGCCCCTGGCTGGACAGCAGCGAAGGCGCGGCCGAGTTGATGCAGCGCGCTTGGCGGGCCGATGGCCGGCCCGCCGGTTTTGCCCGGCCTGCGGCCTTTGATGCTCGCCGCTCCTTCGAGCAACTCGGTGTCCTGCTGCGCGAGCGAGGCCTGGCCGATGCGCGCATCGGGCTGGACCTGGACTTCTGGCCAGCCAGCGACTTTGCTTTGCTCCAGGAGGTTCTGCCCGGGCTGCGCTGGGTCGATGCCAGCGCGGTGATCGCCCGCATCAAGGCGGTCAAAAGCGCGCGTGAAATCGCTTTGCTGCAGCAGGCCGCAGCCCTGGCCGAAGCCGGCATGCGCCGCGCGGTGGCCAGCGTTCGCACCGGCATGCACCGCGATGCCATTGCGCAAGCCTGGAAGGACGGCGTGGCCGCCGAGGTGCAGCGCCGCGGTGTGCGCTTGTCCGGCCAATGGGAATACACCACGGTGGGACCGCTGCCCTGGCAAGGGGGCGGGCAGATCGCTCCAGGCGATGTGCTCAAGTTCGATGTCGGCTGCTTGGTCGAAGGCTATAGCTCGGACAGCGGCCGCACCTATGTCCTGGGCAAGGCCAGACCCCGCACCGGCCAGATCATGCAGGCCCTGGAAGACGCTTTTGCTGCCGGCATTGAAGTGCTCAAGCCCGGCCATCTGCTCAGCGATGTGCATGCCCACGCCACGCGCGCCATCCACAAGGCGGGCTTTGCCGGCTTTAGCCGCGGCCACTACGGCCACAGCCTGGGCCATGACACGTTTTGCGAGGTACCGCCCTTCATTGCCGCGCAGGCCCATGAGGCTATCGAGCCGGGCATGGTGCTGGCCTTTGAGACGCCGGTGTATGTCGATGGCGAAGGCGGCTTCATCATTGAAGACCAGTTCCTCATCACTGAGCATGGCGCCGAGCCGGCCTGGAGCCTGCCGCGCGCTCTGATCGAGCTGCCCGAACAAGGGCTGTGACCCCCGCGCGTGCTCGGCGCAATCAGCCCAGCGCCTGCGCCACCCGCCAGCCCAGACCAAAGGCCTGCGCCAAGCCATTGCCGGGCAGATAACCGTCGGCGCCCCGGCCCGACAGGCCGGCCGCGCAGCCGCCAGCCGCGAATAGGCCAGGTATGCGCTGACCACTTTCGTGCAGCACCGCGCCATGGGCATCGGTGAGCAGACCGCCCTGGGTGTGCGAGAGCGCACCGGTCACCCAGGACGCCCTCCAGGGCGCGCCAAGCACGCGGGCAAATGAGCGCCGACCCAGGCGGTCGGCCTGCCCTTGCGCGCAAGCGGCCACCTCATCCAAAGTGTGCTGGAGCGCGCCGGCGTCGATGCCGGCCAATGCCGCCAATTCGGGCAGGGTCTGCGCACACATCACGCAGCCAGCCTGCCGCGCCTGCTGGTAGGCCGAGTGGTTGCCCAACTGGTCTTCAATGGCCTGGTCAAACAGCTCCAGCGCGATACCGCCGCTTTGCGCCAGCACCTGGGGCGCGAGCGCCGAAGGGCCGATGTCCTCGGCCACAAAGCGCCGTCCCTCACGGTTGACCAGAATGCCGCCCAGCGAGGGGATGCCCATGCCCAGCCGGGTGACGCCGCCCGGGTTGGTATGGCCCTGGCCCTGATAGCCGTCCATGCCCCAGAGCTGCGCGCCCCAGCGCAGACCCAGGGCGATGGTGCTGCCGTCGTTGGTGGCCGAGCCATTGTGCAGGGCCCCACCCATGCCGGGAATGTACTGCGCCACCATGGCCGTATTGGCGCCAAAGCCGCCGCCGGCCAGCACCAGTTGATCGGCCCGCAAATCCGCAAACAGGCCCTGTGGGCTGCGCAGCTCAAAACCGCCGCCGCTGCGCTCGACCTCGGCACTGCCTTCCAACCAACTGATGCCCGGCGCGCTGCGCACCGCCTGGCGCAGCCACTGATGCAGTGCCTGGCCTGAGGCCGGCTGCACACTGTGAAAGCGTCGCTGGCCATGGCCGGGGGCCACCATCTCCGGCAGGAAGCGCAGCGGTGCGGCGCACTGGGCCTGCAAGAAGTCGCAGGCCGCGGGCAAGGCCAGCGCCACAGCCTCGGCAATCTGTTCATTGACCATGCCCGGAGCAAATTGGCGCAAATCGGCCAGCCAGGCTTCGGGGCTGTCGGTCACACCGGCTGCGCGCTGCAGGGCGGAACCTGCCACCGGCAGCAGCCCGCCGCTGATGGCCAGGTTGTTGGGCAAATCAGCGCGGGGCTCAAACAGGGCCACGCGCAAGCCGCGCGCCTGCGCGGCCAGAGCCACGAACATGCCGGCTGCGCCGGCGCCCAAAATGGCCAGATCTTGTTTCAAACACTCATTGCACCGAGATATTGGCGCTCTTGATGGTGGTGGCCCAGCCGGCAGTCTCTGCGCGTACCAATTCCTGCAGGGCAGCGGGAGGAAGGTAGCGTATCTCGAGCCCAGCCGCCTTGGCCTTGGCGATGACCTCCGGTGTCTCCACCGATGATTTGACGGCCGAAGCCAAGCGGCTGACCGCTTCGGCCGGAGTACCCGCCGGGGCAAACAAAGCCACCCAGCCTTCCAGTTCAAAGCCAGGCAGACCCGCCTCGGCGGTGGTCGGTACCTGCGGCAGTCCGGGGTGACGCGCCTTTCCTGTCACCGCAATGCCCTTGAGTTTGCCGGCCTGGATGTGCTGCATCACCGAAGGCGGGGTGGTGATGAACAACTGCACCTGGCCGGAGAGCATGTCCTGGATAGCAGGACCTGAGCCTCTGTAAGGCACATGCACCATGCTGGTGGCGGTCTGGGCCTTGAAGATCTCAGTGCCGACATGGGCCAAAGAGCCCGAGCCCTGTGATGCGTAGGACACCTTGTCCGGGTTGCTCCTGAGGTAGGCGATCAACTCACCCAGGGTGTTGGCGGGTATCGAAGGATGCACGGCAATCACATTGGTCGCCACAGCGGCCATGGCGATGGGGACAAAGTCGCTCTGGGCCCAGCCCGGCTTGGGAAACAGCGAGGGGTTGCCCAAATGGAAAGCGGAGTAGGAGGTCAGCAAGGTGTAGCCATCGGCCGAAGCCCGTGCAGCATGGCTATAGCCGATGTTGCCACTGGCGCCACCGCGGTTATCGATCACCACGGGCTGACCCAGTTGGCGCGACATGGCCTCGCCCAAAAGCCGACCGGTCGCATCCACCACGCCGCCCGGTGGCGCAGGCACCACCAAGGTGATGGCCTTGTTGGGGAAAGCTTGCCCGAATGCAGGCGCGCCGAGCCCGAGCAGCAGAAAAAAAGCGATCAGACCTTGGCCCAGAACAAAACGCTTCATGAAGAGACCTTTGTTGATGACAAAGCCTTCGAATCTAACCGAAGCCCAATCCAGGGTGGCTGTGCGCGGGCAAGCCCTTATGCAGTTGCGGGTCATGTGCGGGTACAACTCAGGGCCAGAATGAGAAATCTTCGGTCTTAACCCACTGCATCTGGCGCCAGAAATCCACCGTGCTGAACGGCCAGTTCTGCGTCACCCGACCGGTGGCCGACTTGTACCAATTGCTCACCCCGTCGACGCCGTAGGCCATGCGCCGGGTCTGGGCATCGATACGCTCGTCATAGCGCCAACTGGCCGCTGCGCTGACCTCCATCGCACGCGCACCGTGCTGCCCCAGACTCGCCAAGCAGCGAAGGATGTATTCAATCTCAATCTCGGAAAACAGCACCAGGCTGCCATTGGTGATCAGGTTGGTGTTGGGCCCGTAGAGCATGAACAGGTTGGGGAAATTGGGCACGCACACGCCCTGATAGGCCTGCGCATCCACGCCCCACTGCGCATGCAAATCGACGCCGCCACGGCCTGTGACCTGCAGCGAATTGAGGAACTGCGAGGCATGAAAGCCGGTGCCGTAAATGATCACATCGAGCTCATGCACACTGCCGTCACGGCAGACCACCGCGTTTTCAGTGATGCGCGCAATCGGCTCGCTGACCATGGTCACATTGCTGCGCTTGAGCGCGTCCGACCAGGTGCCGTCGTCACGCAGCATGCGTTTGCCGTAAGGCGGGTAGTCGGGCGTCATGAGCCGGCGCAGATCGGGCCGACCAGCGTAGGCCTGGTCGAGCTCGGCTTCGAGCATCTGTCGCAGCTGCTGATTGAGCGCCGACACCGAGCCCGCTTGCTGCCAATCGGGATCGACCACCGAATAGCGCCTGCGGCCTTCGACCGCCACCCAGAACTGCTCAAAGCGGTACCAGGCGTTGTAGCCCGGCAGGCTAGCGAGCAGCCAGTGCAGGCCGGCCGGCAGCTCCTGGTTGTAGGCCGGTGTCCTGATGACCCAGGGCGGCGTGCGCTGAAACACAGTGAGCGACTGCACCTCACCCGCGATGCGTGGAATCACCTGAAAAGCACTGGCCCCGGTGCCGATCACACCGACCCGCAAACCCTTGAGCGGCACATCATGGCGCCAGCGGGCGGTATGCCAGGCAGGGCCGGCAAAGCGTTCGCG
This sequence comes from Polaromonas sp., assembly GCA_044352515.1. Taxonomy (GTDB): domain Bacteria; phylum Pseudomonadota; class Gammaproteobacteria; order Burkholderiales; family Burkholderiaceae_C; genus Polaromonas. The sequence continues at coordinate 24,429 of JBILDR010000024.1, forward strand.
CCCTTCAATGTCGGGCAGGCGCGGCTTGTTGAGCTGGCCGACCGCGCTGATGACCGCATGGGCGCGCAAGCTGCGCCGCTGCCCGCCCTGCACGATGTCGATATGCCACAAGCACTGGGCCTCGTCGTAGCGCAGGGCCTGCACTTCGGTGCTCAGCTGAATATGCCTGAGCAGACCTCGCTTGGCGGCGAGCTCCTGGAAGTAGCGCTGAACTTCGTCGCGCGGGGAGAAAAAATGCCGCCAGCCCGCATCCTGTGCGAAGGAGTAGCTGTAGCAGAAGTTGCTGGTATCCAGCCTGGCGCCAGGGTAGTGGTTCTCAACCCAGACGCCGCCGATCTCGGCCTGCCGTTCCAGCACCGTGTGGGCAATGCCCAGGCGCTGCAGATGCCAGGACGACACCAGCCCCGACATGCCCGCACCGATGACCACCACCTGAAAATCGGCCGGCAGACCCAGGCGCTCGGGCACGCCCACGCCCTCGCCCACCGGTACGGCCATGCCCAGTTCATGCAGGAGCAGATCCACCACCTGCGGGTCTACCGCGCCAGTGACAAAACCCATGACCTGCTGGAGCACGGGCATGGGCAACTGGGGCGCGCTGGGACACCCCTGGGCCTGCCAGCGGCTGAGCAACAGTTCAGCCCGCTCGCGCGCCAGCTGCTGGGCCTGGGCCGACAAGCCGCCCTGGGCCTGCGGGCGCTGGGCCTGGTCGGCCAGGTCAGGCTGCCAGGCGGGATCGAGCGCCGACAAATCGCCGGTCAGGCAGGCAATCGCCGGCATCAGGGCTGGCAGGTGGGCCTGTGCCAGCGCCTGCCGCAGGCCTTGGCCGGTGAAAGAAAAATCAGCCTTGTCGCTCAAATGAGGCCCTTTAAAAACTCAATAAGCGCAGGCAAGGCCCTACCAAGGCAGGGCCAGGCCCTCGGGCCGTGCGCAGGCGGCCAACTCCTTGCACAGCGCCGCCGGCAGCGGTATGCCATCGCGCAGGCGCTCGGCCTGGCATTGCAGACCCCGGTCA
>JBILDR010000157.1:0-7848 GCA_044352515.1 Polaromonas sp.
TGGGTTTTCCGATGGCCCCCCGCGAGGCGGCCCTGGTGGCACGCGTGGCTGGCGAATCCACAGTCCGAGCCATGCTGCTGGCGGCCCAGGTGTTTGAGGCGCCCACGCTCTTGCAGCGCGGCTTCTTGCAGCAGGTCTTGACTGGCGCTGCCTTGGTCGCTGAAGTGGCCAGCTTGAGCCAGCGCATGAGCGCATTGGCGCCGCAAGCCGCGCGCATGAACAAAGCCACCTTTCGCGCCTTGGCTGAGCAAGGCGCAGCGGCCCTGCCCGCCCTGGTTCAGACGGCCTATGACTACGCCGATACGCCCGAGCACCGTGAGGGCGTCAGTGCCTTCATGCAAAAAAGGCCAGCCCGTTTTTCCTGACGTTTTCTTATCTCCCTTCGACGACCATGAGCTCCACCCATTTGTTTGCCGCCCTCAGGGCGGCCTTTCCCGCTGACCTGGACAGCATTGCCATCGAGACCGACAACGGTTTGAATTACTCCTGGCGCGACCTCGACCGTGGCACCGCAATGATGGCCAACCTGCTGGAGTCGCTCGAGCTCGAGCCGGGCGCGCGCGTCGCGGTGCAGGTCGAAAAATCGGTTGAAGCGGTGATGCTCTACCTGGCCACCTTGCGTGCCGGCTATGTGTTCTTGCCGCTGAACACCGCCTACCAGAGCGCCGAGATTGAATACTTCATCGGCAATGCCGAGCCGGCGGTGGTGGTGTGCAGCAAGAAGAACTTTGGCTGGGTCAGCCCGCTGGCCTTCAAGGCCGGCGCCAAGGCGGTATTCACCCTGGATGAGGACCGCAGCGGCACCTTGCTCGAGCGGGCGGTGCACTGCAGCGACGCGCACACGGTGGCTGAGAGATCAGCCGACGACCTGGCCGCCATTCTCTATACCAGCGGCACCACCGGCCGCAGCAAGGGCGCCATGCTCACCCACGGCAATTTGCTGAGCAATGCGGTGGTGCTCAAGAGCTACTGGGGCTGGAAGCGCGGTGATGTGCTGATCCATGCGCTGCCGATCTTTCATGTGCATGGTTTGTTTGTGGCGCTGCACGGCGCTTTGCTCAATGGCAGCAAGATGCTCTGGCAGGGCCGGTTCGACCCCAAGTGGGTGATCAGCAAACTGCCCGAGGCCACCGTCTTCATGGGCGTGCCCACGCTGTATGTGCGCATGCTGGCCGAGCCCTCGCTCCAGCGCCAGGCTTGCAACAACATGCGCCTGTTCATCTCGGGCTCGGCGCCGCTCTTGATTGAGACCTTCCGCGACTGGCAGGAGCGCACCGGCCACACGATTTTGGAGCGTTACGGCATGAGCGAGACCGCCATGCTCACCTCCAACCCCTACAAGGCCAAGGAGGGCGAGCGCCGTGGTGGCACCGTCGGCTTTCCCTTGCCCGGCGTGGGCGTGCGGGTGCGCGGCGATGCCGGGCAGGATCTGCCGGCCGGCGAGATCGGCGGCATTGAGGTGCGCGGGCCCAATGTGTTCAAGGGCTACTGGCGCATGCCCGAGAAAACCCGCGAAGAATTCACCAGCGACGGTTGGTTCAAGACCGGCGATGTGGGTCAGATCGACAAGCAGGGCTATGTGACCATCGTCGGGCGCAGCAAGGACCTGATCATCAGCGGCGGCTACAACGTCTACCCGGCCGAGATTGAGGGCTATATCAACGACATGCCCGGCGTGGCTGAAAGCGCGGTGGTGGGCGTGCCTCACCCCGATTTTGGCGAGGTCGGCGTAGCGGTGCTCACCCTCAAGAGTGGCGCGGCGCTGGAGCCCGACGCGGTGATCGCCAGCCTGAAGGCCAAGCTGGCCAACTTCAAGATCCCCAAGCGCTGTTATGTGGTCAGCGAGTTACCGCGCAACACCATGGGCAAGGTGCAAAAGAACCTGCTGCGCGATCAGCACAAGGGCTTGTTTGCGTCTTGAGCCGCGGGCGCAGCGCTGAGCCGTATGCTCAGCGCGCCTGATGGCGCTGGCTCATGCCGCCGTCGACCGTAACGCTGGTGCCCGAGATGTAAGACGCTGCACCGGAGGCCAGGAACACGATGGCCTGAGCCACTTCTGCGGGGTGTGCCAGACGGCCGAAGGGCAGGTGGGTGGTCAGCTCGGGCCAGCGGCTGGCGTCGCCCAGACTTTGTTCGGCGCGGGCCTGCCAGCGGGTGATTTGCCGGTCGGTGGCCACCAGCCCGGGGTGCACGCCCACCACCCTCAAGCCGTCGGCCGGGGCGGAGGCACCCAGGGCGCGGGTGAAAGCATCGAGCGCCGCATTGCCGGCGGTGCCCGCGATGTAGCTGGGCACGATCATTTCTCCGCCCGAGATGCCGATCACGTTGATGATCACGCCGCTGCGCTTTTGGCGCATGCGCGCATAGAGCAGGCGGCTCAGATCAATGGTGGCGTAGACCTTGAGGTCCCAGGCGCTGCGCCAGCGCTGGGCGTCTATCTCTTGCAGGTCGCCGTGCGGCATGTCCCCCGCGTTGTTGACCAGGATGTCGATCTGTGCGCCCAGAAGCTGGTCGAGTTTCTCCACCGCCGAAGGCTCGCGCAGATCCAGAGCCAGGCCTTGCACATCGGCGCCGGTATCGGCGCGCAGTTGCTCCACCGCGGCGCTCAAGGTGTCTGGCTTGCGTGCCACCAGATGCAGGCGGCAGCCCTCAGCCGCAAAGCAGCGGGCGGTGGCCAGCCCGATGCCGCGCGAGCCGCCGGTGATGAGCACGCTCTTGCCGCGCAGTTGCAGGTCCATGGGCCTTGGGCCTTGTTCCGGGGCGTTTCTGGACGGTGCGGGCTTTAGTTCTTGATGCCGGCGTCTTTGATGACCTTGGTCCACAGCCGCAGGTCCGAGCGCAGGATCTGCGCAAACTCGGCCGGGCTGTTGCCCACCACCTCGGCGCCCATGGCCTTCATGCGGGCAGCCACTTCGGGCGATTTCAAGGCGTCGCTCACCTGCTTGTGCAGGAAGGCCACCACCTCGGGGGGCGTGCCCTTGGGCGTGCCCAGGCCGAACCAGTTGGCCACCGTCATGGCAATGCCTGCTTCGCGCAGCGTGGGCACATTGGGCAGCAGGGGCGAGCGGTTCTCAGAGGTGACGGCGATCACCCGCAGGCGTTCGTTGCCCAGTTGGCCGGTGATGGTGGGCATGGCCACAAAGGTCCAGTCCACGTTATTGCCCAGCACCGCATTGAGCGCCTCGCTCGCACCGCGGTAGGGCACATGGGTCATCTGTACGCCGGTGGTGGCTGTCAGCTGCGACGTGAAGACATGGTGCAGCGTGCCCATGCCGGGCGTGCCGAAGCTGACCGCGCCGGGCTTGTCGCGGGCGGTGCGCACCAGGTCTTCGGCGCCCTTGTAGTTTTTGGCCGGGTTGACCGCCAGCGCGAAGGCGGCCCGCCCGTACATGCTCACCGGGATCAGATCGGTTTCGATGTTCCAGTCCACCCGTTCGCCGTACAGGCCCGGAAACATGGTGTAGGACGAGTCCATGGCCACCAGGGTGTAGCCGTCGCCCACCGCCTTGGCGCCGGCGCCGTAGCCGATCATGCCGCCGGCGCCGGTGCGGTTTTCCACCACGAAGCTTTGCCCGGTTTGCTTGGTGAGCTCCTGCGAGATCAGGCGCGCCAGGATGTCGCCGGTGCCGCCTGCGGCGTAAGGCACGATCACTTTGACCGGCTTGGACGGGTAGGTCTGGGCCGAGGCCCATGCGCTAAAGCCCAGGCTCAGGGTGATACACAGGGTGCGGAAAAATTTCATGGCGTCTCCAAAGTGTTTGTCAGTGCTCGAAATCGGGTTGGGGCTGGCGGAAATAAAAGCTGGTCAGTGATTCGGCATCGCTCACGCGGGCCAGCTTTTCATCAGCGCGAGCAGGGGCTGCATCGATTCAAGCTGGTGGGCCTCGCTGAGCATATGGGTCAGGGCGTCGAGCCGGGCCGCACCGCCTTCGATGCCCGGCTCGCAGGCCTGCAGGCGGCGGCGCAGGGTGCGCAGGTCCCAGACCATGCGCGCATAAGGGTAGTCGCCCTGATGCACCTGGCCGTTCTTGAGTTCGATGGCGATGGCCGGCGAGAACATGGGGCGCAGCTCTTCTGGCACCAGGCGAACCCGGCCCATCAATTCACGCGCCTGTGTTTCGCGGGCCGGATCGCTGTCGGGCGCGCCTGGCGGCAGGCCATTGGCCACAGGGAAGCCACCGGCCACCGCCACCCTTGCCGCAAAGTAGTGCGTGCTGTCCCAGACCCGCGGCTGCTGCCAGTCTTCGTGGCGGGGAAAGGCCGGACTGGGGTAGCGGGTCTCGATGGTGTTCATGTGTACGCGCACCTGCGCGATGTCATCGGCTGCAATCGCGTGGCGCTGACACAGCTCGCCCATGAGTTCAATCACCGGCTGGTTGTAGCCGGGGCAGGGGTAGATGCGGAACATGAAGCCCAGCATCTTGTAGGTCTGCCCCAGGCCCTGGGTGATGCTGGCCATGTCCACCTGCTTGGCGCCGGTAAAGCTGTGGCTGAGCTCGCCGGTATGGCTGCCGGTGAAGGCGTTGTAAAAGCCCGCGCGTCCCTCGATGGAGGTCTCGGCCCCCTTGATGTGGCCGGCGCGCGCCATCACGGCCGCGAACACGCCGTTGCGTGCGGCCTGCGGCTCGTGGATCAGCAACTCATTGGCCCCGACCCGCGGACCTTCATTGAGGCCGCTGGCAAAGTGGGTGGCCAAGGCAATGGCGGTGACCAGACGGTCTTCATCCAGCCCCATCAGCAGCCCGCAGCTCAGCGCCGCGCCCAGCGTGGCATACAGGGGGCTGGGCCGAAAGCCGCGCGCGGCGGTGCTGGGAATGAAGTCATCGGCCAGCCGGCAGACCAGCTCATAGCCGGCCACCAGGGCCACCACCAGATCCCGGCCGCTGCGCCCTTCCAATTCGGCCTGGGCCAAGGCGGCGGGCACCAGCACCGGACCGGGATGGGTCAGCATGCGGTAGGAGTCGAACAGGAAGGAGGCGTGGATCAACTCTGCATTGGCAAAGGTCGCGCCGATGCGGCTGGCTTTGTGCGGGCTGTGGAAAACGCTGGCGCCGTCGGGCCGGCCTTCTTCGCGCAGGGTCAGCTGCACCACGTCCTGGGCCGCACGCGAGCGCGCACCGAGCAAGCCGCCGGTCAGGGCATGGAGCAGCAAGGCTTGGGTTTTGTCGACCAGCGCCGGCGGCAGGTCTTCATAGCGCAGGGCTTGGGCCCAGCGTGCGAACTGGCGGCTGATGGCAGGTTCAGCCAAGGCAGGCCTGGGCCCGGGGCCGGTGGGGGGTCAGAGGCAGATAAGACATGCGGACTTGAGGGGCACCGGCCGCAGGGGCTGGTCGGGAAAGTGGCCGCATTCTAGGCCGGGATCTTCGATCGTCAATCGATCCTTGCCCTGTCTGAGCCAGGCTGTCGCCAGCCCCTGGTCCGTAGGGCTGATGGGATGTGCGAGTTCTATGGGCCGGCGGCACTTGGCCGCCGCCCATCTGGGCTTCAGCGCAGCACCAGCACCGGCAGCGGTGAGTGGGTGAGCACGTGGGTGGTCTCGCTGCCCAGCAGCAGGCGCTTGATGCCTTTGCGTCCGTGCGAGGCCATGACGATGAGGTCGCACTTATTCTTCTTGGCGCAAGCGATCACGGATTCGGCCACCAGATCGGAGCGCATGGTCAGCCCCTTGGCTTTGAGGCCGCGTGCTTCGGCTTTGGCTTTGAGTTGATCCACCAGACCCTGCGCTTTTTCAGACCACTGTTTCTCGATCTTGCCGACCTCGGTCATCGAGGCGGTGATACCGCCTTCAAAGTAGCTCATCGGGTAGCGCGGGACCACATTGAGAAACACGATTTGCGCGCCGCTGAGCTCGGCCAGCTCTAGGGCGCACTGCACCGCTTTGGCGGACAGGGGGGAGCCGTCGGTCGGCACGAGAATGCTTTGGTACATAGAGGCTCTCCTGAGTTGTTGGTGTGTTCAGCATAGGACGCGTACAGCGGCTGGGGCTTGATCCAAGTCAAGGACTGTGTGCTTGGCGGCTCCTGTGCCCTGACGGCCGAGCGGGCGCTGGGCCGGCTGCCCGGGGTGCAGTCGCTGCGGATGAGCCCGCTCGCTGCCCCTCAGTGGCAGACCTGGGGATTGACCAGCCGCTTGAGTGCCTCTGCATTCTGGATGTGGATGTGGCGCTGCTTGACCTCGATGATGCCCTCTTCGGCAAAGCGCGAGAAGGTACGGCTGACGGTCTCGAGCTTCATGCCCAGGTAGCTGCCGATTTCTTCGCGCGTCATGCGCAGGATCAGTTCCGTGCGTGAGAAGCCGCGGGCCTGCAATCGCTGCACCAAGTTAAGCAGAAAGGCCGCCAGACGTTCTTCGGCGCGCATGCTGCCCAGCAGCAGCATGACGCCGTGCTCACGCACGATTTCGCGGCTCATGATGCGGTGCACATGTTTTTGCAGCGCGCCGACCTCTCTGGAAATTTCCTCGATGCGGTCGAAGGGCATGACGCACACTTCAGCGTCTTCCAGGGCGATCGCATCGCAGGTGTGGTGTTCGTTGACGATGCCGTCCAGGCCAATGATCTCGCCAGCCATCTGAAAACCCGTGACCTGATCGCGTCCGTCCTCGGTGGTCAAGCTGGTCTTGAAGAAGCCGGTCCGCACCGCGTACAGCGAGGTGAAGGGCTCGCCGTTGTGAAACAGGGCTGTTCCGCGCTTGATGCTGCGGCGCTGCGTCACCAACTCGTCAACCCGCTGCAACTCGATGGGATTGAGTCCAACCGGCATGCACAGCTCGCGCAGATTGCAGTTGGAGCAAGCGACCTTGATGGTTTCTTTCAGCATATTCCTCTCCTGACCCTGCCTGAGGCTTGAACCTTTTGTTGCGATTATCCCAGTGGCATTTGCTCTCTGATGCAGCACAGCAGCAAAAAATTCACACTTTCTTGCAGCAGTGCTTGACCCAGGTCAAGGCGAGGTGCGGGCCCGCAGGGCACAGTGTTCCTCCACTGCCTGAAATGCCCCGCCCATGAGCCTCGTCTCGCCCGATTTGTTGCGCCAAATGGACCTTCAGGGCCCGCGCTATACCTCTTACCCGACGGCCGACCGCTTTGTCGAGGCCTTCGGTGAGACCGACTATGTGCAGGCCTTGGAGCAGCGGCGCAGCGGCCCGGCCCGCGCCAGCGCGCTGTCGCTGTACGTGCATATTCCGTTTTGCGAGTCGCTGTGCTACTACTGCGCCTGCAACAAGATCGTCACCCGCCATCATGAGCGTGCGCAGCCCTATTTGCGTTACCTCAACCGGGAGCTCGATCTTCACTTGACGCATCTGGGCAGCGGGCAGACCCTCAGTCAGTTGCACTTGGGCGGCGGCACGCCCACCTTCCTGAGCGACGAGGAGCTGCGCAAGCTCATGGCCATGCTTCGGCGCAGCTTTAACCTGGTGCCCGGTGGCGAATATTCCATTGAGGTGGATCCGCGCACCGTGACTGCAGCGCGGCTGGCAGTGCTGGCCGAGCTGGGCTTTAACCGCTTGAGTTTCGGCGTGCAGGACTTTGACCCGGCGGTTCAGCGTGCGGTTCACCGCTTGCAGCCGGCTGAGCAGGTGTTCGAATTGGTGGCGCAGGCGCGGCGTCTGGGCTTTGAGTCGGTCAACATCGATCTGATCTACGGCCTGCCGCTGCAAAGCCCGGAGTCATTCGATCGCACCCTGGCTCAGGTGACTGCATTGCGGCCCGATCGGATGGCGCTTTACGCCTATGCCCATCTGCCCGAGCGCTTTAAGCCGCAGCGGCGCATACAGGCGGCGCAGTTGCCGGCGGCGCCGGCCAAGATCGCGATGCTCTCGCGCTCGCTGGATGCCTTCGAAAAAGCC
>JBILDR010000025.1:0-25273 GCA_044352515.1 Polaromonas sp.
GCTTCCAGCCCAGCCAGAGCGAGACGCAGTTGCTGGCGCTTGAGCTGCACTATCTGCGCGACTTTGCGGCCAAGGACATCGCCGAGCGATCGATCAAGGAAATGCGGCGCAGCGCTCCGATGTCGGCGGAGCAGGAAAACCGTTGGATGGCCGAGATGCTGCGGGTGCTGCCCGATGTTCGCCGGGGCGACCGCCTGCTCGGCTTGCAGCGCCCGGGTGAAGCGGCGGTGTTCTGGCACAACGGTAGGCTGCGCGGCGAGGTCAGGGACGCAGAATTTGCCCGGCGCTTTTTCGGGATCTGGCTTTCGCCCCAAAGCTCCGAGCCTGCTTTGCGGCGCGCCTTGCTGGGCAGTCCCTCATGAGCGGCGCCTTTGGATGGCGCAACGCAGTGGCCTATGGTTTGATGGGCCTGCCGCTGGCCTTCGCCGCCTTGCCTCTGTATGTCATCTTGCCCAACCACTACGCACGGCAATTTGGTGTTCCGCTGGCGGCCTTGGGCGCGGTCTTGCTGGGCGCCCGCCTGCTCGACGCCTTGATCGACCCCTGGCTGGGCCGCTTCAATGACTGGCTGCTGGCGCGTTCGAGCGCGGCGGTGCTGGCCGCCAGCGCGGTGGCGGCAGCGCTGCTGGCCGCCGGTTTGCTGCTGCTGTTTTTTCCGACCTTGGTGCTGTCTGAGCCCGGTGTGTCCGACTTGCTGCGCTGGGCGGCGCTGATGCTGATGTTGACCTATCTGGGTTACAGCCTGCTGAGCATCTCGCACCAAAGCTGGGGCGCGCTGCTCGGCGGCAACGAGGCCCAGCGCGGGCGCATCACCGGCACCCGTGAGGCTTTGGCGCTGGCCGGCGTGCTGCTTGCCGCGGTGCTGCCATCGCTGCTGGGCCTGCCGGGCGCCCTGGCTTTGTTTGCCGGTTTTCTGCTGCTGGCCTGGTGGACCTGGCGGCGCAGTGTGGCGCCGCAGTCGCTGCCCAATAGCAGTGCACACACCGGCTTGATGCAGCCGCTGCGCGATGGGCGTTTTGTCCGCCTGCTCGGCGTGTTCATGCTCAACGGCATCGCCAGCGCGGTGCCCGCCACCCTGGTGCTGTTTTTCGTGCAGGACAGGTTGCAGGCCCCGACTCAGATGGAGCCGGCATTTTTAGGCGTCTACTTTCTCAGCGCCGCTGTCTCCATGCCGCTGTGGTTGGCCCTGGTGCGCCGCCTGGGGCTGGCGCGCAGCTGGTTGCTGGGCATGGTGTTGGCGGTGCTGGTCTTCATTTGGGCCGCCGCGCTGTCGGCCGGCGATGCCTGGCTGTTTTTGGGGGTCTGCGCACTTTCGGGCATGGCTCTGGGCGCCGATTTGGCCTTGCCCTCAGCCATGCTCGCGGGCTTGTTGCAATTGCGGCCCGGTGGGCCGGCCATGGCGGGTGCCTACTTTGGCTGGTGGAACTTTGCCGCCAAGCTCAACCTGGCGCTTGCAGCCGGGCTGGCCCTGCCTTTGCTTGAAGGCTTTGGCTATCAGCCGGGGGCCCGCGACCCGCAGGCCTTGCAGGCGCTGACTTTGGCCTACTGCGTGTTGCCCTGTGTGCTGAAAGTCTTGGCCTGTTGGGGCCTGTATGTTGGAATCATTCGGGCCGAACCTCGGCCTGTACAGGAGCTGTCCTCATGAAGAATTCGATTTTTGGATCTCGCAGCCGCTGGGCCGCTGCGGCGCTGGCGCTCATGCTGACCGGCCTGATGGGCTGCGCCGGCCCACAGGTCAGCGATTACGCCCGGCAGGAGCCCAAGTTGGATCTGCGGCAGTACTTCAACGGCACGCTCGATGCCTATGGCATCTTTACCGACCGATCGGGCCGGGTGGTCAAGCGCTTTACCGTGGTCATGAAGTGCAGCTGGAGCGGCCCGGCCGGGCAGGAGACAGGTGTGCTGGACGAGGAGTTCACCTATTCGGACGGCACACGCGATCGCCGGGTCTGGACCTTAAAGCGCACTGGCGAGGGTCGCTACATAGGCACTGCCGCCGACGTGGCCGGGCAGGCCCTGGGCGAGGAAAGCGGCAACGCATTTCGCTTTGGCTATACCCTGCGCCTGCCGGTCGACGGCCGAACCTATGAGGTGCAATTTGACGACTGGATGTATCTGATGGATCCCCGTGTCATGCTCAACAAGGCCGTGATGAGCAAGTTTGGCTTCCGACTGGGCGAGGTCACCCTTTCCTTCGTCAAGCGCTGAGCCGCCCTCCATGGCCCAAAACCCCCCCATCACCGACTGGCGCGGCAAGACAGTCTGGCTCATTGGTGCCTCCAGCGGCATCGGCCTGGCCACGGCCGCTGCCCTGCATGAGCGGGGCGCGCAGGTGGTGGTCTCGGCTCGGCAGGATGCTCTCTTGCAGGACTTTGTCGCCGCTCACCCGGGCGCCAGGGCCCGCGCGCTTGACGTCACCGATGCTGCCGCGGTGCGAACGCTGGCCGCTGCTTTGCTGGCGCAGGGCCCGCTCGATCTGGTGGTCTATTGTGTGGGTCACTACAAAGCCCAGCGGGCCTATGACTTTGATTTGCCCCAGATGCTGCAGCACCAGCAGATCAACTATGTCGGCGCCTTGTACGTGCTCGATGCGGTGCTGCCGGCCATGCTCGCGCGCGGCAGCGGGCACCTGAGCCTGATTGCCAGCGTTGCCGGCTACCGCGGCTTGCCAAAGAGCCTGGCTTATGGCCCGACCAAGGCGGCGCTGATCAACCTGGCCGAGAGCCTGTACGGTGATTTGCAGCCGCGCGGCATAGGCGTGAGTTTGGTCAATCCGGGTTTTGTGCAAACCCCGCTGACCGCGCAGAACAGCTTTCACATGCCGGCCCTGATCACTCCGGAGCAGGCCGCGCATGAGATGTTGGTCGGTTGGCAGCGTGGGCGTTTCGAAATTCACTACCCGCGTCGCTTCACCTACTTCATGAAGCTGCTGCAGTCGCTGCCCTATGCGCTCTACCTGCCCCTGCTTCGGCGCATGGTCAAGGAGCAGGGCTGATGGCAGTCGATGTGGCCGAGCGGGTGCAGGCCCTGGTCCAATTTTTCGAGCAGTTGCAGCGCAGCGATCTGCCCCGGCTGTCGCAGCTCTATGCCGCTCAGGCTTATTTCAAGGACCCGTTCAATGAGGTGCGCGGCCTGGCGCAGATCGAGCGCATCTTTGAGCACATGTATGAGGCGCTCGATCAGCCGCACTTTGTGGTCACCGATCGGGTTGTGCAGGACCGGCAGTGCTTTTTGGTGTGGGAGTTTCGCTTTCGCTTCAAGCGCTTTGACCGCGGCACCTGGCAGGCGGTGCGCGGCAGCTCTCACCTGCGATACGACGAGCAGGGCCTGGTGGACTACCACCGCGACTACTGGGACGCGGCCGAGGAGCTCTACGAAAAGATCCCCGGCATTGGCGCCATGATGCGCTGGCTCAGGCGCCAGGCCAATCGCTAAAGCAGGTTCTGCTCAAAGCGGCTTCAGGCCGGCTCGGTGTCGATGAAGCTCTGGCGCTGCAGCAGTCTTTCCTGCAATCGTGCCAGATTAGGATGTTGCTCGCGCCAGTTGATGTGGGCAAAGCGCAGGTCCAGGTAGGCCAGTGCGCAGCCCACGGAAATGTCCGACAGGCTCAGGTGCAAGCCGCTGCAAAAGCTTTTGTCGCCCAGGCCTGTGCTCATGGCGCGCAGGGCCGCGTCGACCTTGTCCATCTGCCGGTCTATCCAGGCCTGGCTGCGCTCGCCTTCCTTGCGCCCCGGCCAGGTGGCTTCGAGCCGGGCCAGCACACACGCATCGAGCGCGCCGTCGGCCAGAGCCTCCCAGGTTTTGACTTCGGCGCGCTCGCGGCCGCTGGGCGGAATCAACTTGCCCACGGGCGATAGCGTGTCCAGGTATTCGACGATGACGCGCGAATCGAACACCGCTTCGCCGCCTTCCATCACCAGGCAGGGCACCTTACCCAGGGGGTTAGATTCGGCCATGCGGGTATCGGCGGACCAGACGTCTTCGAGCACGAACTGGTAATCGAGCTTCTTTTCTGCCATCACGATGCGCACTTTGCGAACATAGGGGCTGGTGGGGGATCCAATGAGTTTCATCGTGTTTTTGTGGGCAAAAGGTGGCTCGGCAAGCATTTGATTCTAGCCACGGATATCCGACGTTCGCAGGCCCCACTCGCACTTTGAAGATGCGCATTTCGCTTTCAAGCCAGCGCGCACCAAGTCAGGGCGCTGGCCGGGGACTGAAGGCGACCTCCCTACAATGCCAGCATGTCTTCAAGCACCATCAATGCGCTGTCCCCGCTCGACGGCCGCTATGCCTCCAAGCTGCAGGATCTGCGCCCTCTGATGTCCGAGCAGGGCTATATGCACAGGCGGGTGCAGGTGGAGGTGGCCTGGTTTATCGCGCTGTCCGATGCCGGCTTCGAGCAGTTCAAGCCCCTGAGTGAGGCTGCCCGTGCGCATTTGCAGGCACTGGTCAGTGGCTTTTCCATGGACGATGCCCTGGCCATCAAAGACATCGAGAAGACCACCAATCATGATGTGAAGGCGGTCGAGTACTGGCTCAAGTCTCAGCTTCAAGGCCAGCCCGAACTCGAGGCGGCGGCCGAATTCGTGCATTTCGCCTGCACCAGCGAGGACATCAACAACACCAGCCATGCGCTGCAACTCAAGAGCAGCCGCGATACCGTGTTGCTGCCCGCGCTCGATCTGATCATCGCCAGCTTGCGCGCCATGGCCCATCAGTATGCGGCGGTGCCCATGCTCAGCCGCACGCACGGCCAGACGGCCAGCCCGACCACGGTGGGCAAGGAGATGGCCAACGTGGTGGCCAGGCTTGCAGGCGCGCGCGAGAAAATCGCTGCGGTACGCATTTTGGGCAAGATGAACGGTGCGGTGGGTAACTACAACGCGCACCTGTCGGCCTGGCCAGACTTTGATTGGCAGGCCTTCAGCCGCCGGGTGGTCGAGTCGCCCGAGCCGCAGGGCCTGGGGCTGAGCTTTCAGGCCTACAGCACGCAGATCGAGCCTCACGATTACATGGCCGAGCTGTTTGACGCGGTGGCCCGCGCCAACACCATCCTGGTTGACCTGGCCCGCGATATCTGGGGCTATGTCAGCCTGGGTTACTTCAAGCAGCGCCTGAAAGCTGGTGAGATTGGCTCGTCGACCATGCCGCACAAGGTCAACCCCATCGATTTTGAAAACGCCGAGGGCAATCTGGGCCTGGCCAATGCGCTGCTGCGCCATTTGAGTGAGAAGCTGCCGATCAGCCGCTGGCAGCGCGACCTGACCGACTCCACCGTGCTGCGCAATCTGGGCGTGGCCTTCGGCCACGCGGTATTGGCCTATCGCTCGCTCAGCCTGGGTCTGGGCAAGCTCGAGCTCAACCAGGAGGCGCTGCAGGCCGATCTGGATACCGCCTGGGAGGTGCTGGCCGAACCGATACAGACGGTCATGCGTCGCTACGGCGTTTCCGGCGCCTATGAGCAACTCAAGGAAGTCACCCGCGGCAAGACGGTCAGCGCCGATGCCCTGCATGGACTGATCCTGAGCCTGGCCATTCCCGAGGCCGAAAAGCAGCGTCTGCTGGCGATGAGCCCGGCTTCTTACATCGGCCAGGCGGCCGAACTCGCCCGCCGCGTCTGAGTCTAGAAACGGCTTTGACCGCTTGTTTGCGGCCTCCCTGCGCCTTACCATCGCGCCCCGCAGTTGCACACTCGGGCGCGTGCGACCGCCGTTTCTAGGCTGAGCGGCTTCAGGCCGGTTGGGTGGGATCGGCCGGTGTCTGGCCGCGCCGCTCCAGGGCCCGGTCGGCATAGCGACCAAAGCGCCAGGCGCTGCCTTCCCTCATGATGCGCCGCCAGCTCGCGCGTTTGGCCCCCGGGCTCATCTGGGGCCAAAGCTGCACCTCTTCAAAGCTGCGGCCGCAGCCCTTGCAGATGTCGTCGCCCTGGCTGGTCGAGCAGATGGCGATGCAGGGGGTATCGGGGGTGCTGTCGTACCAGGCTCTCCAGGCGGCCATGGCCTTGGCCGGGAAGCTGGCTTCGTCGGCCTCATCCTGGCGGTAGTAGACCATCAGCGCGTAGACCTCGGCCAGGGCCCTGAGCTCAGGGGCCAGGGTAAAGCCGTCGGGCGAGGGGCTTTTGTCGCGCCAGAAATTGATGGCCGCCTCGATGTCGGTGATGTGCAGTGTGGTCATTGGGGGGCGGGCAGGTCCCGAGGCGCGGGCGCTGATTATGGGGCAAGCCGGGACCCCGGCATGGGCCCAAGAGATTGGGAAAGCCCCTGTTTTTTATAGGCCTGCTTTTTGTAGTTTAATCGCCGCACTGAAGGGGAGTAACTCCCAAGTCTTGCCGACTATTCTTTCAACAGTCACAACGGCAAGATCAACAGCAAGTCGTCATTACGGGGCAAATGCCCCCGGCTTGTTGGGCACCCAGCGACACTGGGCCGCCGAGCCAGACCTTCGATTGGAACCTGCATGTGGGTTGCATCGAGGTCGGACTTTTTCCATTTCCTCTTTGCCAGCTCCGTTTGGGTTCTTGGATCGGCCTTTAGGCCTCTACGAACTTGGTATGGAGTAACTCATGGAATTATTTTCGACGGCCTGGTGGTCTGCATTGATGGCCATCATCCTGATCGATTTGGTGCTCGCAGGCGACAACGCCATTGTGATCGCCCTGGCCGCCCGTAACTTGCCGCCCCAACTGCAGCGCAAAGCCATCATCTGGGGTACCGTGGGTGCGATTGCGGTGCGCTCTGTCATGACCCTGGGCGTGGTCTGGCTGTTGCAAGTGCCTGGCCTGATGCTGGTGGGCGGTTTGGGTCTGGTCTGGATCGCCTACAAGCTGCTGGCCGACCAGGGCGGCGACGAACATGACGGTCCGGTGGCAAGCACCTTCTGGGGTGCGATGAAAACCATCGTGGTGGCCGACGCGCTCATGGGCGTCGACAACGTGCTGGGTGTGGCCGGCGCGGCCCACGGATCCTTTGATCTGGTGGTCATCGGCCTGCTCATCAGCGTGCCCATCGTCGTCTTTGGCAGCTCCATCGTGCTCAAGCTGGTGGAGCGCTTTCCCATCATTATTCAACTCGGCTCTGCCGTGCTGGCCTTTACCGCTGCCAAGATGGTGGTCAGTGAGCCGCTGCTGACCGACTTCTACGGCAATGACCAGTCCTGGACCAATGGCCAAACCCATCAGGCCATCGCCCGCTGGGCCACTTATGGGGTGGCCGTGATCGGCGTCCTGACGGCCGGCTGGTGGGTGAGCCGGCGCCGCCGCAGCAGCGGTGACGATAAGTTGCTGCCCCAATGAGCTCCAAATCCGCCGTTTCCTGTTTCGACCACTGAAAGCAATACCAGGGGCATCAAATGGACAAATGGATCGTGTACGTGGATGAGCTTGAGCATGCCCTGCTGGTGCTGAGGCCGTGGGTCGAGGCAGCCGGGCAGCGGCAAGCGGTGCAGTGGCTGGTGGTGGGCTGCCCGCCGCGCGTCACCCACCATGCCAGCAAGTGGGTTACCCACAGTGCGCGAGAGAGCTGGCGCGGCCGGTGGTCGGAGAAACTCTTTAGCCACCTGGTGCCGGTGCTCAAGGCCGCGGGCGATGATGTGCAGACCCTGCTGGGCAAGTCCAATTTGGTGTCCCAGACTGAAAGCCTGATGCGCACCCATGGCGCCGCGCGCGTTCTAGATGCGCGTCGGCCCAAGTTCGGGGACGGCCTGGATCCGGACGGCGCTGCGCAGACCCCTCAGCCTCAAGGCACCATGGGCATCCTGGCCGCATTCACCGGCTCCGGCCTTCTGGCCGGCATAGACTGAGCGGGGTCTTTTCTTTCAGCGCAGCCAGCCGCGCTGCCGAAAGTACCACATCGGCAGCAAGGCGCTGCCGATCATCAGCGTCAAGGCGAAGGGGTAGCCCCACTGCCATTGCAGCTCCGGCATGAATCTGAAGTTCATGCCGTACAGGCTCGCGATCAGGGTGGGCGGCAGCAGGGCGACGCTGGCCACCGAAAAGATCTTGATGATCTTGTTCTGGTTGATGTTGATGAAACCCACCGTGGCATCCATCAAGAAGTTGATTTTTTCAAACAAGAAGGCGGTGTGCGAGTCCAGGGAGTCGATGTCGCGCAGGATCTGGCGCGCATCTTCAAACTGCTCGGCAGCCAGCATCTTGCTGCGCATCATGAAGCTCAGTGCGCGGCGCGTGTCCATCATGTTGCGGCGGATGCGGCCTGAGAGGTCCTCGTGGCGCGCAATGGCCGCCAGCACCTCGCCGGCGAGCTCGTCGGTCACGTTGCCCGACAACACCTTGGTGCTGACCTTCTCCAGGTCCACATAAATGCCCTCGATGGTGTCGGCCGAATACTCGGCATCGGCATCGAACAGCTTGAGCAGCACATCCTTGGCGTCTTCGATCAGGCCGACGGCACGGCGGGCGCGCATGCGCACCAGCCGAAATACGGGCACGTCTTCGTCGTGGATGGAAAACAGCACGCCGCGGCTCTTGTGGTCGCTGTTCATCATGTTCAGGATGAAGGCCACCCGAACCGTGTGCGGCTCGTCAGCATCGGCAATCAGGAAGTCCGAGCGGATATGCAGCTCGCCGCTGTCTTCCTCATAGAAACGGGCCGACTCCTCAATGTCCTCGTCCATCGCATCGTCGGGGATGGACAGGTTGAAATGCTGCTTGACCCAGTGCTTTTCTTCGGGCGTGGGCGACTCCAGGTCGACCCAGATGGGCTGAAAGCGCGAAAGCTCCTCCAGAGATTCGATTTCTTCCTGGAAAAGCCGCCCATTGGCGAGCGTGAAGATGTTGAGCATGGCGGGCTCCCTGGGGGATCTTGTGGATCGGGGGTGGGACGCACGTATGGATAAGCAGCGGCGTCCCTGGGCGGGGTGGATGTTCGCTTCCAACCCCGCTCAGCCGGCTCGGCTGGGGCAGAGTTGAAAGCTAGCGACTGGGGCTGCTTTCCATGATGGCTCTGGTGTAGTTCTGGACGGCCAAGATTATGGCACCGATGGGCCGGTTTTCCGCTGTTTGGCAGATGCTGGGCGCAACCTTGCCGAATGGATTGCCCCCATTCGGTCTGGGGAGCTTGCAAACTGGCGCTGGCCGGCGCATGATGGACTTGAGAGTGCTTCGCCCGCTGCCGGGTCCCGCCGGCGGCCCTGTGTCCAACCCCACCACGACAAGGAGCTCTTCATGAACCTGACGATCAGCGGTCATCATTTGGAAGTCACCCCCGCCCTGCGCGACTATGTGACCAGCAAGCTCGAGCGGATTGCCCGCCACTTTGACCAAGTGGTCGACATGCGTGTGCTGCTGACGGTTGACAACATGAGGGAGAAAGACCTACGGCAACGCGCCGAGTGCTCCTTGCATGTGAAAGGCCGGGATTTGTTCGCAGAAAGTTCCCATTTCGACCTTTATGCGGCTGTCGATGAGCTGGCCGACAAGCTTGACCGGCAGGTTGGCCGACACAAGACCCGGGTTCAGGACCATCATCATCCCTCGGTCAAACGCCAGCTCGACGCTGTCGCCCCCGGCAGCTGAATACCCGCCCCGGCCTTGCTCGGGCGGCCCAGGCGGTTTTTTTGGAAAGCCGGCCGCTGATGGCCGCGTTGTGGTGTGCATAATTGCGCCACATTTGCTATGAACCGCCTTTCCCAGATCCTGCCGGCCAGCCAGGTCCTCGTCGGCGTCGAGGCCACCAGTAAAAAGCGCGCTTTTGAGGAGGCGGGCTTGCTGTTTGAGAATCAGCATGGCCTCAATCGGGCGCTGATCACCGACAGCCTGTTCGCCCGTGAGCGCTTGGGCTCGACCGGCCTGGGCCATGGCGTGGCTATTCCGCATGGCCGGATCAAGGGGCTGAAGTCCCCGATGGCAGCCGTCTTCCGCTTGAGTGCGCCCATAGGTTTTGACGCGCCTGATGAGCAGCCGGTGCGCCTGCTGATTTTTTTGCTGGTGCCAGAAGCGGCCACGCAAAAGCACTTGGAAATCCTCTCCGAAATTGCTGAGCTGCTCAGTGATGCGCCCTTGAGGGAGCAGATCATGGGCTGCGGTGACGCCAGCGAGCTCCATGGCCTGGTGGCGGCCTGGCGGTCTGCGCACACCCAGCCATGAGCCAGGACTGCACCGCGTGAAACCCACCGTCGTCAGCGCAGACGTCCTGTTCGAGGACCATCGTCAGTCGCTCAAATGGCAGTGGGTGGCCGGCCTAGGCGCTTCCGAGCGGCGCTTTGACGAGGTGGCGGTGCGCGCCGCCCGCTCCGGTGCCGATCTGGTGGGCTACCTGAACTACATCCACCCTTACCGGGTGCAGATCCTGGGCGAGCGCGAGGTGGCATACCTGACTACCGCCAACGTCGAAGACTGCAGCCGGCGCATCAACCGCATCATCACCCTGGAGCCGCCGGTGCTGGTGGTGGCCGATGGCCAGAGCGCGCCGGACATGCTCATTTCCATGTGCGAGCGCGCGAATTTGCCGCTGTTCGCCACACCCGAGTCAGCTGCCTTCGTCATCGACGTGCTGCGGGCCTATCTGTCCAAGCATTTCGCCGACCGCACCTCCATGCACGGTGTGTTCATGGACATTCTGGGCCTGGGCGTGATGATCACCGGCGAATCGGGCCTGGGCAAGAGCGAGTTGGGGCTGGAGTTGATATCGCGCGGTCACGGCCTGGTGGCCGACGATGCAGTGGACTTGTACCGCATCAACCAAACCACCATTGAGGGCCGTTGCCCTGAACTGCTGCGCAACTTGCTGGAGGTGCGTGGCATCGGCCTGCTCGATATCAAGGCCATTTTTGGTGAGACGGCGGTGCGCCGCAAGATGCGGCTCAAGCTCATCGTGCACCTCGTTCGTCGTGAGACGCTTGAGCGTGAATACGACCGCATTCCGTATGAACCCCTGATGCAGGACATCCTGGGTATTGCGGTGCGCAAGGTGGTGATACAGGTGGAGGCTGGCCGCAATATTGCCGTGCTGGTCGAGGCGGCGGTTCGCAATGCGATCTTGCAGCTGCGCGGCATCAACACCTATGAGGAATTTGTTGAGCGCCATCGCCGCGCGATGGACAGCGGCGACCGATAGCCATCAACCCGGACGCGCGCTGGTCTGCCGGGCTGGCAGCGGACGGTGAGGGCACTGCGGCTTGGTGCAGCTGGCATAGATGGCCAGCGAATGGTCGGCGATTTCAAAGCCTTTGGCATGCGCCACCGCTTGTTGGCGCTGCTCGATCTGCGCGTCGTAGAACTCCTCCACCCGGCCGCAGTCCAGGCAGACCAGATGGTCGTGGTGCTTGCCTTCGTCGATTTCATAGACCGCCTTGCCCGACTCGAAGTTGCTGCGTTTGAGCAGGCCGGCCTGCTCAAACTGTGTCAGCACCCGGTAGACGGTGGCCAGCCCGATGTCCGAGCGCTCTTCGAGCAGCACCCTGAACACGTCTTCGGCCGTCATGTGACGCTGGCGACCTTTCTGGAAGATCTCCAGAATCTTCAGACGCGGCAAAGTGGCTTTCAGACCGGTGCTTTTGAGTTCGTCAATATTGTTCATGAGGGGCACCTGCAGGCGGCGGCCTGTGCGTTGCGGGCCCTGTTGTGAGGCTGGGTCGCTACAATGAACTGATCATATCTTTCCCTGAAATTCCATGCCTGTGCGTCAACGCTTTTTCCTGCTGACCGCCTTGCTGGCCGCTGTATCTGCCGGGCTGGCTGGCTGCAGCTCCGGCGCCAGCGTGCTGAGCCAGCCGGCGCAGTGGCTCACCCCTTACCGCAACGATGTGGTGCAGGGCAACTTCATCGCCAGTGAGCAGGTCGGCCAGCTCAAAGCGGGCATGTCGCGCCTGCAGGTGCGGAACTTGTTGGGCACGCCCCTGGTTTCCAGCCTGTTTCATGCCGATCGCTGGGACTATGTTTTCAGCTTCAAGCGCGGCGGCGGAGATACCAAGCTGTACCGCTATTCGGTGTTTTTTCAGGGTGATGCGCTGACCCGGTTTGCGGGCGATGCCATGCCCAGCGAGTCCGAGTTCCTCGCCCAGCTCGACGTCAAGCGCAAGCTCGGTGCGGTGCCGCCTTTGCAGGCCACGCCCGAGCAGCTGCAGGCTGCACAGCCGGCCAAGCCGGCCACGCCGCCTACAGTCAGTGCGCCCGCCGCGCCAGCGCCCACCAACTACCCGCCTCTGGAGGCTCCCAAGCCATGAGCGCAAACCTTGCCGCTGACGCGGCCTTGAAGGTGGTGGTCGCCGGTGCCAGCGGCCGCATGGGTCAGATGCTGGTGCAGGCGGTGCTCGAAGCGGGCGACCTGCGCCTGAGCGGCGCGCTCGATGTGGCCGGCAGCGCGCAGCTGGGGCTCGACGCCGCGCAAGGCCTGGGCCGGCCCGCTTGCGGTGCGCTCATCACCAGCGATCTGCGCCAGGGTCTCCAAGGCGGCCAGGTGCTGATCGACTTTACCCGGCCCGAAGGGACCATGGCCCATCTGGCGGTTTGCCGCGAGCTGGGCGTCCAATTGGTCATAGGCACCACCGGCTTTACCGAGGCGCAGAAGCAGCAAATTGCTGAGGCCGCCCGCGACGTTGCCATCGTGATGGCGCCCAATATGAGCGTCGGCGTGAACGTCACGCTCAAGCTCTTGGAGATGGCGGCCAAGGCGCTGGCCACCGGCTACGACATCGAGATCATCGAGGCGCACCATCGCCACAAGGTGGATGCGCCTTCGGGCACTGCACTCAAGATGGGCGAGGTGATCGCCCAAGCCATAGGCCGCGATCTCAAGGACTGTGCGGTGTACGAGCGTTATGGCCACACGGGTGAGCGCGACCCCTCCACCATCGGCTTTTCTACCATCCGCGGCGGCGATATTGTTGGCGACCATACGGTGCTGTTTGCCGGCACCGGCGAGCGCATCGAAATCACCCACAAGTCGGCCAGCCGCGCCACCTATGCGCAAGGCAGTTTGCGCGCCGCCCGTTTCCTGGCCGGTCGCCAGAGCGGCCTGTACGACATGTTCGACGTGCTCGGCCTGCGCTAGGCGGGGCTCCCCCATGATGCTCAGCGAAGGCGATGTGGTCAGCCGCGGTGTGGCTGGTGCGCTTTTGCTGATGTCGGTGGCCAGCTGGGTGATCATCCTCTGGAAAACCTGGCTCTTGGTTCGCTTGGGGCCGTCCTTACCGCGCAGCATCGCTGCCTTCTGGCAGGCACCCTCGCTGGCGCAGGCCCTGCAGCGGGTACCCGCCTTGGACCCGCAGGCTGTGCTGGCACCGCTGCTGCAGGCAGCTCAGGCCCCCTTGGCCGGCACGCTGGCCGGTGCGGGCGACGCCCGGGCCCGCCTGACCCGCGTCTTGCGCGATGGCCTGCAGGCCAGCAGCGCGCGCCTGCAATATGGCCAGGTGCTGTTGGCCACTGTCGGTACCACCGCGCCCTTTGTGGGCCTGCTGGGCACGGTCTGGGGCATCTACCATGCGCTCAGTGGCATGGCCAGCAGTGGCCAGCTCACCATCGACCTGGTGGCTGGCCCGGTGGGTGAAGCCTTGATCATGACCGCCGCCGGCCTGGCGGTGGCGATCCCGGCGGTGCTGGCCTACAACATCATGGGCCGGCGCATCGTCCGCCTGGAGGCCGAGCTCGAGGGCTTTGCCCACGACCTGCGCGAGCTGCTGCTGCAGCAGCCCGCTGCGCCAGTGCCATGAGCTTTGGCCGTCTTCAGGCTCGCCCGGCTGAGGAGCCACTGAGCCAAATCAACGTCACGCCGCTGGTCGACGTGATGCTGGTACTGCTGGTTATTTTCATCCTCACTGCCCCTTTTCTGGCCAGTTCCATCCCTTTGCAACTGCCGCGCGCGGCGGTGAGCCTGCCGGCACCTCAGGCCGGCCAAGCACTGATGCTCGAGCTAGACCGCAGTGGCCAGGCTGTTCTCAATGGTGAAAAGCTGGCCGACGAGGCCTTGGCGCAGCGGCTGACTGCGGTGGCCGTCAGCCGCAGCGAGGCTGAGCTGCAACTGCGTGCCGATCGTTCGGTGCCCTATGGCCGGGTGGTGCAGGTGCTGGCTTTGGCACACCAGGCCGGTATCGTGCGGGTGGGCTTTGTGACCGAGCCGCCGTCGCCTGCGCGCCGTCCCTGAGTCCGCGCCCCTGCCGCAGCCGCTGCGGCGCCTAAAATCATTGCTTTGGCCGCTTGGCCCGCCTGCTCCAGGTGGACCCTCGAAGGCTTGTATCCAAAGGCTCATCCAGCCGCCCGCCCGCCCCATGCAAGACACCACCTACAACCCCCAAAAAATCGAGGGCGCCGCCCAGGCCGCCTGGCGCGCGCAAGACGCCTACCGCGTCGGCGAGCGCAGCGACAAGCCGCTGGGCAAGTACTACGCCTGTTCCATGCTGCCCTACCCCAGCGGCAAGCTGCACATGGGCCATGTGCGCAACTACACCATCAATGACATGCTCACGCGCCACCTGCGCATGAAGGGCTACAACGTTTTGATGCCCATGGGCTGGGATGCGTTTGGCCTGCCGGCCGAAAACGCCGCGCTCAAAAACGGGGTGCCTCCGGCCAAGTGGACCTACGAGAACATCGCTTACATGAAAAAGCAGATGCAGGCGATGGGCCTGGCCATCGACTGGTCGCGGGAGGTCGCCACCTGCGACCCCAGCTACTACAAGTGGAACCAGTGGCTGTTTTTGAAGATGCTGGAAAAAGGCGTGGCCTACCGCAAGACCCAGGTGGTCAACTGGGACCCCGTCGACCAGACGGTGCTGGCCAACGAGCAGGTGATTGACGGCAAGGGCTGGCGTACCGGCGCGGTGGTGGAAAAGCGCGAAATCCCCGGCTACTACCTCAAGATCACCGACTATGCGCAGGAGTTGCTCGACCATGTGCAGGTGGGCAACCCCAAGGCAACCTTGAACGGTTGGCCCGACAAGGTGCGCCTGATGCAGGAGAACTGGATCGGGCGCAGTGAAGGTGTTCGCTTTGCTTTCACCCACGACATCCGCGGTGACGACGGCGAGCTCATCGGCGACGGCCGCATGCATGTGTTCACCACCCGCGCTGACACCATCATGGGTGTGACCTTCTGCGCGGTTGCCCCCGAGCATCCGTTGGCCCTGCATGCGGCGGCCAGCCAGAGCGAGCTGGCGGCCTTCCTGGAGGAATGCAAAGAGGGTGGCACCACCGAAGCCGAACTTGCGCTCAAGGACAAGGTGGGGCGCTTCACCGGCCTGTATGTTCAGCACCCCCTGACCGGCCAGCCGGTGCCCTTGTGGGTGGGCAACTACGTGCTCATGAGCTACGGCGATGGCGCGGTCATGGGCGTGCCGGCGCACGACGAGCGCGACTTTGCCTTTGCCCGCAAATACCAGCTGCCGATCCAGCAGGTGGTGCAGCTGTCGGGTCTGGACTTTGACGACCAGCACTGGCAGGACGGCTACGGCGACAAGCAAGGCGGCGTGTGCGTCAACTCCGGCGTGCTCGACGGCCTGGACTTCAAGGCGGCGGTCAACAAGGTGGCCGAGCTGCTGGGCGCCCAGGGCCTGGGCGAGAAAAAAATCACTTGGCGTTTGCGCGACTGGGGTGTGAGCCGCCAGCGCTACTGGGGCACGCCGATTCCCATCATCCACTGCGACGAGCATGGCGCGGTGCCGGTGCCTGAAAAAGACCTGCCGGTGATCCTGCCGCAGGACTGCATCCCCGACGGCTCGGGCAACCCGCTGAACAAGCATGAAGGCTTTCATGCCGGCGTGGTCTGCCCGGTCTGCGGCAAGGCCGCGCGGCGCGAGACCGACACCATGGACACCTTTGTCGATTCGTCCTGGTACTTCATGCGCTATTGCGATCCGACCAACACCGAGGCGATGGTGGCGGGCGGCACGGATTACTGGATGCGGGACGCCCAGCACGCCACGGGCGGCAGCGGCATGGACCAATACATTGGTGGCATCGAACACGCCATCTTGCACCTGCTGTATGCGCGCTTTTGGACCAAGGTGATGCGTGACCTGGGCCTGGTCAAGGTCGATGAGCCTTTTACCAAGCTGCTCACGCAAGGCATGGTGCTCAACCACATCTACTCGCGGCGCACGGCCAAGGGGGGCAAAGACTATTTCTGGCCTCACGATGTCGAACATGTGTTCGATGAGAGCGGCAAGACCGTCGGTGTACGCCTGAAGAACGCGGCCGACAGTGGTGACGGCAGATTGCCCGTGGGCACGCCGATTGACTACGAAGGCGTGGGTACCATGTCCAAGTCCAAGAACAATGGCGTGGACCCGCAAGACCTGATTGAAAAATACGGCGCCGACACCGCGCGCCTGTATACGATGTTCACCGCGCCGCCCGAGGCCACGCTGGAGTGGAACGACGGTGCGGTCGAGGGCAGCTACCGCTTCTTGCGCCGGGTGTGGAACTTTGCCGTCAAAAACGAGGCCGGCCTCCAGGCAGCCTGCGCGGGTGATTTAAGCCAAGCCAAGCTGCGCAAAGAGGCTGTCGAACTGCGCCGTGAGTTGCATTTGGTGCTCAAGCAAGTCAGCTACGACTACGAGCGCATGCAATACAACACCGTGGTCTCGGGCTGCATGAAATTGCTCAACGCACTTGAAGGCTTCAAGACCGATGCCAGCGAAGGCGATGCCGCCGTGCTGTGCGAAGGTGTGTCTTTGCTGCTGCGCTTGCTCTATCCCACCTGCCCGCACATCAGCGCCAAGCTGTGGAGCGATCTGGGCTACGCCGCGCGCTCAGGCGATTTGCTTGATGCGCCCTGGCCGCAGGTCGACGCAGGCGCGCTGGTGCAAGACGAGATTGAACTGGTCTTGCAGATCAACGGCAAGTTGCGCGGCTCCCTGAAGGTGCCGGCCGGTGCCGACAAGGCGCAGATCGAGGCTGCTGCCCTGGCCAGCGAGGCTTTCATCAAGCAGGCCGCAGGCGCTGCACCGAAAAAGATCGTGGTCGTGCCCGGCCGGCTGGTCAACCTGGTGATCTGAGCGCCATGCAGCGCCGCATGCTCGTCCTGTCCGCCCCGCTGGCGCTGCTGTTCGGCTGCGGCTTTGCCTTGCGGCAGGCGCCTAATTTCGCGTTCCGAAGCATCTATTTGCAGATGCCCGAAAGCTCGAGCCTGGGCCCGCAGCTCATCCGCGCGCTGCAGTTCAATCCCGAGCTAAAGGTGCTGACGGCTGCAGCGCAGCGCGCTGGCGCTGATGTGATTTTGGACCTGCGCTCCGAGCAGCGCGAGAAGGTGGTGGCCGGCCTGAACGCCGCGGGTCAGGTGCGTGAATTCGTGCTGCGCCTGCGTCTGCGCTTTCGGCTCATCACCCCTGCCGGCCGCGAGCTGATTCCCGAGACCGAATTGCTGCTGCAACGCGAAATCGGCTTTGCCGAAACCGCGGCCCTGGCCAAGGAAGAGGAAGAGGTGCTGCTCTACCGCGATATGCGCAGCGACATGGTGCAGCAATTGATGCGCCGCCTGGCCGCCGTCACCAGCCTGAGTGCCGGTGCCATGCCGCCCGAGCGTTGAGCGCCCTTTCCCTGCTTCTTTACCTACCCCTTTCCCTACAATTGCGCTCATGCAACTGGCCCCTGCCCAACTGAGTACCCATCTCGAACGCGGGCTGCGCAGCCTCTATGTCCTCCATGGCGACGAGCCGCTGTTGCAGCAGGAGGCGGCCGATGCCATACGCAAGGCCGCCCGTGCCCAGGGCTATACCGAGCGCAGCGTACACACCGTGTTGGGCGCCCATTTCGACTGGAGCGCGGTGCTGGCCGCCTGTAGCGCTATGAGCTTGTTTGCCGACCGCCAGATGCTCGAAGTGCGCATCCCCAGCGGCAAGCCCGGCAAGGACGGCGGCGCTGCCTTGGTCGAGCTGACCGAGGCGTTGCAAGGCCAGGATGCCACGCTGGCACTGGTGCTGCTGCCCAAGCTGGACAAGGCCACCCGAACCGGCGCCTGGTTTTCCGCCTTGGAAGGTGGCGGGGTGTGCCTGCAGATCGATGCGATTGAGCGCTCAGCGCTGCCGCAGTGGATTGCCCAGCGCCTGGCCCAGCAGGGCCAGCGGGTGGCTTCGGGCGACGAGGGTCAGCATGCGCTGAGCTTTTTTGCCGACCGGGTCGAGGGCAATTTGCTGGCCGCGCACCAGGAGATTCAAAAGCTGGGCCTGCTCTACCCGGCCGGCCCCCTGAGCCTGGCGCAGATCGAGGCGGCGGTGCTCAATGTGGCCCGCTACGACGTTTTTAAATTGTCCGAGGCGGTGCTGGCCGGGCAGGCGCTGCGGGTGCAGCGCATGATCGATGGTCTGCGGGCTGAAGGCGAGTCGGAGGTGTTGGTGCACTGGGCGCTGGCTGAAGACATACGCAGCCTCAAGCGGGTGAAAGACGCCATCGCCGATGGCCGGCCGCTGCCGATGGCGCTGCGCGAAAACCGGGTCTGGGGCATGAAGGAGCGCCTGTTTGAACGCGTGCTGCCGCACCTCAGTGCCAGCGCCCTGGCCCAGCTGCTGGAGGCAGCGCACAAGGTCGATGGCATAGCCAAGGGTCTGCGCCAGCCCGACTGGCCCTTGGATGCCTGGCAGGCTCTGCACCGTCTGGCCATGCAGCTGTGCCAGCAATGCGCTCAGGGTGGCCGCGGTACTGCCCGCGCCCATCGGCCAGCATGAGCGCTGGGCCTTGGTGGCAAGCCGGGCAGCGGCTGGCCATTCTCAGTGCTCTGGTCGATGAGCAACGCGGGCTGATCGACCACCTGGAGCAGCCCGAGCGCATTGAACACGCTGGCCGCATCTTCTGGCTCGGCCGCCTGCACGGTCTGCCGGTGGTGCTCACTGTCTCGCGCATCGGCAAGGTCTCAGCAGCCATGACGGCGGCCACGCTGATCGAGCGCTTTGAGGCAGGCGCCATTGTCTTTACCGGCGTGGCAGGCGCGCTGGCCGATCAGGTGCAGGTCGGCGACGTGGTGGTGGCGCAGGATTTTTTGCAGCACGACCTCGACGTCTCGCCGCTCTTTCCCCGCTACGAGGTGCCCGCCTATGGCCGCGCCCGTTTTGCTTGCCACGAGGACTTGAGCGCCGCCTTGCGGCAGGCGGTGCAGCAGGCGCTGGCTGGCGAATTTTCGCAGGCCAGCGTGCATCAGGGCCTGATCGTCAGCGGGGATCGCTTTGTCAGCGGCGCGGGCGAAGTCGGGGCGCTGCGCCAGCGCCTGCAGCAGGCCGGCCATGCAGCCTTGGCGGTCGAGATGGAGGGCGCGGCGGTGGCCCAGGTCTGCGCCGACCATGGGCTGCCCTACGCCGCCATGCGCACCATCTCCGACCGGGCTGACGACAGCGCCCACCGTGACTTTGCCGAGTTCGTGAGCCAGGTGGCCAGCCGCTATGCACAGGCCATTGTCAACCGCCTGCTGATTGGCCTGAGCGATCCGGCCCGCCATCGGCGCTGATCAGAGCGCTCAGGCGGCCAGTGCCGCCTCGATGTCGCTGGCCAGCGCTTCGGGCTTGTCCATCGAGCCATAGCGCTTGATCACCTGCCCGTCCTTGCCGATCAGGAATTTGGTGAAATTCCATTTGATCGCCTGCGTGCCCAGGATGCCGGGCGCGCTGCGGGTCAGCCACTGAAACAGCGGATGCGCGCCCGCGCCATTGACCTCGACCTTGGCCATCATCGGAAAGCTCACGCCATAGTTCTTTTGGCAAAAGCTCAGGATCTCTCCCTCGGGCTTGGGGTCCTGACCGCCGAACTGGTTGCAGGGAAAACCAATCACGCTCAAACCCTTTTGGCCGTAGCGCTCGTGCAGTTGCTGCAGCCCGGCGAACTGCGGCGTGAAGCCACAGGCGCTGGCCGTATTGACCACCAACACCACCTGACCTTTGAGGCTGCTCAGCGCCAATTCCTGCCCGTCGATTTGGCGGGCGCTAAAGTCGTACATCGTGCTCATGGGGGCTCCTGGGTCGGGGTATTTTGCATTGTGCCGCTGCAGGTCAATGCCTGGCCGCAGCCCAGCCAAAAGCCCTGCCCAAGGGCTCAGGCACTGCCAGGCTTACTGGGCTGCAAGGCTGCCAGCAGGGCCGCCACGATGATGAGAGCTCCGCCGATCAGGGTACGGGCGTCGATCTGGGCGGCGCCCAGCCAGGCCGAGGAGAGGCTGGCAAACAGAATTTCAGTCAGCATGACCAGGGCTGTGGTGCCCGCAGCCAGCCGCGCCGCGCCGTATTGCAGCGCCAGATTGCTCACCAAAAAGGCCAGGCACAGGCCGACCGCAATCGGCCAGCCGCCGGGCCCCATGGCGGGCGGGCTGACCAGGCCCAACCCCATGCCCAGGGCCGCCGCCGCCAATGCCAGTACCGCGCCGCCGCCGAACATGGCCAGCATGCGGCCCTCGCTGGGCGTGCCTCCCAGCCGGCGCAGCAAGATATTGGTCAGCGCAAACGACAGCCCGCCGACCACCGCCAGCCAGTCCGAGCTGCTGCTGGGCACGGGCCAGGGGGAGTCGGGCGATTTGAGCACCACCACCACCCCTGCCAGAGCCAGCAGCAGGCGCAGTAGCGCCGCCCGGGAGGGCCGCTCGCCCAGCAGCGGCCAGGCCAGCAGGATGGACCAGGCCGGCATCAGGTAAAACAGCAGCACTACCCGCACTACATCGCCGACGCTGACGGCCCAGTTAAAGCCCACATTGGTGATGCCGGCCGCAGCCAGCAGCAGCCACAGCCCGGGATGGCGAAACAGTTCTCGCCAGGCCAGCGGCCGCCAGGCTAGAACGCACACCACCGCCGCCGCATAGACCAGCGCGGTCGACCACAGCGGATGCAGACCCCGCTCCTGCAACTGCCGAAACGGCCACCAGGACAGGCCCCAGACCAGGGCATTGATCACCAGGCAGCCCACCGCCAGCAGCGGCGTGCCGCCGGGTAGCGCAGCGCTCGCGCTGGAGGGGGTGTCTTGAGGTGCCGTCATGGCCAGAAGGGGTAGGGGGCTAGCGCCCCAGTGTGGCCTGCGCTCACCGTCGGCTCAGTGCGATTTGTCGCTGCGGGCTATTGCCAGCAGCGCCTGCACTTCGTCGGCGTGATGAATCAGATTGCTGCGGTGCCAGCGTTGGATGACCCACATGAAGCCGGCCACCACCACACCAAAGGCGGTGATCGCGCCAAAGGCCGACATGCCCAGGCCGGTCGATAGCGCATAAAACGCACCCAGCACCAGGATGCAGGCCTGCTCATTGAAGTTTTGCACCGCGATCGACCGACCGGCGCCCATCAGGTTATGGCCGCGGTGCTGCAGTAGCGCATTCATGGGCACCACCAGAAAACCGCCGAGGCCGCCGAGCAGAATCAGAAAGGGTGCGGCCACCCAGACGTTGTCAATGAAGTTCATCAGGATCACCAGCAGGCCCATGCCTATGCCCAGCGGCATCAGGCTGGTGGCCTGGTCCAGACGGGTGCGCACCGAGGCGATCACCGCGCCCACCGCCGTACCGATGGCCACCACACCCACCAGCGACGATGCTTGTGTGGTGCCGTAGCCCAAGGCTGCCCCGGCCCAAGCCAGCACGATATAGCGCAGATTGCCCGAGACGCCCCAAAACAAAGTGGTGGTGGCCAGTGAGATTTGGCCCAGCTTGTCACGCCACAACGCGGTGTTGCATTGCCAAAAATCGGGCAGCAGTTGCAGGTAATTTCTGGGCATGGGACGCATTTCCACACCGGTTTTGGGAATGCGCGTGTTAAACCACGCGGCCAGGGCGTAGACCGCAATCAGCGTCACCAGCGCCGCCTCGGGCGGCGTGTCAATGCCGGTGTCTAAAGCCGGCAGGTCAAAGCTCAGCAGCACGCCCGAGATGTTGGGCCCCACCAGCTGGCCGCCCAGCAGCACGCCCAAAATAATGGAGGCGATTGTCAGGCCCTCGATCCAGCCATTGGCTTTGACCAGCTGCGAGGCCGGCAGCAGTTCGGTCAGGATGCCGTATTTGGCCGGCGAATAGGCCGCCGCCCCCAAGCCCACCACCGCGTAGGCCAGCAGCGGGTGGGCAGAAAACAACATGGCCAGGCAGCCGACGACCTTGATCGCGTTACTGCTGAACATCACCCGTCCCTTGGGACGGGCATCGGCATAGGCGCCGACGAAGGGCGCCAGGATCACATAAAACAAAGCGAACATCGGCACCAGTGCAGCGGGCTGCCACTTCGGCGCACCGGCTGTGCGCAGCAGTTCGACCGCGACGACGAACAGCGCGTTGTCAGCCAGCGAGCTGAAAAACTGCGCTGCCATGATGGTGTAGAAGCCGCGTTTCATGGGGGGGTAGTGAGCAGGGCCTGGTATCGAGTGCCGGCTTTTGGGGCCTAAGCCGGATTTCGGGATTGCAAAAAAAATGGGCCCGGGATGAAAGTTCCCGGTTTATAGCACGGGCGCAGGTGCCAAAATCCGGGTTTCGCTCCTTTTGCCCGCCTGGGTTTTTCACGGTAAATGCCGCTGCCACCGGGTCAGCTTGCCGGGCGGCCGTTTTCCCCAATTGCCCAAAGCCATGCCTCGCCCGATTCTGGCCACCATAGACCGCCGACACCTGCGCCACAACCTGGCGCGGTTGCGCCACTTCACCGGCGATGCCAAGCTGTGGGCGGTGGTCAAGGCCGACGCCTATGGCCACGGCATTGAGCGGGTGTTCGAGGCCCTGCGCAGCGCCGAAGGCTTCGCCCTGCTGGATCTGGCCGAAGCCGAGCGCGTTCGGGCCCTGGGCTGGCGTGGGCCCATCTTGCTGCTCGAGGGCTGCTTTGAGGCGCGCGATCTGGAGCTGTGCTCAAGGCTGGACCTCTGGCATGTGGTCCATTGCACCGAGCAAATCGAGATGCTGGCCGCGCACAAGAGCCCACGTCAGCAGCGGGTATTCCTTAAACTGAATTCAGGCATGAACCGCCTGGGCTTTGCGCCCGAACGCTATCGGGCGGCCTGGGCCAGGCTGCAAGCCTTGCCGCAGGTCGACGACATCTGCCACAGCACCCATTTCAGCGACGCCGACGGCCCGCGCGGCATAGCCGCTCAGATGGCGGTGTTTGACCGCATCACCGCCGACCTGCCCGGTGAGCGCTGCCTGAGCAACAGCGCCGCTGCGCTGCGCCATGGGCAGGCTCTGCAGGGCCGCAGCGACTGGGTCCGCCCTGGCGTGGCTCTGTATGGCGGCGCCCCCGATCATCTGGCCAGCGACGCCGGCGCCTGGGATTTGCGTCCGGCCATGAGCCTGCATTCGCGCCTGGTGGCCACACAGGAGCTGCGCGCGGGCGATACCGTGGGCTACGGATCCACCTTTGCCGCCGAACAGCCGCTGCGCATCGGCGTGGTCGCTTGCGGCTATGCCGACGGCTACCCGCGTCATGCGCCCACTGGCACGCCGGTGTTGGTCGAGGGCCAGCGTTGCCGCTTGCTAGGCCGCGTCAGCATGGACCTGATCACGGTCGACCTCAGCGCTGCGCCGCAGGCCGGCATCGGCAGCGAGGTCACGCTGTGGGGCCAGGCGGCAGCCGGCCCATGCCTGCCCATCGACGAGGTGGCTGCGGCTGCGGGCACCATAGGCTACGAGCTCATGTGTGCGCTGGCGCCTCGGGTACCGGTGCAGGTGCAGGACGACCTTTGACCGAGCGGGCGGGGTAGGCACAAGCGCCGGCTCCAGCGGCACCCGCCGCAGTCTGCAAGAATCCGGGCTTCGTCGGGCTGTAGCCAGACCTAACCCTTCTTCCAGATCCTCCATCATGAACCGCCGTCATTTGTCCTGCCTTGTCCCCGCCCTGTTAACCGCCCTGGCCCTGTGGCCTGTGGCCCATGCGCAGACCTTTCCCAGCAAGCCCATACGCATCGTCGTGCCCTTTGGTGCCGGCGGTGTGGCTG
This sequence comes from Polaromonas sp., assembly GCA_044352515.1. GTDB lineage: Bacteria > Pseudomonadota > Gammaproteobacteria > Burkholderiales > Burkholderiaceae_C > Polaromonas. The sequence goes on from JBILDR010000025.1 coordinate 23,819, forward strand.
ACCTGACGGCACGCACCGTGGCCGGCCGGCTGGCCGAACAGCTGGGCCAGTCGGTCGTGATCGAGAACAAGCCCGGTGCCGGCGGCGTGGTGGCTGCCGAGACGGTGCTCAAGGCCGAGCCTGACGGGCACACCCTGCTGCTGATGTCCAACGGCACAGCGGTGAGCGCGGGCCTTTTCAAGTCCCTGCCCTTTGACACTCTCAAGGACTTTGCGCCCATCTCTACCTTAGGCACCTTTGACATCGCTATCGTGGTCCCCGTCGATTCGCGCTTCAAGACCTTGGGGGACCTACTCGCCCACGCGCGCAGCAATCCGGGCAAGCTCAATGTCGGCAGCATCAATATCGGCAGCACCCAGAACTTGGCGGCCGAGCTGTTCAAGTCCACAGCCGCGATGGACGCGCAGATCGTGCCCTTCAACGGCACGCCGGCGGTGGTGACGGCTTTGCGCGGTGGCCAGATCGACGCCGCGGTCGAGGTGCTCGGCCCGGTCATGTCGCAGGTCCAGGCCAAGGCCCTGCGGGTGTTGGCCGTCACCGGCGAAAAGCGCTCGGCCTCCCTGCCCGATGTGCCGACCGCGCGCGAGAGCGGCCTGAGCAGTTTTGTGGCCGCCAGCTGGAACGGCCTGGCCGCGCCAGCCCGCACGCCGCGGCCGGTGATCGAGCGCCTGCAGCGCGAGGTGGTGGCGGCCCTGGCCAACCCCGATGTGCGCCGCCGCCTGGCCGACCTCAATGTCGAGGCCCAATCGAGCTCGCCCGAGCAGGCCGCGGCATTGCTGGCCAGCGAAGTGCGGCGCTGGGGCGATGTCATCGTGCGCGCCCGTATCCCGCAGCAGTGAGTATGGCCATGAAGAGCATTCAGCGACTCGGTCTGGTCGGCTATGGCGAGGTCGGCCGCATTTTTGCCGCGGGACTGCGCGCCCAGGTTCAAGGCCTTAGGCTGAGCGACCTCAAGCTGCAAAACCCCGCCCAGGCCCAGCCTCTGCTTGCTCATGCGCAGGGCATACAGGCCAGTCCTTGCGCCTTGCCTGAGCTTTGCGCGCAGGCCGAGCTCATCATTTCAGCGGTGACGGCCTCCAACACCCTGGCCGTTGCCGAGCAAACCGCGGCGCATCTGAAGGCAGGGACATTTTTTCTCGACCTCAATTCGGCTTCGCCGGGCGTCAAGCAGCAGGCCGCCCAACGCATTGAGGCCGCTGGCGGGCACTATGTGGAAGCTGGCGTCATGACTTCGGTGCCGCCCTATGGCATCCGGGTGCCCATGCTGCTGGGCGGCGCCAAGGCGGCCGAGCTGGCGCCGGTATTGCAGGCTTGGGGCATGGATGCGGGGGTGGTCTCCGACCAACTGGGCGTGGCCAGCGCCATCAAGATGTGCCGCAGCATCATGATCAAGGGCTTGGAGGCGCTGGTGATTGAAAGCTACGCCACCGCGCGCCGCTACGGCGTTGAAGAGCA
>JBILDR010000158.1:0-7812 GCA_044352515.1 Polaromonas sp.
GTTTTGGCCGGCCCATTTTGCGCTGGAAGATCAAGGGCAAGCCCACCGAATTTGTCATCGGCATGCTGCCGCTGGGCGGTTATGTGAAGATGCTCGACGAGCGCGAGGCACCGGTCGAGCCGGCGTGGCGGCATCTGGCTTTTAATAACCAGCCGCTGGCAGCCCGCGCCGCCGTGGTGGCTGCCGGCCCTCTGGCTAATTTGTTGCTGGCCGTCCTTCTTTATGCGGCGGTCAGTTGGATGGGCCTGGAGCAGCCCAAGGCGGTGCTGGCCACTCCGGCCGCCGGCTCCCTGGCGCAAGCCGCTGGTGTGCGCTCGGGTGAGTTGGTGTTGGAGGCTGGGCTTGAGGGGCAGGCCATGGAGCCGGTGCGCTCCTTTGACGATCTGCGCTGGCGTTTGGCCCAAGCGGCACTCGAGCGGGACAAGCTCAGGCTGTTGCTGCAGGCCCAGGCCGAGCGCGGCACTAGCCGCGAGGTGCTGCTCGACCTCAGCGGCCTGGAGCAAACCCAGCCCGATGCGGGCCTGTACCGTCAGATCGGCATCATGAGCCCGTGGAGCCGCCCGGTGCTGGGCCAGGTTCAGGCTGGCGGGGCAGCCGCAGCCGCGGGCCTGCTTGCGGGAGATCTGGTGCGCCGGGTGGGCGAGCAGCGCATCGACGACGCGGCGCAGCTGCGCGAGATCATCCGGCGCAACGTCGATGGACAGGCGCAGTTGTGGAGCATTGATCGCGCCGGGCGCACGCTCAGCCTGCAGGTGCAACCGCAGGTCCAGGACGATCCGGCCGGGCGCATCGGACGCATTGCCGCCTACGTGGGCGAGCCCCCGGAAAAGGTGCTGGTGCGTGAAGACCTGCCTGGTGCCCTTTGGGATGGCGTGCTCAAGACCTGGGAGATCAGCTGGCTGACCCTGCGCATGATGGGCCGGATGTTGATTGGCGAGGCCTCGCTCAAAAACCTCAGCGGCCCTTTGACCATTGCCGACTATGCCGGTAAGTCGGCCGGGCTGGGTTTGAGCGCTTACCTGCTGTTTCTGGCCATGATCAGTGTCAGTTTGGGCGTGCTCAATCTGCTGCCCTTGCCCATCCTCGATGGGGGACACCTGATGTATTATCTTTGGGAGGCCGTTACGGGGCGCAGCGTCTCCGAGGTCTGGTTGGATCGGCTGCAAAAAGCCGGCATCGTCTTGTTGGTGCTCCTGATGTCCATTGCCCTTTTCAACGATCTGTCTCGGCTGCTGGGATAAGGGGTGTCTGCCTGGCCCCGACGCAGCGAATTTCTCATGAATCAAGCGCTTCAACGTTTCAAGTTTCGTTCCCTTTCGGCCTTGTGTGCGGGTCTGCTCGCCTCCACCCTGGCCTGGTCCCTGGACCCGTTCGTGATGCGCGATATCCGGATCGAGGGCCTGCAGCGGGTCGAGCCCGGAACCGTGTTCGCGTCCATTGCCCTGCGTGCCGGCGAAACCTTCACTGAAGAAAAGGGCTCGGCTGCCATCCGGGCTTTGTTCGGACTGGGCCTTTTCAAGGATGTCCGGCTCGAAGTCAGCGGTGATGTATTGGTGGTGGTGGTTGGGGAGCGCCCCATCGTCGCTGATGTGGACTTCGTTGGACTCAAGGAGTTTGACAAGGATGCGCTGCGCAAGGCCTTGCGGGAGTCAGGTCTGTACGAGGGCCAGCCCTTTGACCGCTCGCTGGCCGACAAGGCCGAGCAGGAACTCAAACGTCAGTACATCAACCGCAGCCTCTACGGCGCCCAGGTGCTCACCACCGTCACGCCGGTCGAGCGCAATCGGGTTAACCTCACGTTTACCGTGACCGAAGGGCAGCTGGCCAAGATCAAGGAAATGCGCATCGTCGGCGCCAGCGCCTTCAGGGAGAGCACGCTGCGCGACCTGTTTGACCTTGACACCGGTGGCTGGCTCAGCTGGTACACCAAGTCCGACCGTTACTCGCGCCTCAAGCTCAATGCCGATCTTGAGGCCTTGCGTTCCTACTACCTAACCCGCGGCTACCTGGACTTTCGCATCGACTCCACCCAGGTGGCGATTTCGCCGGACAAGCAGCAAATCCTGGTGACCATCAACATCACCGAGGGTGAGCGTTTTGTGGTCTCGGGGGTGCGCCTGGAGGGCAACTACCTGGGTCGGGACCAGGAGTTCAAGACTCTGGTGAGTATCAAGCCGGGCCTGGCCTACAACGCCGATCAGGTCAGCCAGACCACCAAGGCCTTCGCCGAGTATTTCGGCAGCTTTGGCTACGCGTTTGCCAGGGTGGAGGCGGTGCCGGAAGTTGACCGCGTCAACAACCGGGTGTCTTTTGTCCTGCAGGCTGAGCCGTCCCGGCGCGCCTATGTGCGCCGTATCAATGTGGCTGGCAACACCCGCACCCGCGACGAGGTGGTGCGTCGCGAATTTCGTCAGTACGAGTCGTCCTGGTACGACAGCGACAAGATCCGCCTGTCGCGCGAGCGGGTCAACCGCCTAGGCTACTTTACCCAGGTCGATGTGGACACCCAGGACGTGCCTGGCACGCCAGATCAGGTGGACCTCAATTTCACGGTGGCTGAAAAGCCCACTGGCAATCTCAATATCGGTGCCGGCTATTCCACCGCAGACCGGCTGTCCCTCATCGCTGGCATCCGCCAGGAAAACGTGCTGGGCACGGGCAATTATCTGGGCCTTGAGCTCAATACCAGCCGTCTGAACCGCCAGGTGGTGGTCACCACGGTCGATCCTTATTTCACGGCTGACGGTGTGTCGCGCGCCTTTGACGTCTACAGTCGCACCAGCCGACCGCTGACCGGAGAGGCCACCGACTACCTGCTCAAGACCCAAGGCGCCAGCATCCGTTTTGGCGTGCCTTTCACCGAAGTTGACACCGTGTTTTTCGGCGGCGGGGTCGAGTCCTTGTCGGTGAGCCCGGGCTCCAACCCGGGTCTGCTGGCTTACACCGAGCAATACGGTGGCCGTTCGCATTCGCTGCCGCTGACACTGGGCTGGCAACGGGACCAGCGTGACAGTGCCCTCGTGCCCACCAAAGGCTGGTATCAGCGTGTCAATGGTGATTGGGGTGCGGGCGGCGATGTCCGCTATGTCCGTGCGGTGTATCAGTTGCAAAACTACATTGCGCTCAACAAGCAGTACACCATCGGATTGAACAGTGAGTTCGGCTTTGGCAAAGGCATGTCGGGTCAGCCCTATCCGGTGCTGAAAAACTTCTACTCCGGCGGCCTAGGTTCGGTGCGCGGCTTTGAGCAGGGCTCTTTGGGCCCACGCTACGACAACGGCGCGGCGCGGGGAGGGGCCAAGAAAATCACCCTCAATGCAGAGCTCAGCGCGCCTTTCCCGGGTGCGGGCAATGACCGCACCTTGCGCTTGTTTGGTTTTGTGGATGCCGGCAATGTGTTCGCCGCAGGCGAACCCATCCGGGCGCAGGAGTTGCGCGCCTCGACCGGTGTGGGTATCAGCTGGATCTCGCCCATGGGTCCGCTGCGGCTGGCCCTGGCCAATCCGCTGCGTCGTCAGTCAGAAGATAGAATACAACGCTTCCAGTTCCAGATCGGCACCTCTTTCTGATGATCAAAGCCCTCAGCTCCATGGCCCTGTGCGCGACCCTGTCCCTGGCGGGGCTGTCCGTTTTCGCCCAGGATTTCAAGATTGGCATCGTCAATCTCGACCGCATCGTGCGCGAATCCGGGCCGGCCAAGGCAGCCCAGACCAAGCTGGAAGTCGAATTCGGCAAGCGAGAAAAAGAACTCAACGATTTGGGCAACCAGATCAAGGCCTCTTCGGACCGGCTCGAGCGTGAAGGCCCGACCCTGCCCGAAAGCCAGCGCAGCGCCCGGCAAAAGCAGTTGGTCGATCAGGATCGGGAGTTCCAGCGCAAGCGCCGCGAGTTCCAGGAAGATCTTAATAACCGCAAGAACGAGGAACTCCAGTCCATCATTGACCGGGCCAATCGGGCGGTCAAGGCGCTGGCCGAGAGTGAAAAATTCGACCTGATCATTCAGGAAGCGGTCTACATCAACCCCAAGCACGACATCACCGAAAAAGTGATCAAGTCCCTCAGTGCTGCGGGTTCTCGTTGATCCGGGGCTGAGCGCTCGCCGGCGGCCCGATGCTGCTTCTCGGCCAGATTGTTCAGGCGCTTGAGGCCGAGTTTCCAGCCCGACTGATCGGTCCGGCTCAATTGCCGATCCAGGGGCTCGCCCCGCTCGAGTCGGCAGGGCCCAGCCAGCTGAGTTTTCTCAGCCATCCCAAATACCAGAGCCAGTTGCCCCTTTCTAAGGCCGGCTGTGTCATCGTATCGCCCGCGATGGAGGCCCTGGCCGTACAGCGCGGTCCGGCGATCGTGGTGGCTGACCCCTACCTGTATTTTGCGCGGCTGACTCAGCTGTGGAAGCGTCGCCATGGGCGGATCGCCGAGGCGGGGGTAGATCCCAGCGCCCGCGTTCATCCGCAAGCCCGGGTGGCAGCCTCTGCCTCGATCGGGGCGTTTGCGGTGGTGCGGGCCGATGCCGTGATCGGCGAGGGTGTGCGCATCGGCGAACACTGCGTGGTGGGCGAGGGCGCCCAGGTCGGCGACGATACGGTGCTGGCTGCGCGGGTCACCCTCGGGCATGATTGCCTGGTCGGACGTCGGTGCATTTTTCATTCGGGCGTGGTCATTGGCGCTGACGGTTTTGGCTTTGCACCTTCGCCCCATGGCTGGGTCAAGATTGAGCAGCTGGGCATCGTGCGCATTGGCGACGATGTGGAGATCGGCGCCAACTGCTGCGTGGACCGGGCGGCCCTCGGCCAGACTGTCCTGGAGGACGGGGTCAAGCTCGATAACCTGGTGCAGATCGGCCACAACGTGCATGTGGGCGCGCATACCGCGATGGCCGGATGCGTGGGCGTGGCCGGCAGCGCCCGCATTGGACAGCGCTGCACCATAGGCGGCGGCGCGGTGGTGTTGGGGCACCTCAGCCTGGCCGACGGTGTTCATATTTCGGCGGCCTCGGTGGTCACCCGTTCGATCAGCAAGCCGGGCCTGTACAGCGGGCTCTTTCCTATCGACGACAATGCCGCCTGGGAAAAAAACGCCGCCACACTCAAACAACTGCACGGCCTCAGAGACCGGATCAAGCGGCTCGAGGCTCAGCTGGCGCAGGGCGATAACAAGGCACCATGATGGACATCCACCAGATCCTCAAGAAGCTTCCGCACCGCTACCCCTTCCTCATGGTGGATCGTGTGCTGGAGATTGAATCGGGCAAGCGCATCCAGGCGCTGAAAAACGTCACCATCAACGAGCCCTTCTTCACCGGGCACTTTCCGCATCGACCGGTCATGCCCGGCGTGCTGATGCTTGAGGCCATGGCGCAAGCGGCTGCCTTGCTGGCCTTCGATGCGGCTGGCGTTGAAATGGACGACAAGACGGTGTACTACTTTGCGGGCATCGATGCGGCGCGCTTCAAGCGCCCGGTCGAGCCCGGCGACCAACTGGTGATGGACGTTAGCCTGGAGCGCTCCCGTGCCGGCATCTACAAATTCAAGGGTGTGACCCGGGTGGCCGGTGAGATCGCCTGCGAAGCCGAGCTGATGTGCACCATGCGCACCATTGCCTGAGTCTGTCACGAAGCTGCACATGGCCTCCATTCACCCCACCGCCATCGTCGATCCCCAGGCTCAGTTGGGCGAGCGGGTCAGCATCGGCCCTTTCAGCACCGTTGGGCCCAACGTCAGCATTGGCGAGGGCACCAGCATTGGTGCGCATTGCGTCATCGAAGGCCATACGACCATCGGGCGCGACAACCGGATTTTTCAGTTCAACTCGATCGGCGCGATCCCGCAGGACAAGAAATACGCAGGCGAGCCCTGCGCGCTGCACATCGGCGATCGCAACACCCTGCGCGAGTTCTGCACCTTCAACATTGGCTCTCCTGGCGGTGGCGGCCTGACGCGGGTCGGCAACGACAACTGGGTGATGGCCTATGTGCATGTGGCCCACGACTGCATGGTGGGCAACAACACCATCATCGCCAACGCCACGCAATTGGGTGGGCATGTTCATGTGGGCGACTGGGTGGTGCTGGGCGGCTTGACCGGTGTGCATCAGTTTGTGCGGGTTGGCGCGCATGCGATGGCGGGCTTTCAGACCCGGCTGTCGCAGGATGTGCCGCCCTTTGTCAACGCGGTGGGCAATCCCGCCCAGGCTCAGGGCATCAATTCCGAAGGCCTGCGCCGGCGTGGTTTTGACGATCAGCGCATTACTGTGGTCAAGCGCATGTACCGCACACTCTACCGCCAGGGCTTGAGCCTGGCCGACGCCAAGGCCGCGCTGGCGGCCATGCGGGGTACCTATGCCGCCTCGGATGCCGACATCGATCTGATGCTGTCCTTTCTGGACGCCGCCGAGCGCGGCATCGTCCGCTAGGCTCGGCCATGTCGCAGTCGCCGTGTTTCGCCATGGTGGCCGGCGAAGCGTCGGGCGACCTGCTAGGCGGCGCCTTGCTCGCCGCCTGCCGCCAGCGCTGGCCACAACTGCGCTCCTTGGGCATAGGCGGTGCGGCCATGTCAGCGCAGGGCTTTGAGGCCTGGTGGCCCGAGCGCAAGCTGGCCGTGCGTGGCTATGTGGAGGTGCTGCCTCACCTGCGTGAACTGTTGGCCATACGCCGGCAACTGCGCGAGCGACTGCTGGCGGCGCCACCGGATGTGTTCATTGGGGTCGATGCGCCCGACTTCAATCTGGACCTGGAGGCCGCGCTGCGGGCCCAGGGCATTGCCACCGTGCATTTCGTGAGCCCCTCGTTTTGGGCCTGGCGCGCGCGCAAGGTGGAAAAACTGCGCGCCGCGGCCGATCATGTGCTGTGCCTCTTTCCCTTCGAGCCCGAGCTGCTGGCTGCGCAGGGCGTGCCCGCTACTTTTGTCGGCCACCCGCTGGCCAGCATGATCCCGATGACGCCGGACCGACAGGCGGCCCGCGCCAGCCTGGGCCTGCCCGAAGGCGCTCCGGTGGTGGCCCTGTTGCCGGGCAGTCGGCAGTCCGAGGTCAAGCATCTGGCGGGCCGCTTCTTTCAGGCTGCGCGCCTGCTGCTGCGTGAGCGGCCCGAGTTGCACTTTGCGGTACCTGTGCTGCCGGCTTTGCGTGCTGCGGTCGAGCAGGCGGCGCGTGCCGCCGGCTGGAGCGGGCCTGATGCCCAGGCGTTGCACCTGGTCGACGGCCGCTCGCATCAGGTGCTGGCTGCCTGTGATGCCGCTTTGGTGGCCAGCGGCACCGCGACCCTGGAGGCCGCATTGTTCAAGCGGCCTATGGTGATCGCCTATCACATGCCTTGGCTGAGCTGGCAGATCATGCGGCGCAAGCAGTTGCAACCTTGGGTGGGTTTGCCCAATATCTTGAGCCGCGAATTCGTGGTGCCCGAACTGCTGCAGGAACGAGCCACCCCCGAGGCCCTGGCCGAGGGCGTGCTGCACTGGCTGGACCATCCGCCGGAGGCGCAGGCCCTGGCGCAGCGTTTTGAGCGCCTGCACCATGATTTGCGCCGCGATACCGCCCGATTGGCTTGTGATGCGATCGAGAAAATCATTGCCGCCTGAGCAAGCCGCGTTTCACTGGGACGCGCCGGGCCTGCAGGCTGGCGTCGATGAGGCAGGCCGTGGCCCGCTGGCCGGCCCGGTGGTGGCAGCCGCTGTGATCCTGGATGATCTCCACCCTATCCGTGGCCTGGACGACTCCAAGAAATTGAGCGCCGTGCGGCGCGGGGTGCTGTACGAGCAGATCATGGCCAAGGCACTGTGCTGCTCGGTGGCTCAGGCCAGCGTGCAGGAGATCGAT
>JBILDR010000159.1:0-7758 GCA_044352515.1 Polaromonas sp.
GTGCGAGGCCTGGGGCTTGGTACAACGCCAGAGCGATCCGCAGGACGGGAGAGCCCGGCAGGTGGTGTTCACCGATGCCGGCCTGGCCTGGCTGGAGGCTTTTCGGCGGGCGGTGGAGCAGGCGCAGACAGAGTTCGTGCAAGCCGTCGGGCCGCAGGTTGCCACCGTGGTGCTGCTCGGGCTGGAGGCCTACGCTGGCAGTTGACAGCCCCATTCGGCAGCAGCGGGTAAGGATTAGACGATCGTGCGTCATCGATCGAGGCTAGGCACAGTGTGTGAGTAGGGGTGTCAGCGCTAAGTTTGGGACGCATTCAGGGTCACCGCACAAAGTTGACGAAACGTCCCCGAGGAAAGCCAGGCCCAGCCGGTATGGTGGTAAAGCTAGGGCTGTAGAGGGTAGGGGGCGGGGCCCGCCTTCCTCGGAGACAGGCAGATCCTAAGCCCAGGCAGCGTCAACAAAAGTTAAATCATGTACACACAAATCCACGATCGAGACAGAGGCGACTGAACCTGCTGGGTCCCAGGAGGTGCGCACAGCGGGGCTGCCGCCATCCGGATGTACGCGCTAGGGCAGTGCCGCCGCTTGCGGGCCTCGCGCTCGCAGACGCCCGGAAAGCCTAGAATTTGCACAGAACAGCAAGATTGCGCGGGGCCCTGCCGACAGGCCCGTCGACGTCACACCGAGGAGACCGCGATGCGAATTCTGATTGCCGAGGACGACCAGGTCCTGGCCGACGGGCTGCTGCGAACCTTGCGGGCCTCCGGCGCCGCGGTCGACCATGTGGCCAGCGGCACTGAGGCCGATGCTGCGCTGATGACCAACTCCGAGTTCGATCTGCTCATTCTCGATTTGGGGCTGCCGCGCATGCATGGTCTGGAGGTGCTCAAGCGCTTGCGATCGCGCGGCAGTGTCCTGCCGGTGCTGATCCTGACTGCAGCCGACAGCGTGGAAGAGCGGGTCAAGGGCCTGGACTATGGCGCCGACGACTACATGGCCAAGCCGTTTTCCTTGCAGGAGCTTGAGGCGCGGGTGCGGGCCCTGACCCGGCGCGGCATGGGTGGCGCCACCAGCACCATCAAGCATGGGCCCATGGTGTACGACCAGGCCGGCCGGGTGGCCACCATCGACGGCCACATGGTCGAACTGTCGGCCCGTGAGCTGGGCTTGTTGGAGGTCTTGCTGCAGCGCGCCGGCCGCCTGGTCAGCAAGGATCAGCTGGTCGAGCGTCTGTGCGAGTGGGGCGAAGAGGTCAGCAACAACGCCATCGAGGTCTATATCCATCGCTTGCGCAAGAAGATTGAGAAGGGGCCGATCCGCATCGCCACCGTGCGCGGTCTGGGTTATTGCCTCGAGAAAATCCCCTGAAGGTCCTCATTTTCAAGCGCCGTGCTCATGCCTGCTGCAGGCCGAGCCGATCTGAGGCAATGCCGTGAAAATCTTCCAGCGCGAGAAACGCAGCCTGTTCGGAGAAATCCTGGACTGGATGCTCACGCCCTTGCTGCTGCTGTGGCCGATCAGCCTGGTGCTGACCTGGCTGGTGGCGCAAAACATCGCGGGCAAACCCTTCGACCGCGCCCTTGAACACAATGTGCAGGGGCTGAGCAAGCTGCTGTCAGTGCGTGAGGGCCGTCCGTACATTTCGCTGCCCGCACCGGCGCGCGAGATCTTGCGCGCCGACGACAGCGACCAGGTTTATTTCCAGGTGCGTCGCAGTCAGGGCGAGCTGCTGGCCGGTGAGCATGATCTACCTGCTCCGCCCCCGGAAAACCAGCCGGTTGATGGCGAGGTGCGCCTGCGTGAGGACCAGATGCAGGGCCAGGATGTGCGAGTGGCCTATACCTGGGCGACGGTGGACACCCCCGCCCCTGAGCTGGTGCTGATTCAGGTCGCAGAAACCCTTGAAAAGCGCAAGACCCTGGCTACCGAGATTGTTAAGGGCGTGATGGTGCCGCAATTCGTCACCCTGCCGCTGGCCGTGCTGCTGGTGTGGCTAGCGCTGGTGCGCGGCATACGCCCGCTGGCGCAGCTCGAGCGGCGCATCCGTGCGCGCAAGGCCGACGACATGAGCGCGCTCGACGAGTCGGTGGTGCCCGAGGAGGTGGCGCCGCTGGTGTCTTCGATCAATGACTTGCTCGGCCGGCTCAAGGTGTCCCTGAGCACCCAAAAGCGCTTTCTGGCTGACGCGGCGCATCAGCTCAAGACGCCACTGGCCGGCTTGCGCATGCAGGCCGATCTGGCGCAGCGCCAGTCCGATGCCGACGAACTCAAGAGGTCGCTGCAGCAAATCGGTCGCGCCAGTGTGCGCGCCACCCATACCGTCAACCAGCTGCTGGCGCTGGCGCGCGCGGAGACCAGCGGCCGCAGCTTGGCCAAGACCCGGGTCGATCTGGTGGAGGTGGTCAGTGAAGCCATCCAGGAGTCTCTGGCCCGCGCCTTGGACAAGCGCATCGACCTGGGATATGAAGGCCCGCCCCCCGGGCAGGCCGCCAGCCTTTTGGAAGGCAACGCCACCTTGCTCAAGGAAATGGTGCGCAACCTGATCGACAACGCGATCAACTACACGCCAGAAGGTGGGCAGGTGACGGCGCGCCTGCTGGCCGACGGCTTCAGCGGCTCGCTGTTGCTGCTGGTCGAAGATACCGGCCCGGGCATTGCTGAAGATGAACGCGAGCGGGTGTTCCAGCCGTTTTACCGTGCGCTGGGCACTAATGTGGACGGCTCAGGCCTTGGCCTGGCCATCGTGGCCGAGATCGCGCGCCAGCATGGCGCCCAGGTCAGCGTCGATGCCTGCGGCCATCCGCCGCCCTTGCCCGGCACCCGCGTCACCGTGCGTTTTGAGGGTAAGGCGACAGGCTGATCGGATCTGCGCCAGATGATGGGGGCGTGGGAGCGCGGGGGGAGCACTCCCAAAGAACGAGGGCTTCGGCCTCAGCCCAAGTGTTTGCCGATCAGGCCTGCGAGCTCGAACATATTGGCTTGCGGCTTGCCCAACACCGGCAGCAAGGCGGCGTCGGCATTGATCAGGCGCTTGTCCTTGGCATCTTGCAGGCCGCGCGCCTTGATGTAGTCCCACAGCGCCTTCATCACCTGCGGCCTGGCCACCGGGGTGTTGCCGATCACCGCCGCCAGGGCCGCGCTGGGCTGCTTGAGCGAGGCGGCACTGGCCTGGCGGGGTGCTTTGGCGGCAGCAGGCTTGCTCGCCTTGGTCGCTTGGCTCGATTTAGCGGGCGCTTTCTTTGCCGGCACTTTTTTAGCGGGCACGGCCTTGGCTGGCGCAGCGGAGCGGCTTGTCGCACCGGCGGCCGTCTTGCGCGGCGGGTATTTGGAGGGCGCGAACTCGAAATTGACCTTGCCCGCCTCCGCATCCCAGGCCAGCATGGCCTTGAAGGCCCGACGGGTACGGCTGGAGACGAATTTGTCAAGCATGTCGGTCTTGCCGGTGGCGAGCAGCTTTTGCATCTGCGCCCGCTCGATGGGTTGCTGCAAGATGATCTGCCCGCTTTTGAAGTCGCAACTCGGCGTGGGCTGCTCTGCCGTGGGTACCGACTTTTCGCAGATGTAATTCTTCCCATGCTCGCGCACCGACGCACCGCATTTGGGGCAGGCGCCCAGTGGCTCGCTGGCGCTCAGGTCAACCAGCTCGCCGGTCTGCGCAGCATCGTCGTTGCCGAAGTCGAACTCAAGCTTGTAGTTCTTGCTGTCCTCGTCGAACTTGATGACCATCTCGGCGGTAAAGGGCCAGCCTGCCTTGGAGCGAAAGCCGTCGAGCGGGCCGATGCGACGATCGCGCAGGAATTGCTCGACTTCCTGCAATTCAAAGGTGCGGCCAGCCGGCGTCTTGCCGAAGGAAAAGCCGCAGCCCTCGCTGGCGCCGTCCGGGCCGGTGCAGCTGTAGCGCCGGTAGTTTTCCTTGACCACGCCGCCGCAGTTCGGGCAGCGGGTTTGCAAGGTGGCGTAGTTGCCGGGGATGGTGTCTTTGTCGTAGCCCTTGGCCTTGGCCACGATTTTCTCGGTCATGGTCTTGATTTGCGCCATGAATTCATCGCGGCTGAGTTGGCCCTTTTCCATCTGGGCCAGCTTGTGCTCCCACTCGCCGGTGAGGTCGGCGCGCGAGAGCTCCTCGGCGCCTAGGCCACGCAACAAGGTCATGAGCTGGAAGGCCTTGGCGGTGGGGATCAGGTCGCGGCCTTCACGCAGCAGGTACTTCTCATTGAGCAGTCCCTCAATGATGGCAGCGCGCGTGGCTGGCGTGCCCAGGCCTTTTTCCTGCATGGCCTCGCGCAGTTCCTCGTCTTCGATCAGCTTGCCCGCGCCCTCCATCGCGCCCAGCAGGGTGGCTTCGGTATAGCGCGCCGGCGGCCGGGTTTTTAGCCCTTTGGCCTCTGCGTGTTCGATCGGCACCTTCTCGCCGGGCTTGACGGCCACCAGTGGCTGCCCCTTGTCGCCTTCTTTGGCGTCGGCCACTTCCTCGGCTGCCTCTTTGCCGTAGATCGCCAGCCAGCCCGGCTTGACCAGCACCTTGCCTTCGGTCTTGAAGTGGTGACTGAGCACCTGCGAGATGCGGGTGGTGACCAGGTATTCGGCGCTCGGGAAAAAGATCGCCAGGAAGCGGCGCACCACCAGGTCGTAGAGCTTTTGCTCGGCATCACTGAGGCCGCTGGGCGCCTGCGTGGTCGGGATGATGGCGAAGTGGTCCGAGACCTTGCTGTTGTCAAACACCCGCTTGCTGGGTCGGATGTAGTTGCCGTTGAGAGCGGTCAGCGCGTGGGGCGCCAGGTGGCGCATGCCGCTGTCAGCCAGCATCTCAAAGGTCTGACGCACCACCGGCAGGTAGTCTTCGGGCAGGTGACGCGAGTCGGTTCGGGGGTAGGTCAGGGCCTTGTGCCGCTCATAGAGGCTTTGCGCCAGGGCCAGGGTGGTCTTGGCTGAAAACCCGAATTTGCCGTTGGCCTCGCGCTGCAGCGAGGTCAGGTCAAACAGCATGCCTGAGGCCTGGGTGGTCGGCTTGGACTCTTCGCTGACGCTGGCGGCCTTGCCGCGCACCGCCTGCACGACCGCCAGCGCTTCGGCCTGGCTCCACAAGCGGTCGGCGCGCTGCTCCTTGTCTTTTTCCTCGCCGCTGTCTGCCGGCGCTTTCCATTGAGGGTCGAACCACTTGCCGCTGTATTGGCCGGCCTCGGCCTGGAAGTTGGCATGCACCTCCCAGTAGTCGCGGCTGACGAACTGGCGGATCTTCTCCTCGCGTTCGACCACCACAGACAGGGTGGGCGTTTGCACCCGGCCGACGGTGGTCAGGAAAAAGCCGCCGTCGCGCGAGTTGAAGGCGGTCATGGCCCGGGTGCCGTTGATGCCCACCAGCCAGTCGGCCTCGGAGCGGCAGCGGGCGGCGTCGGCCAGCGGCAGCATCTGCTTGTCGCTGCGTAGGCGCTCAAAGCCTTCGCGTATGGCTGCCGGCGTCATGGACTGCAGCCAAAGTCGCTTGACCGGATGCCTGGACTTGGCGTACTGCTGGATCAGCCGGAAGATCAACTCACCTTCGCGGCCGGCGTCGCAGGCATTGACCATGGCGCCCACATCCTTGCGCTTGGCCAGTTTGACGATGGCATTGAGCCTGCCCTTGGTTTTGTCGATGGGCTTGAGGTCAAAGTAGGGCGGGATCACTGGCAGGTGGGCAAAGCTCCATTTGCCGCGCTTGACGTCAAACTCCTCGGGCGCCTGGATCTCCACCAGATGGCCCACGGCCGAGGTGACGATCCAGTCCGGACCCTCAAAGTATTCGTCGTGTTTGTCGAACTTGCCCGCTGTGGGTGTCAAAGCCCGCACGATGTCTTGCGCCACCGAGGGTTTTTCTGCAATTACCAAAGTCTTCGTCGTCATAGTCCGTCTTCCCGTGGAGCGGCTTGGGGTGCCGCTGCCTGGCTTGCGTCGCGCAGGGTGGGGTCCCAGTGACCCCTACAATGCCCCCTCGCGCGCCCGCGCACACGCGCACGCGCCTGCACAAACTAACCATAGCAAAAAAATCGCCGTGCCCAAAAACAAGACCCCAGCGCCCGTGGCTTCACCCCAGAAATCAGCCGCCAGTGGCCGGCGCATACAGACGCGCCGCTCGGGCGTGCATGGCAAGGGGGTGTTTGCTGTGCAGGACCTGGCCAAAGGCGAGGTGCTGATTGAATATGTGGGCGAGCTGATCAGCTGGAAGGAGGCGCTGCGCCGCCATCCGCATGATCCGAAGGACCCCAACCACACCTTCTACTTTCATATCGACGAAGAGCGGGTGATCGACGCCAAGCACGGCGGCAATTCCTCGCGCTGGATCAACCACAGCTGCGCTCCCAACTGCGAGGCCGACGAGCAAGAAGGACGCATCTTCATCAAGACGCTGCGCAAGATCCGCGCGGGCCAGGAGCTGTTTTATGACTACGGCCTGGTGATCGACATGCCCTACACGCCCAAGCTCAAGGCCGAGTACCCCTGCTGGTGCGGCGCGCCCCAGTGCCGCGGCACCCTGTTGGCCCCCAAGCGCCGCCGCTGAGCGCTGCGCGGCCGGCTGCTCCCGTGTCAGAGCCCGACGGCCCCGCCCGACCCGCGGACGCGCCGGTTCGCTGGCCGGCCGAGGCCATCTGGCTGGCTGCCGAGCCGCTGCTGCCGGGCCTGACGGTCGAGATCCTGCCCGAGATCGATTCGAGCAACAGCGAGCTGATGCGCCGCTGCCGCAGCGGGCAGGCCGAGCCTGTGCTGCTGGTGGCCCAGCGGCAAAGCGCCGGTCGGGGGCGCTTGGGCCGCAGCTGGCACAGCCCGCCGGGCTCCAGTCTGACCTTCTCTTTCGGCCTGCCGCTGGCACCGGCCGATTGGGCCGGCCTGTCGCTGGCCGTTGGCGTGAGCGTGGCCGAGACCCTGGCGGAGCTGGGCGCGCGCACGGTAGGCCTGAAGTGGCCCAACGACCTTTGGCTGGGCCAGGCCAAGCTGGGCGGCATCCTGATTGAGACCGCCGCCCTGGGTGAGAGGCGCTATGCAGTGGTGGGTGTGGGCATCAACATCAAGGAGCCTGCGCCGGGCTGGCTCCCGCCGGTCGCAGGTGAGGCCGCAGCCGCGGCGCCGGCCGTCGCGCCGGCCTGGCTGCAAAGTGTGGTTCCGGTCAGCGCGGAGCAGCTGCTGGGCGCGCTGGCGCCGGCTCTGGTGCGCGATGTGCTGCAATTCGAGCGGCAGGGGTGGAGCGCTTTTGCCCAGCGCTTTGCGCGCCTGGACCTGCTGCAAGGGCGCACGGTGGGTTTGTCCGACGGCCGCCAGGGGCTGGCCAGCGGCGTCAGCGCCAGCGGCGCCCTGCGCCTGCAAACGCCGGCCGGTCTGGTGGAGGTCAGCAGCGGCGAGGTCAGCGTGCGGCCGCAGGCTTGATCAGGCCGCCTGGCGCAAGAAGGCGTCGTAGCCGGTGCGCAGGATCAGCGCACCGACCACCAGAACGAATACCGCGCGCACAAAACCGGCCCCGTGTTTGAGCGCCAGCCGCGTGCCCAGCAGGCTGCCAGCCACGTTGGCGATGGCCAGCACCAGTGCGTAATGCCACCAGACATGGCCTTTGAAGGCGAACAGCCCAAGCGCTGCGAAATTGCTGCAGGTATTGAGCAGCTTGGCGGCCGCCGAGGCATTGAGAAAGTCGTAGCCCAGGACGCGCACGAACAGAAAAACCAGCAAGCTGCCGGTACCCGGGCCGAAAAAACCGTCGTAAAAGCCCATCGCCAGGCCGATGGCGCCGGCTGTCG
>JBILDR010000160.1:0-7706 GCA_044352515.1 Polaromonas sp.
TGACGCCGCCATCGCTACCGTCACCACGCACATGGCCAAGGTCGGTGGCCGAGTTCGCGCGCTTTTGCAGAGCCGCGAAACTGGAAAAGCAACACATCCCACCGACAAGTTGGAATTTAATCATTGAGATAACTGGCAATCCAAAAGTGACCGTTTAGAGCCTACGCCAAATGGTTTTCTGGACTGCGAGACGGAGTCGCCCTTGCCCTCATCGACGTCCGCATCCGGCTTTTGTCTCTCAGCTACGCCGGCGATGCCAAGCCCGTGGGCGTTGGCGTCTCGGAACTGAGGGTTGATCACGGGCCCGGGTGCCGGGTCTATTTCATCCAGCGCGGTGCAGTCGTGATTGTCTTGCTGGCTCGAGGGGACAAGTCCACCCAGGACAAGGACATCCGCAACGCCAAGGCCTTGGCCAACGATCTGAAGGAGTTTTGATCATGCCGAAAACCAAGACCCGAGTCGGGGATCGGCTGAGCACCTCGTTACCGAAGAGGCCATGGCGGCTTATCTGGAAGCAGCCCTTCAAGAAGGCGACTCTGCACTGATCGCCGCTGCACTGGGGGATATTGCGCGCTCCAAGGGCATGAGTCAGATTGCCCGCGAGGCTGGGCTGGGGCGCGAAAGCCTCTACAAGGCCCTACCTGCCGAGGGAAACCCCGAATTTGCGACCATCATGAAGGTCATCGCGGCACTAGGGTTGCAGTTGCATGCGTCTCCATCAAGAACTGCCGCATGACGACTAGGAACACGCAAGGTTCATCATGAAGAGTCACTACGCGCGAATCAAACCCCACTGGGATCTCGAGGTTGCTGCTGCCACCCGAGCCGAGTCCAATTCAGACCCACACCTTGCGTTTGGGCACTTGGAGCGTGCTCACATCCTTGGGCAAAACTCAACCTGGCTACACATACAAACACACATCCTGATGATGCGCTGGGGATGGCGCCAGTCGAGCAGCAGGGAGGTCACTGGGCAACTTTTTCGTATCTTCGGAGCGGCCACAAAAACCGCATTCTGCTTGATCCCCGCGGGCAATACTGGGGGGGCCAACGTCAGCCCGTTCCGAAGCATGCCTGTTCCTAGCGACCTCCAGACGCTTATGAGCGCTGCCCGATCTGCCGATTAGCGCTCTGTCTGATCAGTACGATTCAAAAATCGACTTTCGAACTCGCTCAGTCAAGTGGCTTTTAGCAGACCGCCGTCTCAATCTGGGGGAAGGCCTTCTGCCGGGGCGCTTGCTTCAAAATCACGCCGCGATCGGATTGAAAAACAACAATCAGATGAATCAGTTACGAGCGAGGATTCGAAGCATTGAAGAATCTTCTGGCGGAGAGGGCGGGATTCGAACCCGCGGTGAGTTTTACCCCACGCACGCTTTCCAGGCGTGTGACTTAAACCGCTCATCCACCTCTCCGCGAAAGCGCGCAATTGTAGCAGTCCAGGCTTTGCCTCTATCAAGCGACCCAAGGCGGGCTCGGCCTGCAGGATCTGCTTCAGGGGCGTTTGGGCGGGCTGTACTGGTGGCTTTGAAGGTCGGCCAGGGTCACAAACTCCAGAGCCTTGATATGGGTGCACTCCAGAATGACGGGCGGGGCCAGGCCGGCAAGCAGGGCCTGGCGCCAGCGGCTGGCGCAGACGCACCAGCGGTCGCCGGGCTTGAGGCCGGCAAAGCGCCACTCGGGCCTGGGGGTGATCAGGTCATTACCCAGGGCCCGCTGAAACTCCAGGAATTCGGCGGTGACCCGGGTGCAGATCAGGTGCGAGCCAGCGTCGGACTCATCAGTACGGCAGCAGCCGTCGCGCAGGTAGCCTGTCAGCGGGTCGTAGGAGCAGGGGAGCAGGGCGGAACCGAGAACGTTGAGGGTGTGCATGGGACTTCTAAGCTGCATCGGCCAGCGCAAAGGGGCATTATCAACAAGCTCGGCTCTGGCGGTGGGCAAGGCGAGGCAGACCAAAGCTCTGAAGGCTGCTTTGAAACAGCTTTGTCATGGATCAGCCCCGGTTTTCCGTACACTGAGCGCCTTTTTTCCAATTCGGGCCCACCCGCTGCCTGCTGCCATGAAATTTCGTTTTCCCATCGTCATCATTGATGAAGACTTTCGTTCCGAGAACACCTCGGGTCTGGGCATCCGTGCGCTGGCGCAGGCCATAGAGTCGGAGGGCTTCGAGATTCTGGGCGTCACCAGCTACGGCGACCTGTCGCAGTTTGCCCAGCAGCAAAGCCGCGCCAGCGCCTTTATTTTGTCGATCGACGACGAGGAATTCACCCCGGGGCCGGACCTGGATCCGGCGGTGCTCAGCCTGCGCAGCTTCATTGAAGAGGTGCGTCGCAAGAACCTGGACGTGCCGATTTACGTCTATGGCGAGACCAAGACCTCGCGCCACATTCCCAACGACATCCTGCGCGAATTGCACGGCTTCATCCACATGTTCGAGGACACCCCCGAATTTGTGGCCCGGCACATCATTCGCGAAGCCAAGAGCTATCTGGAAGGCTTGCAGCCGCCGTTTTTCAAGGCGCTGCTCGACTATGCCGAGGACGGCTCTTATTCTTGGCACTGCCCGGGACACTCGGGCGGCGTGGCCTTCCTCAAGAGCCCGGTAGGGCAGATGTTCCACCAGTTCTTTGGTGAGAACATGCTGCGCGCCGACGTCTGTAACGCGGTGGAGGAGCTGGGGCAGTTGCTCGATCACGACGGGGCCATTGGTGCCAGCGAGCGCAATGCCGCGCGCATCTTCAATGCCGATCATTGCTTTTTTGTCACCAACGGCACCAGCACCTCCAACAAGATGGTCTGGCATCACACGGTGGCGCCGGGCGATGTGGTGGTGGTCGACCGCAATTGCCACAAGTCGGTGTTGCACTCGATCATCATGACCGGTGCAATCCCGGTCTTTCTCAAGCCCACCCGCAATCACTTCGGCATCATCGGGCCGATTCCGCAGGCCGAGTTCGAGCCGGCGGCCATCAAGGCCAAAATCGCGGCCAACCCGCTGCTCAAGGGCGTCGATGCCGCCAGCGTCAAGCCGCGGGTGCTGACCCTGACGCAGTCAACCTACGACGGCGTGCTCTACAACACCGAGACCATCAAGGGCATGCTTGACGGCTACATCGCCAATCTGCACTTTGACGAGGCTTGGCTGCCCCATGCCGCCTTTCACCCCTTCTATGGCTCCTACCACGCCATGGGTAAAAGCCGTGTCCGGCCTAAGGAGTCGGTGGTCTATGCGACGCAGTCCATTCACAAGCTGCTGGCAGGCATCAGCCAGGCCAGCCATGTACTGGTGCAGGACTCGCAGCATGTCAAGCTCGACCGGCATCTGTTCAATGAAGCCTATCTGATGCACACCTCGACCTCGCCGCAGTACAGCATCATTGCCAGCTGCGACGTGGCCGCTGCCATGATGGAGCCGCCCGGCGGCACCGCGCTGGTGGAGGAGAGCATTGCCGAGGCGCTGGACTTTCGCCGCGCCATGCGCAAGGTCGACGACGAATATGGCGAAGACTGGTGGTTCAAGGTCTGGGGACCGGACGCGCTGGCCGAGGAGGGCATAGGCCGGGCTGACGACTGGATTCTCAAGGGCGAGTCAGCCCGCAACAGCTCCCGCAGCGGGGCAGCCAATTGGCACGGCTTTGGCAAGATCGCCTCGGGCTTCAATATGCTCGACCCGATCAAGTCGACCATCGTCACGCCCGGCCTGGACCTGAACGGCAAGTTTGCGCCCACCGGCATCCCGGCCAGCATCGTGACCAAGTTCCTGGCCGAGCACGGTGTGATTGTTGAAAAAACCGGGCTCTACAGCTTCTTCATCATGTTCACCATCGGCATCACCAAGGGCCGCTGGAACACCTTGCTGACCGCGCTGCAGCAGTTCAAGGACGACTACGCCAAGAACCAGCCGATGTGGCGCATCCTGCCCGAGTTCTGCCAGAAGTACCCGCGCTACGAGCGCATGGGGCTGCGCGACCTGTGCCAGCACATCCACGAGCTCTACGCCAAGTACGACATCGCCCGTCTGACCACCGAGGTCTACCTGAGCGATCTGGCACCGGCGATGACGCCCAGCGACGCCTATGCCCATATCGCCCACCGCAAAACCGAGCGGGTGGAAATCGATGACCTCGAAGGCCGCATTACCGTCGGCTTGGTGACCCCTTATCCACCCGGCATTCCGCTCTTGGTGCCCGGCGAGGTGTTCAACCGCAAGATCGTCGACTACCTGAAGTTTGCTCGCGAATTCAATGCCCAGTGCCCGGGCTTTGAGACCGATATCCACGGTCTGGTGGAAGAGGCCGACGCTTCGGGTAAGGTGCGCTACTGCGCCGACTGCGTCAAGCTCTGATGCTTTAGCCTTTTGTCAGTGGGAGCGCCGCCCTCGGCGCGATGTCGGCGTTTGCACAGCCGCCGCATCGCTGCGAGGGCGCAGCTCCTACACCCACACGAACATTGTTAAGGCTCTGTGGGAGCGCCGCCCCAGCGCGATGTCGGCGTTTGCACAGCCGCCGCATCGCTGCGAGGGCGCAGCTCCTACGCCCACACAAACACCGTTAAGGCTCTGTGGGAGCGCCGCCCCGGCGCGATGTCGGCGTTTGCACAGCCGCCGCATCGCTGCGAGGGCGCAGCTCCTACACCCACACAAACCTTGTCAAGGCTCTGTGGGAGCGCCGCCCCGGCGCGATCGGGCCTTATTCGGCGGCAGGTTCAGCAATACCGCCGACCACCTGACTGAAGCCACCGTCCACATAGGTGATTTCTGCGCTGACGCCGCCAGCCAGGTCGCTGAGCAAAAAGGCTGCAACGTTGCCCACATCG
This sequence comes from Polaromonas sp., assembly GCA_044352515.1. Taxonomy (GTDB): domain Bacteria; phylum Pseudomonadota; class Gammaproteobacteria; order Burkholderiales; family Burkholderiaceae_C; genus Polaromonas. The sequence continues at coordinate 4,816 of JBILDR010000160.1, forward strand.
TCGATGGTCACATTGCGGCGAATCGGTGAGGTCTCGGCCACCACGCTCAGGATCTTGCCGAAGCCCTTGATGCCGCTGGCCGCCAGGGTTTTGATGGGGCCGGCGCTGATGCCGTTGACCCGCACGCCCTTGGGCCCCAGAGACTCGGCCAGATAGCGCACCGAAGCCTCCAGGCTGGCCTTGGCCAGTCCCATGGTGTTGTAGTTGGGGACGGTGCGGATGGCGCCCAGGTAGCTCAGGGTGAGCAGGGCCGACTTGTCGCGCAGCATGGGGGCCGCAGCCTTGGCCATAGCGGGAAAGCTGTACGCAGAGATGTCGTGCGCGATTCTGAATGCTTCTCGCGAGAGGCCATCGAGAAAATCGCCGGCAATCGCCTCTCGAGGCGCAAAGCCGATGGCATGCACAAAACCGTCAAATTGCGGCCAGTGCTCAGCCAGGTCCTTGAAGAGCTGGGCAATTTGCTCATCGCTGCCGACGTCGCAATCGAACACCAGCTTGGAGCCAAAGTCGGCCGCAAATTCGGTAATTCGGTCCTTAAAGCGCTCGCCGACATAGCTGAAAGCCAGCTCGGCCCCTTGCGCATGGCAGGCCCGAGCGATGCCGTAGGCGATGGAGCGGTTGGACAACACGCCGGTGATCAAGAGCTTTTTGCCTTGCAGAAATCCCATTTTTTATTCCTTTGGAGGTGCAAGCGCATTCCCCTGTGCGGCGCCTGCCGGTCTTCTTGCGGCAGAATTGTCGCATGAGGTTTTTTGACCGGGTCTTGTTTGCACTGGGGGCTGCTTTGGCCGCGCTGCCCGCATGGGCGGCGCACGGCTATGCGCTTTGGGGCGACCTGAAGTACCCGGCTGGCTTTGCGCATTTTGACTACGTCAACCCTCAAGCGCCGCGCGGAGGCGATTTGCGCCTGGTCAGCAACTCACGCGCCTCGACCTTCGATAAGTACAACCCCTTCACCATCAAGGGCAGTGCGCCGTCCTACCTGAGCGATGTGATGTTTGACAGCCTGCTGGTCGGCTCGCTTGATGAGACGGGCTCGGGCTACGGCTTGCTGGCCGAAGATGTCAGCGTGGCCGCAGATGGGCTGAGCGCAACCTTCAAGCTGCGCCCGCAAGCCCGTTTTCATGACGGCAGCCCGGTGCTGGCGGCCGATGTCAAACACAGCTATGACACCCTGATGGGGCCCTACACCTCACCGGCCTACAAGACCATGCTCGAAGACGTGGCCGGCATTGACGTGGTGGACGACCTGACGGTGCGCTACCGCTTTCGCAAACCCAACCGGGAATTGCCCCTGACCGTCGGAGGCCTGCCGGTGTTTAGCCGCGCCTGGGGCGTGGATGGCGGTAAAGCCAAGCGCTTTGACCAGGTGGTGATGGACATCCCCATAGGCAGCGGCCCTTACAAGATCGGGCCGGTGCGCTTTGGCAAGGACATCACCTATGTACGCGATCCCGGCTACTGGGCGCGCGATCTGGGCGTGCGCCGTGGCATGGCCAATTTCGACCGCATCACCGTCAAGATTTACAAGGACAACACCGCCAGATTGGAGGCGCTCAAGGCCGGCGAGTTCGACCTGATGCGGTTTTTCTCGGCGGGCGACTGGGCCCGCCGCGTCAAGGGCAAGCGCTTTGACAGCGGCGAGCTCTTCAAGGGCGAGTTCAGGCACAAGCTGCCTTCAGGCTTTCAGAGCTATGTGATCAACATCCGGCGCGACAAGTACAAGGATGTGCGGGTGCGTGAAGCCCTGGGCCTGGCCATGGACTACGAATGGATGAACCGCCAGTTGTTTTACGGCGCTTACCAGCGGGTGGTGGGACTGTTTGGCAACACCGACTGCCAGGCCTCTGGGCTGCCGAGCGAGCCTGAGCTGGCGCTGCTCGAGCCCTGGAAGGACCAGGTTCCAGCTGCGGCTTTTGGCCCCATGGCCAAGCCACCGCGCACCGATGAGGGCAGCAGTTTGCGCGGCAACCTCAGGCGCGCCCGCGACCTGCTGGCCGCGGCCGGCTGGACCATACAGGACGGGGTGCTGCGCAACGCCCAAGGGCAGGCTTTTGTGATTGAGTACCTTGACAGCAACGAAGGCGGTGCCCGGGTGGTCACGCCCTGGTCGCGCAACCTGGAAAAGCTGGGTATACGCATGAACTACCGCCCAGTCGACTACGCGCTCTACCAACAGCGACTGCAGCGTTTCGAGTTCGACATCACCACCATTGCCTATGGCGGCACCCACAGCCCGGGGCAAGAGTACGCCGATCTGTTTGGCAGCAAGGCGGCGCAGACCGAGGACTCGGGCAACCTGACCGGCATCAGCAGCCCGGCGGTCGATGCACTGATCGCACGCATGGTCGCGGCCAAGACCAAGTCGGAGTTTTTACCAGCCTGCCGCTCTCTTGAGCGGGTGATTGCGCACAGCCACATCCTGATCCCCCAGTGGTCTGCACCTACCCACCGCATGGCCTTCAATCAACAAAGGCTGGCCCGGCCGGCGCAAATGCCACCCTACGTTACCGGGGAAGCCTGGGCTCTGTTTACCTGGTGGAGGCGCTGATGCTGGCCTATATCGTCAAACGCCTGCTCTTGATGATTCCGACCCTGCTCGGGGTCTTGCTGCTGACCTTCGTCGTCATTCAGTTTGTGCCGGGTGGGCCGGTCGAGCAATACCTGGCCGAAGCCAAGGCCGGCCCCGGCGGCGGCGGCGCTGAGGCCGGCGGCCTGAGCTACCGGGGCGCGCAGGGCGTCAATCCCCAGCGCCTGGAGCAGATCAAGGCCCTGTACGGCTTTGACAAGCCGGCCCATGAGCGCTTTTTTCAGATGCTGGTGCAGTTTGCGAGCTTTGACCTGGGCAAGAGTTTCTTCCAGAACAAGGCAGTCTCCGAGCTGATCATCGA
>JBILDR010000161.1:0-7700 GCA_044352515.1 Polaromonas sp.
CGATCGCGTTGGGCCAGACTTGGAAACAGGCGCATCCAGGTGGCTGCCACCAGCAAGGTGCCAACGCCACCGATCACCACCGAGCCGACCGGACCGAACCACTCCGCAGTCGCCCCCGATTCGAACTCCCCGAGCTGGTTGGAGGCGCCAATAAAAATCGAATTGACCGCACTGACCCTGCCTCGCATGTGGTCCGGGGTCTCCAGCTGAATCAGCGTCATGCGTATGACCACGCTGACCATGTCGGCCGCGCCGGAGATGGCCAGCACCAACAGCGAGAGCAGAAAATGCGTGGACAGGCCAAACACCAGCATGCACAGCCCGTACACCGCCACCGCTGCCATCAGCTTGTGACCCACCCGGCTGTCCATGGACCAACGCGTCAAGGCCAAGGACATCAGCAGGGCGCCCACAGCCGGCGCTGCGCGCAGCAGGCCCAGGCCCCAGGGGCCGACCTGCAAAATATCCTTGGCGAAAATCGGCAGCAAGGCGGTGGCCCCGCCCAGCAATACCGCAAACAAATCCAGCGACACCGCGCCCAATAGCAGCTTGCTGCGCCACACAAAAGTCAGGCCGGCCAGTACGCTGTCCAGGGTGACCGGTTCATGCGCCGGCGGCACATGCCGGTAGCGCAAGGTCAGCGCCAGCAGCGAGGCCAGCAGCAGCAAAGCCAGGCACAGGCCGTAGACTGCCACAGCGCCGGCGATAAACACCAGACCGCCCAAGGCCGGCCCGCCAATCACCGCCACTTCGGTGCCGGCCGAGTTAAAGGCGGTGGCGCGCGGCAGCATGGCCGCAGGCACCAGCAGCGGGGCCAGCGCTTGCTGAGCCGGCATCTGAAATGCACGCGCCAAACCCAGCAGCAGCGAGATACCCAGCAACAGCTCACGCGAAAGCCATTGCCCATCCTGCCCCCAGCCCGAGGTAGCTGCCACCAACACCAGCGCGACCACCGCCTGCGCCAACAGGCACAGGGCAATGATGCGGCCGCGGTGCAAGCGGTCGGCCGCATGGCCCGCCACCAGGGTGAACAACAAGGCGGGGGCGAACTGGTACAGCCCCACCAGGCCCAGGTCCCAGGCGCTGTTGGTCAGCTCGTACATTTGCCAGCCCACCGCCACCATCAGCATCTGCTGGGCGGCGGTGCTCGACAGACGGGCAAACCACATGCGCATGTAGTCGCCAATGCGGAAAAGGTCGCGCAAGCTGTGGGTCTCGGACATGGGGCGCAACTGTAACCCCACAAAGGCAGAGCCAGGCGGTCCCCGGGCAGCGGCTACCGATAATCCCCGGCCATGAGCGAGCCCCACAGCGCAACGGCCCCCGGCCTGATCCACCTGGATAAGGATCTGCTGGTGCTGGAAAAACCCGCCGGCATGCTGTCGGTACCCGGCCGCGGCCCCGACAAGCAAGACTGCCTGAGCCGCTGGGCGCAGACCCAGGTGCCCGGCGCCCTGGTGGTGCACAGGCTGGACATGGCCACCTCGGGCCTGATGCTCATGGCCCGGCATGCGCTCAGCCAGCGCCTGCTCGGCCAGGCCTTCGAGCAGCGCGCCATCAGCAAGCAGTACACCGCGGTGGTGCATGGCCTGATGAAGGCCGACGGCGATTGGCAGCTGATCGACCTGCCACTGGCCGCCGACTGGCCGCGCCGACCGCTGCAACGGGTCGATGCCGTGCACGGCAAGCCCAGCCAGACCCGCTGGCAGGTGCTGGCCCATGCCTCGGGCCAAACCCGGGTGCTGCTCGAGCCGCTGAGCGGACGCTCGCACCAGCTGCGGGTCCATTTGCAGGCCATCGGCCACCCCATCGTGGGCGATGCGCTTTATGGCCCACCGCAAACCGGGCAAGCGCTACCGGCGCCCCGCCTGCTGCTGCACGCCAGCAGCCTGAGCTTGCGCCACCCCGCGAGCGGGCAAGCCCTGCGCTTTGACAGCCCCGCCCCCTTCTAACAGCCAGCCGCTGGCAATCCTGTTCCAATGGAGGTTTTGCTCCGGAGCCCCGTCATGGCATTGAAGGCCACCATCTACAAAGCCCAGCTGCAAATCGCAGACATGGACCGGCATCTGTATGCCGACCATGCGGTGACCATCGCCCGCCATCCCTCGGAGACCGATGAGCGCATGATGGTGCGGCTGCTGGCCTTTGCGCTGAACGTGGCGCCCGATGACAAGGCCGGCCAGCTCGAATTTGCCAAAGACCTGTGGGACGTGGACGAAGCCGCGCTTTGGCACCGCGACTACACCGACGCCCTGCTGCACTGGATCGATGTGGGCCAGCCCGACGACAAGCGCCTGATGCGTGCGGCCGGCCGCTCGGCGCGGGTGAGCGTGTACAGCCATGCCAGCAGCACAGCCGTCTGGTGGAAGGGTCTGGAGACCAAAATCACCCGGGCCGACAACATCAGCGTCTGGCAGATCGAGGCCGAGCCCAGCCAGGCCCTGGCCCGCCTGACCGAGCGCAGCATGCAACTGCAGCTGACCATCCAAGACGGCAATATCTGGATCGGCAATGCCAAGGACACGGTCGAGATCACGCCGCAGCGCCTGCGCTGAGTCCGCCTAGCGCCAAGCTGCCCCGCCAAAATGCGACAGCAGCCGCGTACAGCCTCCGGGATAATCCCTCGCAAACCCTTGCGTCCCTAAGCATTTCCTCGGACGGACACCACCATGCCACATCGCCGCTCGCTCCCCCGTCGCTCAGCCTTGGCTAAGACTGTCTGCCTCGCCGTCTACCTGGCCAGCAGCGGCCTAACCCAGGCACAGATGGACCCCGACGAAGGCCCGACTGATGGCGCAACGCAAACCCTGCGTGAGGTGGTGATCACCACGCGCCGCTCGCTCGAAGAACGCTTTCAGGCCACCGGCTCACTGGTGGTGGTCGACCGACAGGACATCGAGCTCATGGGCGTGGACAGCACCGAAGACGTGTTGCGTCGCCTGCCGGGCCTGCAGGTCACCACTGGGGCCAACGGCAACCTTGAAATTCGCATGCGCGGGCTCGACAGCAGCGCTACCCGGGTAATGATCGACGGTCAACGCTCGGCAGGCCGGGCCCAATTGCCGATCGACCAGCTGCCGGCCGATCTGATCGAGCGCATCGAGATCGTCCGCTCACCCAGCGCAGAGTATTCCGGCTCCAGCGGCGGCACGGTCAACATCGTGCTGCGCCAGGCCATGCCGCAGCGAACAGCCATGGTGCGACTGACCGACAACATCGCCTGGGATCAGCACAGCCCCCGCCTGTGGGCCATGCGCACCGGCCCGCTCGGCAACGTCGATCCCAAGGCGCCGGCCAGCAGTGCGACCTGGTCCTTTTTCACCGGCGTCTGGCTGGCCCGCGGACTCAGCGGCTCCGATCAGGAACGCCAGAGCGAAGTCGGCGGCGTGCTCACCGACACCCGCTCGGAAAGCCGCACCCGGCGTGACGACTGGATGCTGATTCAGCGCCTGAACGGTCGCATCGGACGCGACCAGGTCTCGCTGCGCGGCAACATCAGCGGCTCAAAGAGCAGCGGCGACTACCAGCAGCTCAGCGGCGGCTTGCTGCAATCTGAAAGCTCCAGCGCCCAGCGCAGCTCCTGGCAGCTTGGCGGCGACTGGACGCGGCGTCTGTCCATCGGCAAGCTAGAAAGCAGCCTGTCGGGCAACCAGCAAAGCGACGACAGCCAGCGCCTGCGTGCTGCCGGCACCTACCGCGAAGACCGCAGCGAGTCGACCTGGCAACTCAAGTCCAAACTCACCGGCGCGCGCGAGTCGCTGCTGTGGATGACTGGGCTCGAATATGAAAATCGCCAGGCCAGCGGCGGCAGCCAAGACGGCGCATCGGCCCTGCAGGCGCTCAACTCGCGCATCGAGCGGGCCGCGCTGTGGGGCCAGAACGAGTGGGCACTGCCGGCCAAGACCACCCTGACGCTGGGCCTGCGCGGCGAGACGGTAAAGCTGCACTCGCAGGTCGATGCGCTGCAGGTCAACCAGCAGCTCAACTTCTGGCAGCCCTCGCTGCACACCCGCACGCCGCTGAGCGAAACCGCGCAGTGGCGCTTGAACATCGCCCGCATCACCCGCCAGCCCAGCGTGTGGGACCTGCTCGAGCGCACCGTGCCCAGCCAGGGTATCAACAGCATCAGCAACGCTAGCCAGATCGGCAACCCCAACCTGAGACCGGAAGTCACCCAGACCTTCGACATCGGCGTCGAGCAGCGCCTGCCCGGCCAAGGCCAGATGGGCCTGAGCCTGTTCGTGCGCCAGGTCAGCGACGTGATCGCCACCCAGGTGTTTCAGCAAGGCACGCAGTGGCAGGAACAGCGCCAGAACATCGGCAACGCCCGCACGGTAGGTCTGGAGGGAGATATCAAGCGTACCTTAAGCGATAGCGGCTGGGCGCGCAGCTGGCTGCTCACCGCCAACGCCACCGTGCTGCAGTCGCGCATGATCGACGGCGACCGCGAAGGCATGGCCATTCCCGGTCAGTCCACATACACCGCCAGCTTGAACATTAACCAGCCTATGCGCCGCACCGGCGGCACCTTCGGGGGCATAGGACTCACGCTCAACGGCCCGGCCGCCCTGACCACGCCCACCCTCAGGGGGCGCGAGCAGTCGCGCGTGACCCTCGACGCCCATGTGGGTCACTCGGTGGCCCGCAAGTGGTCTTGGCGGGTGGGCGTCTACAACATCGGCGACGCGCCCATCAGCCGCAGCCGCTCCTACCAGGACGCTGGGCAGACCGTCACCGAGCGCACCCGCAGCTATTTCGCACCACGGGTTTATGCCTCGGTGGGCATGCAGCTTTGAACCGCGAAGTTAAACCGCGAGAGCCCGACATCTTGAAGTCCTCTCCCGCCAGCGCAGGCCGCATGCCGGCGCTGCTGTATTTCTTTGCCCTGTGTAATCTGATCATCGCCAGCAGCGCCTTTGTGCTCGGTGGCATTCTGGAGCCGGTCAGCCAGGCTCTGAACGTGAGCCTGGCGGCCACCGGCCAAGCCATGACCGCCTACGCGCTGGGCGCGGCGGTGCTGGCGCCTATGCTGATTCTGGCCACCGGCCGCTGGAGCCGGCGCGCCACCATCTTGCTGGCCCTCGGTCTGTTCAGCCTGGGCAGCCTGGCCAGTGCGCTGGCGCCCAGCCTGGGCTGGCTGATGGTCGGCCGGGTGATCATGGGTGCGGGCGTGATGTTCACCGCCGCCGCCTCGGCCACGGCAGTCAGCCTGGTAGCGCCCGCGCAGCGCGGGCAGGCCTTAGCCATCGCCAACCTGGGCCAGAGCGTCAGCTATGCGGTGGGCGTGCCCATAGGCACCTGGATCGGCCTGCAACTGGGCTGGCGCTGGCCGCTGTGGCTGGCCGCTGGCGCCAGCGCGCTGGTATTGCTGCTGGCCATGCGCCTGCTGCCGACCACCATCAAGGTCACCGTGGCCACCGGCAGCCTGCGCAGCGCCGCTGCGCAAAGCGCGGTATGGCGAGTCTGGCTGCGCACCTTGCTGATGTTCACCGCAATTTTTTTCGTGTTCACCTACATCGGCCCGGTGTTACAGGAGCTCGGTGGGCTCAACGCCAACGAGCTGTCCATCGTGCTGGCCCTATTCGGCTGCGGCGGCGTGGTGGGCACGCTGATGGGCGGCTGGGCCGCCGACCGGCTGGGCGTGCTCAAGACCCTGGCCTTGCAATTGAGCATTGTTGCGCTCGTCATGGTCTTGCTGCCATTGACCCGCGGCCATCCGGTGCTGCTCACCCTGGTCATGGTGACTTGGAGCATCAACAGCTTTGGTTCGATGACGCCGCAGCAAAGCCGGCTCATCAGCCTAGCTCCGGCCCAGGCGCCCATGCTGATGAGCCTGAACAGCTCCATGCTCTACGTCGGCGCCGCCCTGGGCGCAGCTGCGGGCGGCTCGCTGATTGGCGTGGTCGGCATGAGCCAACTGCCCTGGGTGGCTGTGCCCTTCATCGTCCTGGCCCTGCTCAGCCTCTGGCCTGATTGGCGTGATGAGCAGCGGACCCGGGCGGCACAACAAAAGGCCTTGTCATGAACCCTGCACAAACCGAGCTGCAAGCGATCGAGGAACTGCTGGCCCAACTGCGCCAGGGACGCAGCCCGGTGGCGCCCCTGTGCCAGCGCGCCCGCTCGGCGCAGGCCCTGCTCGCTGCGCTACCCGAGCGCTATGCTCAAGTGCTCAACGAGATCACCGACAGGCTGGAGTCATCGGCCTTGTTCACCGAAGAAAGCTGCTCCTTCAGCCAGGGCGGCCTGCTCGACAATCTGCAGCTGTGGCTGGACAAGGCCAAGACGCAGCTGGCCGAGGTTTAAAGCCGGCCCAAGCTTGCAAGGCCCTATCGCGCCGGGGCGGCGCTCCTACAAAGTCCCCGCGAATCTGATTGGAAGGGGGTGGGAGCTGCGCCCTCGCAGCGATGCAGCGGTAGATCAGGCGCCCGGGGGCTTACAGGCCCAGCTTTTTCCAACCCTCGGGGCCCAACTGCTCCAGGGCCTGGATGTTGTCGCGGTAAATCGCGTCGGGGTCAGCCAGTGTGGCCACTGCCCGCTCGACGGCCTCTTCGCGCAGCAGATGCAAAGTGGCATAAGGCGCGCGGTTGGTGTAGTTGCCCATGTCCTCAGGCTCTGTGCCCTCGAACTGGTACTGCGGGTGAAAACTCGCCAACTGAATCACGCCCTCAAGCTCATGCTCGTCCAGTACACCCTCGGCGATTTCCAGGAAATCATTGAAATCTAAGAAGTCCGGAAACAGGGTGGGATGGACGATCAGCGTGGTGTCGATCTGCTCGGCCGGGGTCGCCACGAGCAAGTCAAGCTCGCTATCGAGTTCTTCCAGCAAGTCATCCATGTGCCGGGCCTGGCTGACCACCAGGCGCACCCTGTCTCGCGCGTAGACCGCTTTGGCAAAAGGGCACAGGTTCAGGCCGATAACGGCCTTTTCCAGCCAGGCCCGTGTGCGGTCCAGAACTTCGGCGTCGGACGGACGGGCCATTACTTCAGGGCTTTGAAGCGCACGCGCTTGGGCTTGGCGCCTTCTTCACCCAGACGCTTTTTCTTGTCGGCTTCGTACTCTTGGTAGTTGCCGTCAAAAAACACCCACTGACTGTCGCCCTCGGCCGCCAGAATATGGGTGGCGATGCGGTCCAAAAACCAGCGGTCGTGGCTGATGACCATGACCGCGCCGGCGTATTCGAGTAGCGCGTCTTCCAGGGCGCGCAGGGTTTCCACGTCCAGGTCGTTGGAGGGCTCGTCGAGCATCAGCACGTTGGCGCCCTGCATCAGGGTCTTGGCCAGGTGCAGGCGGCCACGCTCGCCGCCGGAGAGCAAGCCCACCTTTTTCTGCTGGTCGCCACCATTGAAGTTAAAGCGCCCGCAGTAGGCGCGGCTGGGCATCTGGAACTTGCCCACGGTGATCATGTCCAGACCGCCCGAGATGTCTTCCCAAACGGTCTTGTCATCGGCCAGGGCATCGCGGCTCTGGTCCACAAAAGCCAGTTGGACGGTCTTGCCCAGCTTGACCGTGCCGGCATCAGGCTTCTCGCGGCCAGCAATCAGCTTAAAGAGCGTGGACTTGCCGGCGCCGTTGGGGCCGATGATGCCGACGATGGCGCCGGCCGGGACTTTGAAGGACAGGTTGTCGATCAGCAGGCGGTCACCAAAGGACTTGGAGACACCCTCGAACTCGATCACCTCGGTGCCCAAGCGCTCGGCCA
>JBILDR010000162.1:0-7685 GCA_044352515.1 Polaromonas sp.
CGCGCCTGCGCTGGGCCTGGGCGGCATGGGTGGTGCTGATGGCGCTGGTCATCTTTCTGCCGATTCCCTTCGGCAACTTGTTTCCGGCCGTGGCCTTGCTGCTCTTTGGCCTGGGCCTGCTCACGCGCGACGGCCTGATGATGGTCTGCTCCTTGCTGCTGGGCGTGGCCGGCCTGAGCGTTCTTGGCCTGGCCGGAGGCTGGGCCTGGTCGGCCGTGGCCGGGTGGTGGCCGTCGGCGGGTTTCTAGAATCTGGGCCCATGACCTTCCAAGCTATCTTGTTTGACTGCGACGGCGTGCTCGTCGACAGCGAAGCCATCACCTGCGGCGTGCTGCGCGATATGTTTGAGGAGCAGGGCTGGCGTATGAGCCTGGCCGAGTGCATGCAGCGTTTTGTAGGCCATACCGTCAAGAGTCAGTGGCCCTTGATCGAGGCCAACACCGGGCTGGCCTTTTCCGAGGCCTGGCTGCAGCAGTTCTTTGAGCGTCGCAACGAGAGGCTGACGCTGCACATCACCGCCATCGAGGGCGTCCATGAAGCAGTCAGCCACCTGCACGCCCATTGCGAAGGCCGCATTGCGGTGGCTTCAGGTGCCGACCGCTTCAAGGTTGAGATGATGCTTAAAAAAGTGGGCTTGCACGCTCATTTTGAAGGCCGCATTTTCAGCGGCCACGAGATGCCGCGCAGCAAGCCGCATCCCGACGTCTACCTGGCCGCTGCCGCCGCGCTGGGTGTGGCGCCGGCCCACTGCCTGGTGGTGGAAGACACCCCGGTGGGCATCACCGCTGGCGTGGCCGCTGGCGCTACTGTTTGGGCCTACGCGCCTGCGGGTGTCGATGTGGCGCCGCTGCAGTCTGCAGGGGCTGCTCGGGTGTTCGAGCATATGCGGCAGTTGCGGTTGTAGGATTTGAGGCTGGGCGGCTGCGGCAAATTCATCACTGACCCGATGGGTGTTGCGGTGAAATTTCATGTAGCTACAATCCGTCTATGCGTTTCTCTTGGTCTGAGCGCAAGCGTGCCATAAACCTCAAGGATCACGGTCTGGATTTTGTTGACGCACCCCGCGTCTTCGAAGGCCTGACCCTGAGCTTTGAGGATGAGCGCTTTGGCTACGAGGAGCGGCGCTTCGTCACGCTGGGCCTTCTTGCAGGGGTGCCCGTATCCGTAGCCCACACCGAAACCGACTATGAAATCCGTGTCATCTCCTTCCGCAAAGCGACCACCCGTGAAGCGCAGCGTTACTTCCGCGAAGTCCAAGACTGACTGGCCGCGTCTGATGAGCGCCGATCGCAAGGCTAGCCCGACGGATGAGCACCCTGAGTTTGACCCGAGCTCGGTTGTTAAGGGGATTGTCCGCAGGGGCCTCAAGCCGATTGCGAACAAGGAGCTGATTTCCATGCGCATTGACCAAGATGTCATTGCCTGGTTTAAGGCCCAGGGCCCCGGCTACCAGACCCGTATTAATTCAGTACTTCGCGCGTTCAGGGATGCGAGTGCGGCCTGATGCCGCAAGCTCACCCGGCCAGTTAAGCCCCTCCATCACATCCGCTGCCCTTGCCTGAACGCGGCCGGCGTCTGCCCGGTCCAGCCTTTGAAGGCTCTGATGAAGCTCTTTTCGTTTAAAAAACCTACCGCGGCAGCGATCTGCTTGAGTGGCTGGCGCCCGCGCTGGAGCAGTTCGAGCGCACGTTCGCGCCGCACCGCGTCTTTGATCGCCTGCAGCGAGGTGCCTTCCTCCTTGAGTTGCCGATGCAGGGTGCGGGCCGACAGGTGCAGCAGGCCTGCCAGGTCGGCGGCGCTGCGCCCAGCCTCTGGCTGGGTCAGCAGGGCCTGACGGACCTGGGCCAGCAGCAGGCGGTCACGCCGGTAGGGCATCACCGTCAAGGGCAGGGCGCGCTGCAGCATCTGGCGCAGCGCCTTTTCGTCGCGGCGTACCGGCAAGCCCAGGTAGCGTGCGTCCAGCCACAGCCGCCCTTGCGCCGGCTCGTCGGTGGGGTGAAACACCACCTGACCTGGGAAGATGGTCGGGTAGACGTCGGCATGGGCAGGCTCTGCAAAAGGAAACTCGGCGCGCTGCAGGGCCAGGCGCGAATCGATCAACCAGCAGGCCACGCCATGAAGATTGCGCAGCAGCGAGACCATGCAGAACTCGCGCAGCTCGTCCAGCGGCTCGCGCTCTTGTAGCACCACGCAGGCGCCCTGGGGATGGACTTCAATGCGCAGGGCCACGTTGTCGCAAATCAAGCCGTGGTGGCGGCACCAGCGCTTGAGCGCCACCCCCAGGTTGGGCGCGCTCAGCGAGGCGCGGATCAGCATGCCGTAGCTGCCCCAGGGCAGAGGGCGGCGGCTCCAGCCCAGTGACTCGTCATCGAGCTCGCGCATGGCATGGCCGGAGACCGCCTCCATCTGTGCGGCGGTGATGCGTGCCCCCGGTTTTTGTGCTTGTGCTGGCGTAATTTGTGCCGCCTTCAGGGCCCCGGACGCATTGCGCCCCTGGCGCTGATAGGCCCCCACAATGGCCTGTACAAAGGCCATCGGCGTGCGGGCCGGGCCTGGGGACATCGCGGGGCGGGCGTCGGTGCTTGCGGCCATGCTCGCTAGTGTGCCTCAGCATCGAGGCATTTTGGGAATGAGCTGGCACGATTTGCAACCATTTGCGCCCCCCAGGGGTTTGCGCAAGGCCTATGCTGCTGCCTACAGCGGCCAGCCCGCCCCGACCTCAAGGAAGACCTCCATGCCCGCGTTGACCTCCCAACTCAATCCCCGTTCGGCCGAGTTCCAGGCCAATGCTGCGCAAATGCAGGCGGCCGTGGACGATCTGCAGGTGCAGATTGCCAAGGCCGCAGCCGGTGGCGGCGAGGCCGCGCGCGCCAAGCACGTGGCCAGAGGCAAGCTGCCGCCCCGCGAGCGGGTGCAGATGCTGCTGGACCCGGGTACGCCCTTTCTTGAACTGGCCCCGTTGGCAGCGCATGCCATGTACAACGGCGACGCGCCCAGCGCCGGCCTGATCGCGGGCATCGGCCGCATCGAAGGCCTGGACTGCATGATTGTGTGCAACGACGCGACCGTCAAAGGCGGCACCTACTACCCCATGACCGTCAAGAAGCACCTGCGTGCGCAGGAGGTGGCCATGCAGAACATGCTGCCCTGCGTCTACCTGGTGGACTCAGGCGGCGCCAACCTGCCCAATCAGGACGAGGTCTTTCCGGACCGTGACCATTTTGGCCGCATCTTCTACAACCAGGCCAATATGAGCGCGCATGGCATTGCGCAGATTGCGGTGGTCATGGGCTCATGCACCGCCGGCGGCGCTTATGTGCCGGCCATGAGCGACGAGACCATCATTGTGAAGAACCAGGGCACCATCTTTTTGGGTGGTCCGCCGCTGGTGAAAGCGGCGATCGGAGAAATCGTTTCGGCCGAGGACCTGGGCGGCGGCGATGTACACACCCGCCTATCCGGTGTGGCTGACCACCTGGCCGAGAACGACGCCCACGCGCTGGCCTTGGCGCGCAAGGCGGTGGCCTCGCTCAACCGCGCCAAGAGGCCCGACGTTCAACGGCGAACGCCAGTGGCGCCTTTGTATGACCCGCGCGAACTCTATGGCGTCATCCCCACCGACACACGCAAGCCCTTTGATGTGCGCGAGATCATTGCCCGCATCGTCGACGGCAGTGAGTTCCATGAATTCAAGGCGCGCTTTGGCGCCACCCTGGTCTGCGGCTTCGCGCACATCGAGGGCATGCCCGTGGGCATCATCGCCAACAACGGCGTGCTGTTTTCGGAGTCGGCGCAAAAGGCTGCGCACTTCATCGAACTGTGCTGCCAGCGCAAGACGCCGCTGGTATTTCTGCAAAACATCACCGGCTTTATGGTCGGCCGTAAGTATGAAAACGAAGGCATTGCCCGCCACGGCGCCAAGATGGTCACCGCCGTAGCCACGGCCAGCGTTCCGAAATTCACCATCATCATCGGCGGCAGCTACGGCGCCGGCAACTACGGCATGTGCGGCCGTGCCTATTCGCCGCGTTTTCTTTGGATGTGGCCGAATGCGCGCATTTCGGTCATGGGCGGTGAGCAGGCCGCCAGCGTGCTGGCCACGGTCAAGCGCGACGGCATCGAGGCCAAGGGCGGCCAGTGGAGCGCCCAGGAGGAGGCCGCGTTCAAGCAGCCCCTGCTCGACCAGTTCACCCACCAATCGCATCCTTACTACGCCAGCGCCCGACTGTGGGATGACGGCGTGATCGATCCAGCCGACACCCGCCGGGTGCTGGCCCTGGGTTTGTCGGCCGCGCTCAACGCGCCTATCGGTGAGCCCAAGTTTGGCGTTTTCCGCATGTAGTGTGTATGATTTTATAAATCAATACACATCAACGGGGCCCAGATGCGAACCAACATCGTGATCGACGACAAGCTCATGGCCGAAGTCATGGCCACGGGCCGCTTCAAGACCAAGCGGGAGGCGGTGGAAGAAGGCTTGCGCCTGCTCAAGCGTCGCCAGGTCTATGACGGCTTGCTGGCCTTGCGCGGCAAGCTGCATTGGGACGACTCTGACAAAGGCTGGGCCGATTACCGGAACACACAGTCGGACCTGAAAGCCAAAGGCCTGCCTCACGATGCCTATGCGCTGTTGCCCCCGCAGGGCGAGCCCTCGCCGCCCGCCCGTGTGGCCGTTGCTGCAGAAGCTGCGCCCAAGCCCTACCGTGGACGCAAAAAGCCATGATGCTGGTCGATACCAGCGTCTGGATCGATTTTTTCAGGCAGGTCAACACCCCTCAGTGCAGGCAATTGACTCAATGCCTGGAGGAGGGCAGTGTCACGGTGGGAACTGCCGACCTGGTGATGTTTGAGGTGCTCAGGGGCTTTCGCCGCGACGCTGCCTGGCAGGAGGCAGAGTTTTTGCTGTCGGCCCTGCCCCAGGTCGAGATAGGCGGCGCTGAGAACGCATTGACGGCCGCCGCGCTCTACCGCCGCTTGCGCGCCCGGGGCTGCACCATTCGCAGCCCTATTGATGTGCTGCTGGCCAGCTATTGCATCAGCCATGGTCATGTGCTGCTGCACAGCGATGCGGACTTCGACCTCATCGGCAGCTTCGAGGATCTGAACACCTGGTCGCACTGAACAACAAGAGTTCCATAAGGAAGTTGCCCACCATGAATGCCACCATTTACAACACATCTGAACACACCCTGCTGCGCGAGCAGGTGGCCCGCTTTATTGCCAAGGAGGTCGAGCCCCACGCCCAGGCCTGGGAAGAGCAGGGCATGGTGCCGCGCGAGGTGCTGCAGCGCATGGGGCGCGCGGGCCTGCTGGGCCTGATGTACGAAGGCCAGTACGGCGGCGGTGAGGGCGATGCGCTGAGTAACCTGGTGTTTGCCGAAGCACTTTCACAGTCCACCTTCGCCGGCTTCATCATCACGGTGCTGGTCCACACCGACATGGCCAGCCCGCATTTGCACCACGCAGGCACGCCCGCGCAAAAAGCCAAATACATGCCGCGCATCACCGCGGGTGAATGCATCAGCGCCGTGGGCATCAGTGAGCCCGGCGCAGGCTCGGACGTGGCCGGCATCCGCACCAGCGCCCGCCGCGAGGGTGACGAGTGGGTGATCAACGGCACCAAGATGTTCATCACCAATGGCGTGCATGCTGATGTGTACTTTGTGGCGGCCAAGACCGGCCCCGGCAAGCGAGACATGTCCATGTTCATCGTCGACAAGGGCACGCCTGGGTTTACGGTGGGCCGCGCTCTCAAAAAAACCGGTTGGCTGTCATCAGACACCGCTGAGCTGATTTTTGACAACGTACGCATTCCCGCTAGCAACCTGCTGGGCCAGGAGCACAAGGGCTTTTACTCGGTGATGAAGAACTTCCAGACCGAGCGCATTGCCTTGGGCGCCATGGCCGTGGGCCATTGCCAGCAGGCGCTCAAGCTGACGCTGGACCATGTGCGCCAGCGCCAGGCCTTTGGCGGCACGCTTTGGGACCAGCAGACCATCCGCCAGCGCCTGTCCATGCTGGACGCCAAGACCCGCGCGGCGCGCCAATTCATGTACCACTGCGCCTGGTCGGTCACGCAGGGCCATGACATCGTGCAGGAAGTCTCCATGCTCAAGGCGCTCACGGGCGAGCTGGTCAACGAGGTGGTTCAGACCTGCCAGCAGTTCCACGGCGGCATGGGCTACATCCGCGAGACTGCGGTCGAGCGCCTGTGGCGCGACGCGCGCGTGCTGGCCATCGGCGGCGGCGCCACCGAGGTGATGCTCGAAGAGGTGGCCAAACGCTACTGAAGTTTTTCTCCCTCTCCCTCTGGGAGAGGGCAGGGGTGAGGGCACCGGTCTCACCACGACAAACATCCTCGCCCAGACCCAAGAATAAGGACCTCGCACATGAACACCCTCGAACTCATCCGCCCCTCAGCCCACGTGGCCGAGGTTTGGCTCAACCGACCCGATGTGCGCAACGCCTTCAACGACGCGGTGATTGCCGAGCTCACCCAAACCTTTGCCCAGTTGGCAAGCGAGCCGCAGTTGCGGGTGGTGCAACTGGGCGCACGCGGCAAGGCCTTTTGCGCGGGGGCCGACCTCAACTGGATGCGGGCCATGGCCGACTACAGCTGGGAGCAAAACCGCGACGATGCGCAAAAGCTGGCCGACATGCTCTGGGCCCTGGACCAATGCCCGGTACCGGTGGTCGGCCGTGTGCACGGCGACTGTTATGCCGGCGGCATGGGGCTGGCGGCCATCTGCGATGTGCTGGTGGCCAGCAGCAATGTCACCTTCTGCCTGTCCGAAGCCCGCCTGGGCTTGTCGCCAGCCACCATCAGCCCCTATGTGGTGCGTGCTATGGGCGCCCAGGCTGCGCGCCGTTACTTTGTCACGGCCGAGCGCTTCAGTGCGACGCAGGCCCATGCCTTGGGCATGGTGCATGAGCTGTGCGAGCCCGAGGCGCTGGATGCCAAGGTGGCTGAGATCGTGGCCGTCTTGACGGCCAATGGACCGGCGGCGGTCCGGGCCTGCAAGCAGTTGGTGCGCGATGTCAGCGGGCAGCCGCTGAGTGCTGAGCTGCGCGCCGAGACGGCCCGCCGCATTGCTGACATTCGCGCCAGCAGCGAGGGCAAGGAAGGCCTGCAGTCCTTTCTGGGCAAGCGCCCTGCCAACTGGCTCGCTTAACTAGGAAACCAAGATGTTCAAGAAAATCCTGATTGCCAACCGTGGCGAAATCGCCTGCCGCGTGGCTGCCACCGCCCGACGCCTGGGCGTGCAGACGGTGGCCGTGTATTCCGATGCCGATGCGCAGGCCAAGCATGTGGCTGCCTGCGACGAGGCGCTGCACATCGGCGGCTCGGCGCCCAAGGAGAGTTACCTGCAGTGGCAGCGCATCATTGAAGCGGCGCAGGCCACGGGCGCGCAAGCCATACACCCTGGCTACGGATTCCTCAGCGAGAACGAGGAATTTGCCCAGGCCTGCGCCGATGCCGGCCTGGTCTTCATTGGCCCTCCCGCCTCGGCGATTGCGGCCATGGGCCTGAAGGCCGAGTCCAAACGCCTGATGGATCAAGCCGGTGTGCCTCTGGTTCCCGGCTACCACGGCGCCAACCAGGATGCGGCCCTGTTGCAGGCCGAGGCCGACCGCATCGGCTACCCGGTGCTGATCAAGGCCAGCGCAGGCGGTGGCGGCAAGGG
>JBILDR010000163.1:0-7651 GCA_044352515.1 Polaromonas sp.
GCTCAAAGAACTGCTGCAGCCAGGCCTCGGAAAAGGCCAGCCCGGTGTTGGCCTCGATCAAGGGCCACTGACTCTTGACGGTATGGCCTACAAAACGCTGCATGCACTCGGCCAGGCTCATGCGCCAGCCCTGCTCCTCAAACATATCGCGCAGCACGCCGCAGGTGATGGCTTCGCTGTCGACGAGCACGCCGTCGCAGTCAAACAAGATGGCTTGGAAGGTCATGGGCCCAGATTCTAGAAACCCGCCGACGGCCACCACCCGGCCACGGCCGACCAGGCCCAGCCTCCGGCCAGGCCCAGAACGCTCAGGCCGGCCACGCCCAGCAGCAAGGAGCAGACCATCATCAGGCCGTCGCGCGTGAGCAGGCCCAGGCCAAAGAGCAGCAAGGCCACGGCCGGAAACAAGTTGCCGAAGGGAATCGGCAGAAAGATCACCAGCGCCATCAGCACCACCCATGCAGCCCAGGCCCAGCGCAGGCGCGGGCTGAGCAGGCCCTGCCAGCGTGGCCGCAGACGGCGGTGAGCAAAGCTGTACAACCAGGCCAACCAGCGCAGACAGCGGTAGGCCGCGGCTGGGCTGAGCTTGAGCGCGCGCAGGCGCTCCAGCCGGGGCGCGTCCTGCTGGCGAGCCCAGCGCCAGGCCCAGGCCATGATGCCCAGGCTGAAAATGGTGCCCACGCCGGCCACGGGCACGGTGGTGATCAGGGCCAGCAAGATCAGCAGCACGGCCATGGTGGCCTGCCCGTGCATGGACAGCAACTGCTGCAACGACAGCGGCTCGCCCTGCTGGCCAAGCTGCTGCGCCAGCCGGCGACGCCGGGCCTCGCGGACAAAACGTCGGACGAGGGCGGGATCGAGCAGACTGCGCGAAGACTCCCAGCCCGCGCTCAAGACAGGGCCTTTCGCGCCCGCCGGCTCAGCATCAGATGCCCCAGCAGGGCCATGCTGGCCGTCCAGCTGAGGATCCATCCGCCCGTAAGCACCCACAGTCCCACCTTCACTGTCTTCTCCCCTGATAGAACTTTATATTGTGGGCTGGAGCGGCGCCCCACGAAGCCCCACGCCGCTTAAGGCTTAGGAGGCAGCGGAGTTTGCGGCGCCGGGCGTGAGGCGGTGTCAGCCAGCAAGGGGCCGGACTGCACTGCCGCCCTGCGCGTCGATGGCTTTGCAGACGCCAGTCTCAGCCCACGTCGTCCACATAGAACCAGCGCCAATCTTCGCGCACAAAGCGGCTGCGCGCCTGCTGGCGCACGGCGCGCCCGCCCACCCGGTAGCGCGCCACGAACTCCACCTCGGCCGTGTCCGCCCCGGTCAAGGCATGTTCACGGACCTGCAAGCCCAGCCACTTGACGCCGGGCTGCAGCTCGAACTGCGCCGGTCGTGCGCTGGCATGCCAGCTCGCCAAAAGGTAATCCAGCCGCGCCAGCACAAAGGCGCTGTAGCGCGATCGCATCAAGCGCTCTGCGCTGGGAGCGAGCTCGCCCGCCAGAAGCGGCCCACAGCACTGAGCCAGTGGCAGCGCACGGCCGCGCGCATCGGTGCTGCCGCAGGGGCAATCGGCTTGGGCGGCCATGTGGCTTAGCCCTTGCGCGCCGCGCTTTCTTTCTTGTGCTCGTCGAGCGTGACCACCGGTGCACTTTCTTTCTTCCAGGCTGAAAAGCCGCCGTCGATGTGGGCCACATTGCGCATGCCCATGTCCTGCAGCGTCTTGGTAGCCAGCGCGCTGCGCCAGCCAGCGCCGCAAAACAGAACGAACTCCTTGGACTCATCGGCAAAGACCGGCTTGTGATAAGGCGAGGCCGGGTCGACCCAGAATTCAAGCATGCCGCGCGGGGCCAGCAGGGCGCCGGGTACGGTGCCCTCGCGCTCGAGTTCGCGGGGGTCGCGGATGTCAACGATCTGCATACTGCCATCGGCCAGGCGCGCCCGCACCTGCTCCACGCTATAGGTGGTGACCTGGGCCATGGCCTCGTCGACGAGTTGCTGGAATCCCTTGGTGATCGGCATGAATGTCTCCTGTCAAAACCCCCATCATGCCAGCGCGCGCTGGATGATGATTTTCTGGATGTCGCTGGTGCCCTCATAAATCTGGCAGACCCGCACATCGCGGTAAATCCGTTCGAGCGGAAAGTCGCTCACATAACCATAGCCGCCCAGGGTCTGCAAGGCAGCGCTGCACACCCGCTCGGCCATTTCGCTGGCAAACAGCTTGGCCATGGCCGCTTCCTTCAGGCAGGGCTGGCCGGCGTCGCGCAGCGCCGCCGCATGCCAAATGAGCTGACGCGCCGCCTCCAGCTGCGTGGCGCAATCGGCCAGCCGAAAGCCCACCGCTTGGTGATGAATCAGCGCGGTGCCAAAGCTCTCGCGCTGCTTGGCATAGTCGATCGCAAAGTCCAGCGCGCTGCGCGCCATGCCCACGCTCTGGGCCGCGATACCGATGCGCCCGCCTTCGAGGGCCGACAGGGCGATCTTGTAGCCCTCGCCTTCGGCGCCGATCAGGTTCTCGGTCGGGATGCGGCACTTGTCGAAGTTGATCTGCGCGGTATCACTGGAATGCTGACCCAGCTTGTCTTCCAGACGCGCCACCTGATAGCCCGGTGCGCTGGTGGGCACGATAAAGGCGCTCATGCCCTTCTTGCCAGCGGCCTTGTCGGTCACCGCAATCACGATGGCCACATCACCATTCTTGCCGCTGGTGATGAACTGCTTGACGCCATTGATCAGATAGTTATCGCCCTGCTTGACGGCAGAGGTGCGCAAGGCCGATGCGTCCGAGCCCACATGCGGCTCGGTCAGGCAAAACGCACCCAGCATGCGCCCCTGGGCCAGCGGCTGCAGCCATTGCTTTTGCTGCGCAGGGCTGCCGTATTTGAGCAAGATCGCATTGACCGGGCAGTTGGTCACGCTGATGACGGTGCTGGTCCCGCCGTCGCCTGCGGCAATTTCCTCCAGCACCAAGGCCAGGCTGAGGTAGTCCATGCCCGCGCCGCCCAGCTCCTCGGGCACACAAATCCCGTAGGCACCCAGGGCCGCCAGGCCTTGGTGCACCTCCTTGGGGAAGTGGTGGGTCTTGTCCCACTCGGCCGCCTTGGGCCAGAGCTCGCGTTGGGCAAAGTCGCGCATCGCCTCGCGCACCATGGTCTGATCGGCATTGAGAAGCATCGACTCTCCTGTGGCTTCACCAGGGCAGGTGCTGGCCGTCCTGGTTGATAAAAGCGCCCCGATGTTCGGGGCCGACGGCGACCAGAACGCGGCGCATGCGCGTGACGCTATCGGCCACGGTGAGGCTGGCGCCGGGCCCACCCATATCGGTCTGCACCCAGCCGGGGCTCAGCGCGAGCAATGTGCAGTGGGGATAGTCGGGCTGCGCCGCATGCACCGCCATATTGAGCGCGGCCTTGCTGGCGCGGTAAATCCAGCCGTAGCTGCTGTCGGTACCGGCAATGCTGCCCATCTGACTGCTGATGAAGGCCAGGGGCGCGCCGGGCTTGAGCAGGGGTGCGACCTGAGGCAAGGCCTGCATGGCACCGAGCACATTGGTGCGCATGAGCCGGTCAAAGTCTGGCTGGGTCGGCGGGCTGGAAGCCCCGTCACGCTGCATCACCCCGGCCACATAAATCGCCAAGTCCAGTTCCTCCCCGTCGAGAGCCCAGGCCAGGGCGCTGACGCTGGCCGGCTCGGCCACATCAAGCCGCAGGGTTTCGCAGCCCAACTGCTTGATGCGCTCAAGCCCCGCTTCATCACGGGCAGTGGCGAGCACCCGCCAGCCAGCGGCGGCGTACTGCCGGGCGAACTCCAGGCCGATGCCACGCGATGCGCCGATGATGAGGGCGGTGCTCATTTCTTTCTCCCTCCCCCCTTGGGGGAGGGTCGGGGTGGGGGCACGCGTGAGGAAACGGCGGTGCGACGCGTGCCCTCACCCCTGCCCTCTCCCAGAGGGAGAGGGAGGAAGTCAAGGCGGGCTCCGGATGTCACATGAGCTCCAGCGCCACTGCCGTGGCCTCCCCCCCGCCTATGCACAGCGAGGCCAGGCCTTTTTTCAGGCCGCGGGCTTGCATCGCGTGGATCAGCGTGACCATGATGCGGGCGCCCGATGCGCCGATGGGGTGGCCCAGGGCGCAGGCGCCGCCGTTGACGTTGACGATGTCATGCGAAACCTTGAGCTCGTGCATCAGGGCCATGGGCACCACGGCGAAGGCTTCATTGACTTCCCACAGCTGCACATCGCCGACCGACCAGCCGGCCTTGGCCAGGGCCTTCTGGCTGGCGCCGACCGGTGCGGTGGTGAACCACTCGGGCGCCTGGGCATGGGTGGCGTGGCTGACGATGCGTGCCAGCGGCTTGCAGCCGAGCTTGGCGGCGGTGCTTGCGCGCATCATCACCATGGCGGCAGCACCGTCGTTGATGGATGAGCTGGCCGCGGCGGTGATGGTGCCGTCCTTCTTGAAGGCCGGCTTGAGCGTGGGGATCTTGTCGATCTTGATCTTGCCCGGCCCTTCATCCTTGCTGACCACCACCTCGCCTGCGCGGGTCTTGACCGTCACCGGCGTGATCTCCGTGGCAAAAGCACCGCTTGCTATGGCCTGCTGAGCCCGCTGCACCGAGGCCATGGCAAAGGCGTCCTGCTGCTCGCGGGTGAAGTTGTATTTGGCGGCGCAGTCTTCGCCAAACGTGCCCATGCTGCGGCCAGCCTGGTAGGCGTCTTCCAGACCGTCGAGCATCATGTGGTCATAGATCTTGTCGTGGCCCATGCGGTAGCCACCGCGGCCTTTGAGCATCAGGTAAGGCGCGCCGGTCATGCTCTCCATGCCGCCGGCCACCAAAACCTCGTGACTGCCGGCCAGCAGCATGTCGTGGGCAAACATGGCCGCGCGCATGCCTGAGCCGCACATTTTGGAGAGCGTGACTGCACCGGCGCTGGCCGGCAAACCGCCCTTGAAAGCGGCCTGGCGCGCCGGCGCCTGGCCCTGGCCGGCCATCAGGCAGTTGCCCATCAAGACCTCGGTGACCAACTCGGGCGCAATCGCCGCGCGCTGCATGGCGGCGGCAATGGCCGCGCCGCCGAGGTCGTGGGCGGCCAAGCTGGCAAAGTCGCCCTGCAAACTGCCCATGGGGGTGCGGGCGGCACTGACGATGACGATGGGATCAGACATGATGAACTCCACAAAAAAAGGGTAAAGCTTGAGTTGGGGCTCAGGCGGCTTTTCTCAACTCACTGAAACGCCGCGCCGGGTCGTAGGGGAAGACGTCGTGCACATGTCCATCGATGATGCGCTCCTTGTTGGTCTGCCAAAATTCGGCATCGAGCAGATCGGCATGGTGCTTCATAAACACCTGGCGCACCGATGGGTTGCCCAACAAGAAGGGGCCAAAGGTCTCGGGGAATACATCTTTAGGCCCGACGCTGTACCAAACCTCGCCCGACATTTCGTCTTCCTCGTTGCGAGGCGCCGGCACGCGGCGGAAATTGCAGTCGGTGATGTACTCAATCTCGTCGTAGTCGTAGAACACCACCTTGCCGTGGCGGGTGACGCCGAAATTCTTCCAGAGCATGTCGCCCGGAAAAATGTTGGCTGCCACCAGGTCTTTAATGGCGTTGCCGTACTCGATGACCGCGCGCTCCATCTGCTCGCGGGCGCGCACGTTGGCGGCACCGGCGTCAAACGACTCCTGCAGATAGATGTTGAGCGGGATCATGCGCCGCTCAATATAGACGTGCTTGATGATGACTTCCATCTGGCCGTCACCGTCGCGGTCGCTGATCTCGATCTGGCTGGGCGCGAACTTGCGGATCTCTTCGATCAATTCCTCCTCGAAACGCACGAGAGGGAAGGCCACATTGCTGTACTCCAGCGTGTCGGCCATGCGCCCGACCCGGTCGTGCTGCTTGACCAGCAGGTATTTGCCCTGGATCTGCTCGCGGGTGGTGTCTTTCTGCGGCGGGTAGTAGTCCTTGATGACCTTGAACACATAGGGAAAGGACGGCAGGTCGAACACCAGCATGACCATGCCCTTGATGCCCGGCGCGATGCGAAAGCGGTCGCTCGAGTGGCGCAAGTGCTGCAAAAAGTCGCGGTAGAACAGGGTCTTGCCCTGCTTGGCCAGGCCCAGGGCGTTGTAGATCTCGGCCCGTGGCTTGCGGGGCATCATGCTGCGCAGAAACTGCACATAGGCCGAGGGGATCTCCATGTCGACCATGAAGTAGGCCCGCGCAAAGCTGAACAGGATGAGCAGATCGTCCTCGCCGAAGAGCACGGCGTCTATGCACAGCTTGCCCTGCTCGTCATAGAGGATGGGCAGGGCAAACGGAATCTCCTGAAATCCGTTGATCACCTTGCCCACCACATAAGCGCCCTTGTTGCGAAAGAACAGGCTGGACAGCGCTTGGATCTGGAAGTTGGCGCGCAGCTTCATATCGCCCAAGCGCTTTTGAACCTGCACCAGCACATCGGCTGCGTCACGCGGCAGATCGCTAAACGGCTGACGCAAGTCGAAGGACTCAATCAGCTGAACAATGACCTGCCCCAGGTTGTCGCGGGTCGGGTACCAAGCTTTGTAGGTGGGGCGGGCGGTGGGCTCTTCGTTTTCGATGTATTCGGTGCTGACCGCCGGCCGCACAAAGATGAAGTCGTTGTGAAAGTAGCTGCGGTGCAGGATCTTGGTGGTGACCGAGTTGAAGAAGGTCTCGGCCAGCTCCGGCTGGTGGTGGTTGACCAGCAGGCCGATGTAATGCAACTTGACCTGGTGCCAGACCTCCATGGGCTGCTCACCGGCCTTGAACTCGCGCTCCAGGCGGGTCGAAGCCTCGCGCACCCGCAGGTCGTAGAACTCAATGCGCTCACGCTGGGCCCGCTGCTGGCCATGCCAGTCGGCGGTTTCAAAGCGGTGCTTAGCGCGCGCCGACTCGCGGCGAAACAGGTCGTAGTGGCGGTTGAAGCCGTCCATCATCGCCTTGGCGATGTCGTAGGCGATGCTCGAGTCCAGGCGCTGCGGGAACATGGTGGGCTTTCGAAAGAATGGCTGTCAGCGCGCGTTGACGGTACGGGCCTCGTACTGCACCGCCTCCTCACGGATCTGCTCAATGCGCAGCGGGTCGTCAATCGACACCCGCAAGTCTTTGAGCAGGCCGTCCGATAAACCATAAACCCAGCCGTGCAAGGTGAGTTTTTGGCCACGCGCCCAAGCGTCCTGCACCACGGTGGAGCGGGCGACGTTGACCACCTGCTCGATCACATTGAGCTCGACCAGCATATTGGCGCGCCGCTCGGGCGCCACGCTATCGAGCAGGCCGCGATGCCGGTCGGCCACGTCCTTGATGTGGCGCAACCAGTTGTCGGCCAGGCCGACCCGCACATTGTTGAGGGCGGCGAGCACACCGCCGCAGCCGTAGTGGCCAACCACCAAGACATGCTCGACATGGAGCTGGTCGACCGCGTACTGAATGGTCGACAGGCAGTTCAGGTCGGTGGGCACCACCACATTGGCCACGTTGCGGTGCACGAACACCTCGCCCGGCTCCAGCCCAGTGATCTGGTTGGCCGGCACGCGGCTGTCGGAGCAGCCTATCCACATATAGCGCGGGTTTTGCTGGTGCGACAGGTTGGTAAAAAAGCCGGGGCGCTCGGCTTCCATGGTCTTGGCCCACAGG
>JBILDR010000164.1:0-7620 GCA_044352515.1 Polaromonas sp.
TGCATCAGCCCAGTGGCCAGCGCATGAGCATCCACGATGCGGCCATGGCCTACCAGCGCGAGGGCGTGGCCAGCATCGTGATTGCCGGTGAGGAATACGGCACAGGCTCAAGCCGCGACTGGGCCGCCAAAGGCCCGAAGCTGCTGGGCGTGCGGGCGGTGATTGCGCGCAGCTTTGAGCGCATACACCGCAGCAACCTGATCGGCATGGGCATCCTGCCCTGCCAGTTTCAGGGCCAGGACAGCCTGCAGTCGCTCCAACTCGACGGCAGCGAAACCTTTGACATCGTGGGCCTGGAAAACGGCGTGCGGGCGCAGCAGACCATCGAGCTGCGCATCACGCGCACGGGCGGCAGCCAGCAGTCGGTGATGCTGCTGGCGCGGGTCGACACGCCGATAGAAGAGCGCTACCTGCAGCATGGCGGCATCCTTGCCTTTGTGCTGCGCAAGCTGATCCACAGCAGTCAGGCCGCCCATGTCTGAGTCCAGCCAAACCCTCGAAGTCTGCCGCTACATTGTCGGCACCCGCCAGCGCAGCTACCCGGCCGACGTGCTGGACGAGGCCCGCAAATGCCTGCTCGACTGGACGGCGGTATGCGTGGGCGCCTATGACGCCCCGGAGGCGGCCCGCCTGCATCAGGTGCTGCGCGCTTGGCGCAGCCAGGGCCAGGCGCGGATGCTCTGGGGCGGCCAGAGCAGCGCGGCGGTGACCGCGCTGATCAACGGCAGCCTGTCGCACTGCCTGGACTACGACGACACGCATATTCCTTCGGTGATCCATGTCAGCGGTCCGCTGTGGGCCGCCTTGCTGGCCGTCGGCACCGACCGTGGCTGCGAGCAGGCGCTCATGCTGCGCGCCTTCGTGACTGGCTTTGAGGTGGCCGCGCGCATCGGCGATCAGGGGGTGGGCATACGGCTGAACAACAGCGGCTGGCACTCAACGTCCACCCTGGGGCGCCTGGCAGTGGCGGCCGGCGTGGCGGTACTGCTCGATCTGGACGAGGCGCAGACCGCCCACGCGCTCGGCCTGGCCGCCACCCAGGCCAGCGGCCTGACGGCATCCTTTGGCACCATGGCCAAACCGCTGCACGCGGGCAAGACCGCGATGGACGGCATTTTGGCCGCCGAGTTGGCACAGGCCGGCTTTGAAGGCGCCACCGGCGTGCTCGACGCCCACAGCCCCTTGCTGCGCACGCTCTTGCAGGACCCTGAGTTGGTGCTGCGCATGGCGCCCTTCGACGAGGTCTGGGAAATCAGCCGCAACAGCTTCAAGCCTTATGCCGCCTGTCAGCTCACCCACGGCGCGATCGACGCTGCGCGGCAAGCGCGCGCCCAGGTGGCGGGCCGCGCGATCGCCCGCATGCGGGTGGACGTCAATCCGTTGGCCATCAAGATCGCCAACATCCGCAAAGCCAGCACGCCGACCGAGGGCCGGTTTTCCATGGGCTATTGTGTGGCCCTGGGCCTGCAAGGCCATGCGGTGACGCTGCAAGACTTTTTGCCCGCGCGCCTGCAAGACAGCGAGCTGCAAGAGCTGGCCGATCGGCTGGAGTCGGTGGGCGACGAGACGGTCAGCCGCACCGCCGCCCGCCTGCACATAGAGCTGGAAGACGGCAGCCAGATTACCGAATGGGTAGAACACGCTTTTGGCAGCATCGGCAATCCGCTGGGCTGGCCCGAGCTTGAGACCAAGTTTATGGCCCTGGTCGAACCCGTCACCGGCCGTGCGGCCGAGTTGCTGCAGTACCTTCGCGCCTTCGGTGCCGGCCCGTCGGCGGCGCCGCTGTTTGAGCTCACCATGCCGACCGCAGGCCGGACGGCCTGAGCCCTTCACCCTCACCCGCATTTCACCCAAGGACCCCCGCCATGACACAGCCTCCCCACATCACATCGCCGGCCCGCCGCCGCCTGGTCGCACAGATCGCCGGCCTGGGCGCAGCCAGCTTGCTACCCGCCGCCTGGGCACAGTCCGGCCCCTATCCGAACCGGGTGGTGAAAATCCTGCTCGGCTATGCGCCCGGCGGCAGCGCCGACATCATGGCGCGGCTGATCAGCGAATACCTTAGCAACAGCCTCAAGCAGTCCTTTGTGGTGGAGAACCGACCGGGCGCGAGCGGCAATATCGCGGTGCAGACGGTGGCACGCGCGCCGGCCGACGGCTACACCTTGCTGTTTGGCAACCCGGCCGAGATGGTGGTCAACAAGATCCTCACGAAAGACTTGGGCTTTGACCCCGACGCCGACTTCGTGCCGGTGGTACAGGTCTTCAACATCCCCCTGGGGCTGGTGGTGCCGGCCAAGTCGCCCTACAAAAACCTGGGCGAGCTGGTCGAAGACGCCCGCCGCCAGCCCAAGAAGGTAACCTTCGCCTCGGCCGGCGGCGGCAGCCCCGGCCATCTGGCCGGCGAGGCGCTGGCGCTCAAGACCAAAGCTCCGATGACCCATGTGCCCTACAAGGGCGCAGCACCGGCGCTGGTCGACGTGATCGGCGGCCATGTGGATTGCTATTTCTCCGGCCTGACCCCGATCGCGCAGCACATCAAGTCGGGCGCAGTGCGGCTACTGGCCCTGTCCTCGGCGCAGCGCTCCAGCCTGTTTCCCGATACGCCCACCGTGGCTGAAACCCTGGTCCCCGGCTTTGACTTCACGCTCTGGGGCGGGCTGTTTGCCGTCACCAAAACACCGCCGGAGATCGTGCGCCTGCTCAATGCCGAGGCCAATCAGGCTTATGCACGGCCCGACTTTCAGGCCCGCATTCAGCGCGAGCAGTCGGATGTGATCCGCAACACGCCCGAGCAATTTGGTGCTTACATCAGGTCGCAGAGCGAGAAGTACCGCCAGATCATCAAGGACATCGGCTACACCGGATGAACACAGCCGCGCCTATGGACAAGCGCGGGCTGCAGCGCGGCATTGCCGCCTGCTACATGCGCGGCGGGACCAGCAAAGGGGTGTTCTTCCTCGCTGAAGACCTGCCTGCCGATCCCGCGCTGCGAGACCGCTTGCTGCTGCGGGTGATCGGCAGCCCCGACGCCTACGGCAAGCAGATCGACGGCATGGGCGCGGCCACCTCCAGCACCAGCAAGGTGGTGCTGATTGCGCGCTCGAGCCGGCCCGACTGCGATGTGGACTACCTGTTCGGCCAGGTCGCCATCGGCGAGCCGGTGATCGACTGGTCGGGCAACTGCGGCAACCTGACGGCCGCGGTGGGTCCGTTTGCGATTCAACGCGGCCTGCTGCCTGTGCGCGGCCAGGGTGTGCAGCCGGTGCGCATCTGGCAGGCCAACATCGGCAAGCGCATCGTCTGCCATGTGCCGGTGCGCGGCGGCTTGGTCCTGGAAGACGGCGACTTCGAGCTCGACGGCGTGACCTTTCCTGCCGCTGAAATCCCAATCGACTTCATCGACCCGGCCGGTGGCGACGACATGGCGCTGCTGCCCACCGGCCGCGAGGTCGATGAGTTGCAGGTGCCGGGCCTGGGCGATGTGCCAGCCACCCTGATCACCGCCGGCAACCCGACGGTGGTGATCCGCGCCGCCAGCCTGGGCCTGCACGGCAGCGAGATGCCGGCCGACTTCAACCGCGACGCGGCCTTGCTGGCGCGCTGTGAGGCCATACGCGCCTGCGGCGCGGTGGCCATGGGCCTGGCCGCCAGCAGCGAGGAAGCCACCCGACTGCGGCCGGCCACGCCCAAGCTGGCATTTGTGTCGGCGCCGGCGAGCTACCAAAGCTCGGCCGGCAAGGCGGTGGCTGCCGGCGATATCGACCTGATGGTGCGCATCCTGTCCATGGGCCCCATGCACCATGCCCTGACCGGCACCGGCGCGATCGCGCTGGCAGTGGCCGCGGCCTTGCCCGGCACCCTGGTGAGGCAAGCCATAGAAGCGGCGCGCAGCCCCACGCAGCCCTTTGCGCCTGAGCAACTGCGCATCGGCCATCCCTCAGGCGTGCTCACGGTGGGCGCGCAGGCGCAATTTGACGGCCAGCAGTGGCAGGTGGCCAAAGCGGTGGTCAGCCGCAGCGCCCGCCGGCTGATGGACGGCCAGGTGTTTGTGCCGGCCAGCTATTGGCTGGCGGCTTGAGATCAACCCCCAACCTTTGAATCAAGATCAACCATGAATTCGAAAAAAGTCCTGCGCGAGCTCGTCAACCAACGCCGTGGCCTCCTGGTGCCTGGCGCCTTCAATGCGATGAGCGCGCGCACCATCGCCGATCTCGGCTTTGAGGCGGTCTACCTCAGCGGCGCCGGCCTGACGAATATGTACTACGGCTTGCCCGACCTGGCCTTCATCAGTCTGCGCGATGTGGTCGAGCACACCGCCGCCATCCGCGATGCGGTGGAGCTGCCCCTGATCGTCGACATCGACACCGGCTTTGGCAACGCGCTCAATGTGCGCCAAACCATGCGCGCGCTCGAGCGCGCCGGCGCCGATGCGGTGCAGATCGAAGACCAGACCTTTCCCAAGCGCTGCGGACACTTTGCCGGCAAGGACGTGGTGTCGACCGAAGACATGGTCTCCAAAATCAAGGCCGCGGTCGATGCCCGCATCGACGACAACTTTCAGATCATCGCCCGCACCGACGCCCGCGCCACCCAGGGTTTTGATGCGGCCATCGAAAGAGCCCAGCGCTTTGCCGAGGCCGGCGCTGACGTCCTGTTCGTCGAGGCTACTGAGAGCGCCGACGAGGTGCGTCGACTGCCGCAAGTGCTCGATCGGCCGCAGCTGATGAACATCGTGATCGGCGGCAAGACGCCGGCGCTCGATCATGCCGAGCTGGCCCAGCTGGGCTTTGGCATCGTGCTCTACGCCAATGCGGCCCTGCAAGGGGCGGCGCTGGGCATGCAAAAGTCGCTCTCGCACCTCTTGGCCCACGGCCGACTGGACGAAGACCCTGCGGTGGTGGTGCCCTTCAAGGAGCGCCAGCGCATGGTCAACAAGCCCTTCTTTGACGCCCTGGAAAAAAAGTACATCCCCTGAGCGCCGGGCCCAAGCTGCCGTCATGAACCACCCTGCACCGCTTTACCTGCAGATCCAGCAATTTTTGCGGCTGGCCATCGAGCAGGGGCGCTTTCGTGCGGGTGACAAGCTGCCCTCAGAGCCAGAGCTGGCCGAGCGCTTTGGCACCACCCGCGCCACGGTGGCGCGGGCCCTGCAGCAGCTGGTGTTCGAGGGCCTGATCGCCCGGCGCGCCGGCAGCGGCACCTTTGTGGGCAACCCACGCATTGACGACCGGGTCGACACCAATTTGCTCGAGTCCTTTGAAGACCACATGATCGCCGCCGGCGAATCGCTGCACTACGAATTGCTGGCCTTCGAATCGGAGCCGACCACGCCCGAACTGAGCCTGGCCCTGGGCCTGCAGGCGCCCACACTCTGGCGCCTGGAGCGCCTGCGCTTTGTCGGCGGGCGCAAGGTCGCCCTGGAAGTTCGGCATTTGCCGGAATCCCTGGCGCGCGGTATTAATGTGCGTTGGCTTGAGCAGCGCAGCGTGCAACAGGTTTTGCGCGAAGGCCTGGGTCTGCAGATCGGGCGCATGGAAAACGCGGTCAGCGCCAGCGTGGCCAGCGCCGAGCAGGCGCGCATTCTCGGCGCGGCCAAGGGCGCAGCCCTGCTGGTGCGCGAGCACACCATCTTTGACACCAAGGGCCGCGCCCTGCTGCATGGGCGTACCTACTATGCCGGCAAGTTCAGCGTGCGCTACACCCTCGGACCCAAGGCCGACGGGCCCCGGCCCGCCGCACGCGCTGAGAGCGCCGCTGCTGTCCAGCCCTGGGCCGCCTGAATAAACACCACCGAACAGGAAGCACATGAATATCGTGATTGCCGACGACTACCAAAACTGCGTGCGCAAGCTCGACTGCTTTTCACTGCTCGAAGGCCACTCGGTCACCATCCACCAGGCACCGCCAGAGGACCGGGCGGCCTATATCGAGCGGCTGCGCGATGCCGATGTGCTGGTGGTGGTGCGCGAGCGCGCCCATGTGGACGCCGAGCTGCTGGCAGCCCTGCCTCGCCTCAAGCAGGTGGCGCTGGTCGGCCGTCACAGCCGCTACATTGACTACGCGGCCTGCACCCGCCATGGGGTGGCGGTCACGCATGGCATCTTTGCCTCGCCGATTGCGCCGGCCGAGCTGACCGTCGCCCTCATCCTGGCCTCGCGCCGCCAGGTGGTGTTTGAAGCCAATCGCATGCGGGCCGGTCAGTGGCCCGCGACTTTTTCCAGCCGACTCGACGGCTCGACCCTGGGCATTTATGGCTTGGGGGTGATCGGTACCCGCGTGGCGCGCGCCTGCGCGGCCCTGGGCATGAAGGTGCTGGTCTGGGGCGGCGAAGGCTCTGCGCAACGTGCCCACGAGCAGGGCTACGAGATGGCCCTGAGCAAGCAGGACCTGTTTACACGCGCCGATGTGCTCAGCGTCCACCTGCGCTACGGCCCACGCTCAGCGCGCGCCGTCACCCGGGCCGACCTGGACCTGATGAAGCCCTCGGCCCTGTTCGTCAACACCGCGCGGGCCGAGCTGGTCGAGTTCGACGCGCTCGAGCAAGCCCTGCTGGCCGGCCGGCCCGGTTTTGCCGCCGTCGACGTCTATGAGAACGAGCCCATCATGAACGGCGAGCACCCGCTGCTCAAGATGGACAACGTGGTCTGCATGCCGCACCTGGGCTGGGCCGATCGCGAGACCTTCGAGCTGTATTTCGGCGAGACCTTCGAACAGGTCCGCCTGTTTGCCACCGGCGGGGCGCTGCGCCTGGCCAACCCCGAGGTGGTGGTGCGCCGGGCTTGAGGCCGGCCAGAGCATGATTTTTTACGGTAAACACAAACCTGGAGACAACGATGACGCTTTTTTCACTGATGGGCCGCCGGCAGGCGGCGCGCACAGCCGTCGTGCTGTGCGCTGCCTTGACCGGCTACGCGGCAATGGCGCAAAACTTTCCGGCCCGCAGCATACGGCTGGTGGTGGCACAGGCCCCCGGCTCTTCGGCCGACGCGCTGGCACGCAGTGTCGCGACCAAAATGACCGAGAGTTTCAAAAGCGCAGTGGTGGTCGACAACAAGCCCGGGGCCAATGGCAATCTGGGCATGGACCTGGTGGCCAAGGCGGCGCCCGACGGCTATACCCTGGGCCTGGCGGTGCCCAGCGTGATGACGGTCAACCCCTATGTCTACAAGAACATGCCGTTTAAGCCGCTGGAGGACCTGGTCGGCGTGACGCAGACCACCTCCATCATCTTCGGCCTGCACATCAACCCCAAGCTGCCGGTCAAATCGGTGGCCGATCTGGTGGCCTATGCCAAGCGCCAGCCCAATGGCCTGAACTACAGCTCGGCCGGGGTGGGTAACCTGGGCCACCTGGCCGGGGAATTGTTTGCCGCGCAGGCGGGCATCAAGATGACCCACATTCCCAACAAGGGCGACACCCCGGGCTTGCTCGATGTGATGGGCGGCCAGACCGACCTGATGTTCGCCCCGGTGCCCTCGGCCATCAGCTATGTGCGCGGCGGCCGATTGACCTTGCTGGCCGTGGCCTCGCGCAAACGCTCGGCTGCCTTCCCCGAGGTGCCCACGCTCATCGAGGCCGGGCTGCCGCAGGTGGTGGTCGAGGGCTGGACCGGCATCG
>JBILDR010000165.1:0-7619 GCA_044352515.1 Polaromonas sp.
TGGGGAAGATGCCCGCAACGGCCGCCTCTATCTGCCGCGCCAGTGGATGCGCCAGGCGGGCCTGGAGCCGCAGGAATGGTTGGCCCAGCCCAGTGCCTCGCCCGCTTTGCAGCAGGTGGTCGAGCGCCTGCTACAGGAGGCCGACCGCCTCTATCGACTATCGACCGCCGGCGTGGCCAACTTGCCGCGCGATTGCCGCGCGGCGATTCTGGCAGCGCGCTTGATTTATGCCGAGATCGGCCATCAACTGCGCCGCGACGGCCTGAACCCCGTCGATCGTCGTGCTGTGGTGGCCACCTCGCGCAAGATGGTGCTGCTTGGGCGCGCCTGGCTGCCGGTGACGCCCTCCGCAGCCTTGGCGCTAGAGCCGCCGCTGGCGGCCATCGCTTACCTGGTCGACATCTGCGTCAGAGCCGGTGCTGCACCGGCCGCACAGCGCAGCAAAGGCTGGGTGCGCCGTCCGGTGGGCGAGCGGGTGGGTTGGATGATCGAGCTGTTCGAACGTCAAGCAGTGCTGCGACGCTCGGCGCGCTGATCGGCCTTCGATTCGGCGCTGACCTGCAGCACCTGTAGCAGGGTCTCTTCAATCTGGGCCATCGAGGCCGGCTTGACGATGTGGGCCGCGAACCCGGCTTTCTCGCAGCGCTCGCGGTCGGTCGCCGTCCCCCAGCCGGTCATCGCCACCAGAGCTGCCGGCTGAGCGAGCAGCTGTAGCTGGCGGGCCAGCTCAAAGCCATCCATGCCGGGCATGCTCAGATCCACCAGTGCCACCTGCGGACGCCAGTCTTTGATTCGCGCCAGCGCACTGGGTCCGTCGTGCGCCGCCAGTGCCTGGTGGCCGCAGCATTGCAGGGCAGCGGCCAAGGTATCGGCGCTGTCAGCGTTGTCGTCGACCACCAAAATTCGCCAGAGGGGAGCTCTGGCCTGAGCCTGCGGTGTCCCGTTCGGCACGTTCAAGACGGGCGGGTTGCAAAGCGGCAGCTTGACGCAGAAGGTACTGCCCAATCCTGGGCCTGGGCTGCTGGCCGAGATCTGCCCGCCGTGCAGCTCCAGCAGTTGGCGGGCTAGCGCCAGGCCCAGACCCAAGCCACCCAGGGCCAGATTTTGGTGGTCCCGCACCTGGGCATAGGGCTCGAAGATATGCGCAAGCTCATCGGCCGGGATGCCCGCACCCGTGTCCGCCAGCTCAAGCTGCGCCTGCTCGCGCAGGGCCAGCGCTCGCAGCCTCACCTGACCGCCCGGCGCTGTGTATTTGGCCGCGTTAATCAGCAGATTGCTCAGCACTTGGGTCAGCCGCATCGGGTCAGCCCGGACCCACAGCGCGGCCTCGGGCAGGCTGACGCTCAGCTGCTGAGAGCGCTCTTGCATCAGGGGTGCACTGATCTCCAGCGCCCCCTGCACCACGTCCTGCAGGCTGACTTCCTGCAGCTTCAAGGAAAGCTTTCCCAGTGCGATGCGCTGTAAGTCCAGCAGGTCGTCGATCAGGCCGATCACGTGGCCCAACTGACGCTGCATCATCGCTGCCGTCTGCTCAACCAGTTCAGCGTGATCGGGGTGCTTGCGCAGCAGGATCAGCCCGTGGCTCAGTGGTGCCAGCGGGTTACGCAACTCATGGCTGAGCTGGGCCAGGAATTCGGACTTCCTGTGCTCGCTGTCCTGCAGCTTGGCGGCAATGCGTTGCCATTGGGTCTGGGCTGGCAGCGGCGCAAGATGCACACCCGCAGTGGGGTGCGGCTGGCTTGGCTGCTTCGTGGGCGAGGAGTTGGGTGCGGTCATGTCTGCGCCTATTGGAGCCCAGCGGAGCGCCTCGGCAGCAGTGTCGGATGTCACGATCGTGTAAGCAGTCGTAAGCGAAGCAGTCGTAAGTGCTGAGGCGCTGATGACCTGGCGGGCGCGTCCCAAACGCCGCTTCTTGGCGTCAGGGACGCCGCGGCATGCGCCAGGGCAGCATGGCGCGCACCACCGGGTTGACCAGACGCGGCACATTGAGGGTTTCATGAAAGCTGGTGAGCGACTGCCCAAGCATGGCGCTGCTGATCACGCTGCGCTGATAAAAAGGCGTGTCTTCCAGTTGCTGCAAGACCTTGACCGGCGCATCGCTGCGCATGCGTCGGCTCAGGCCCCAGGCGGTGCGCGGCAGGCGCTTTTGGGGCGGAGCCTCAAAGTCAAGCACGCGCCCATCGGGCATGAAGCGCAGTGCCAGCACGTGACCTGCTGGGTCGTCGGGCTCGACGTCGTAGAGGACAGCCGTGCTGCCGTCGGCCAGTTGCCCGCGCGACCAGTCCCAATGCTGGAAACCCTTTTCGATGGGCTCGTCGCCTTCGTTGGAATCGAGGTAGGCGTGACCGCTCCAGCGCTGCTCGGGCTGGGACAGCGCCACCTCCACCCGCGCTTGTGGCGCGATCGGCCCCCAGCGGTGCCGCCCCCTGGCCTCAAGCGGGGTGGAAAAGTTGAAAAGCTGCTCCGGGTGAATCCGTACCTGCCCGCGCACCCGCAGGGGTATCGGCATGCCGACCTCATCGATGTCGATGCACAGCGCCTGCCCGTCCCAGCTCACCTGGCTGGGCCCGATCTGGAAATGGCTGGCATCGCGTTGGCAGTGGCGTGCGCCTCGCTCGGTCATGGCCCAGCGGCCCGCGCCCGGGCTGTAGAGGGCCACGTTGAGGGCGCAGTGGTTCATGGGGTCAGCTCGGCCGCCGCGCCGGGCCCAGGCGTAGTAGGGCGAGAACACGCTGCCGACAAAAGCGATGATGGTCAGGCCATGGCGGCCGTCCTCGCTCAGGGCGTCGATGTACCACCAGAGGTAGCCGCCCGAGGGGACCGCCTGGTCAAAGCGAGGCTGTCCATCAGGGCCGCGGCCGCCAGCCGGCCCGACAGGGCTGCCATGGGCACTCCCGGCCCCGGATGCACGCTGCCCCCCGCCAGGTACAGGCCCGGTACCGGGCTCTTCGCTCCCGGCCGGGCGAAGGCCGACATCCAGCCGTGGGTCGCCTGGCCGTACAGTGCCCCGCCCGTGGCCGGAAACAGCCGATGAAAGTCCTGCGGCGTGGTGCGCAGAATCTGATGCGGCTGCGCCTGTATGCTCAGGCCGCACCGGCGCAGCAGGTCGAAGCTGTGGGTCTGACATTGCATGAGCTCCTCGTCGGTCAGTGCCGTCGGTGTCTGGTCGCCACGGGCTGGCGCGTTGACCAGGCACAGCAGCCTCTCGGGCCCATCTGCACGGGGACCGGTGCCACGGTCCTGTGCGCAGACGTAAACCGTTGGGCGTCTGGGCAGACGCCCGGCAGAAAAAATATCTTCGAATTCGCTGGCGTAGTCGCTCTGGAAGAACACATTGTGCCGGTCCAGTTTTGGCCCCTCAACGGGGGCGTGGATGGACCAGGTCAGCGCTGAGAGCGAGCGCTGTGGTGCCTTGGCAGGCGCCGCTGTGCGCAGCGCGGGCCCCAGCAGACCGGTGCGCAGCGCCGCCATGTCGCCATTGAAAACCACGCTGTCGGCCGGCAGCCGCTCGCCACTTTTTGTGAGTACCGCGCTGACGCGGCCTTGGCTCAGTTCGATGCGCTCGCAGGGGCAGCCGTAGCGAATGCGAGCGCCGCGGGCCTGCGCCAGCCGCGCCAGGCAGCGCGCCAGCTCATGCATGCCGCCTTGCACCGACCACACGCCGTCGAGCTCGACCTGGGCGATCAGCATCAAAGTGGCGGGCGCTTGCCAGGGTGAGGAGCCGCAGTAAGTGGCATAGCGGGCGAACAACTGCCGCAGGCGTTGATCTTGAAAATAATGCCCCAGGCTGTCCCAGAGGCTGCGCATGGGGCCGATGCGGGTCAGCGTGGCCAGACCACGTGCGCCCAGAGCACTGCCCAGGCCCATGACGCTGGGGTTGCTGCCGCGTATGAAGGGCCCTTCCAGCACTTGATAGACCGCGCGCGCCGTCTGGCAAAACTGCTCGAAGCGCCGCGCCTCGGCCGCGCCCGCGAAGCGCCCGACCGCATCGGCGGACTGACGCGCATCGGCATAGAGGTCTAGAGCGCTGCCATCGGCCCAGAAGTGGCGGGCGAGCACCGACAGGGCCGTGATGCTGAGCTCAGACTCCAGTTGCGTGCCCACGCTGGCCAGGATCTCGTCAAAGACCCAGCGCATGGTAAAGACGGTGGGGCCGCTGTCGATGGCCGCGCCATCAACGATGGGCTGACGGATCTTGCCGCCAGGGCTGTCGGCAGACTCCAGGATCGTCACATCCAGGCCATGGTGGGCCAGTTGGAGCGCGCTGACCAGCCCGGCCATGCCGGCACCGATCACCACCACCCGGTGCTCAGGCATGGGCCGACTCGGGCTGACCTTCGGCCGGGCTGGGCCATTGACCGCGGCTTTGAAGCACCCGCATGCGCACAAACATCGATTCGGAAAAATAATTCTTGCTGTACGCGTTTTCGATGGCCCGCTTGTGAGCGCCGTTCATCGAGTAAGCCAGCATGGAGGCGGTGTCTTGCCAGACGCTGAAGGTGCACTGGCGCAGCAGCGGCGCCTCGCCCAGGCCCATGGCCAGCAAGCAGCCGGGGCTGCGCCGCAGGTCGGCCTCGGTGGCTGGCGCCTGCTTCCAAAAAGACATGGCTTTGGCCGGCCGGATGCTGGCGCGGGTGAGGGCGGCCAGCCACTGCGGCTGAGGTTGCGCGCTGACCAGTTCGGGCAGCGGCGTGGGCAATGGGCTGCGGTCCCAGGAGATGCCGTCCCAGGCGCCGCGCGCTGACTCCACCGACAGCAGGGCTGACCAGCAGTGGGCTGCACGCTGCTGGAAAGCGGCCATCTGCGGGCCATCCAGAAAAGCCAGTGCATGCTCAGCCTGTTTGAACAGGGCGATCACACCCTGGTGGCTGCTGCTAGGGCGTAGGCTAAAACCGCCATTGTTGCCGCTGCCCATGACCTTGCTGAAGAGCAAACCTGGCACATCTTTCAGGGCCGAGCTGCCCTGCATCAGGCGCAGCCAACCCCAGCGCCTGTGTTCAGGCAGATAATCGATGAGCACCGCCACAGCGACTCCGCTCAAGGCGGGCGGGTCAGACTGCGGCTTGGTGTTCATAGCATGGAATAAAAAAGAGCCGGGGCGTTGAAGCGCCCCGGCCTGAAGAGCAAGACCTTACCGCTTGGCCGCAGGAGCGGCGGCGGAGGCTTGCAGGGCAGCTTTTGCGGCTTTGACCGGGGCCGAACTGGCCAGTACGGTGTCGCGGCCGAGTTCGGGGTGATCCTTGAGCATGCCGGCGCCATACAGGGGCTTGTAAGCACCCTGGTGGCAGGTCGCGCAGTTGAGCTTGGCGACGTCGCCAAGTTCGCCTTTGCGGTTCGCCGGGAATACCTCAGTCAAGGTCTCCATGTAGTTCAGGTTGAGGTCGCGGGCCATGCGGATGCCGTGCCAGGCGGTCACGCGTTGGGGCGGCCCGCCCTCCCATTGAGCGATGTTGCGGGTGTTGTGGCAATAGGTGCAGTTGACGCCCAGGGAGGACGACATGTGCATCATCAGCCCATAAGTCCACTCGGCCTGCTTGATGGAAGTGCGGTTACCCGAAGGCAGCGCCGTGTTGCCGTTGACCCGGATCTCTTCCTTGCCCAGCAGGAAGGGGGTGAAGGGGTCGTTGGGCAGCGAGGACAGGCCTACGGTTTTTGCCGGCGAGTTTTGCCCTGCGGTATCGCCAATGAAATTAGCGCCTTTGGGAGCGTTGTCGGCGGTGAACCAGATTTCCTTGGGAACCGGCTGGCCGCGGTGGCAGGTGTAGCAGGTCACGCCGGTCTCGGCCACGTGATTTTTCCAGTCGGTGTTGATGTGCTGGGTCATCTCCACCATCTTGCGCGCCACCACCTTGGTGTACTTGCTTTCGTCGGCAAAATTGGCCGGGTTGTGGCAATAGGCACAGCCCTGCTCCGGTGCGATCCAGGCCGTCATATTGACCATCAGCCGGGTGAATTGCCCTACGCTCAAATCTCCCAGTACCTTGACGTTCTGATAGACCTGACCGGCTTTCGGTCCGTCGGGCGAGGCCTGCGGCGTGGCTTCAGGCACTTGATTGGCTTCTTGCTGCTTCTCGACGGTGGCGGGGTTGTAGACCTGCGCCATGCCGGTGCCGGCGTAGCCGTGCTGAACGCTGATGACAGGTGGACGCTCACAGGCTGCAAGCATTGCCACCGAGGCCAGGCCCAGCAGCCTGAGGGCGGTTTGGATGGACAGCGTGCTCATGGCTTGACTCCAGAGGGGGTGGCTTGCAGGGCCGGGTCGGTGACAGCCGGGAAGACATCGGGATAGGGCGGTGCCACCCCGTGCTTGACGGCCCAGAGGTACCAGTTGTCGACCACGGTGCCGGTTAGCAAGATGCCGATGCCACCGGTGAGTGTGGTCAGTACGGCGAACCACCAGGCCCAGCGGTGAATCGATTCCATGGTGGCGTTAAAGCCCATGGTCCAGCGCCAGAACAGGGCAGCGCGCTCGCTGGCCGTGCCGCGGTCGACGATCTGCTCGATCTCGCGCTCGCCGCCGTAGCGGCCCACGGCCAAGATGGTGGCGCCGTGCATGGCAAACAGCAGGGCCGAGCCATAGAGGAAGGCGATCGACAGGGCGTGGAAGGGGTTGTAGAACAGGTTGCCGTAGCGCAGAGAAAACGCTGCCGTCCAGTCCAGGTGGGGGAAGATGCCGTAGGGAACGGCCTCGCCCCAGCTGCCCATGAGCACCGGCCGAAACAGGCCAAGCACCAGGAACAACCACATGGCCGACAAAAACGCATAGGGAATATGCATGCCCAGCCCCAGCTCGCGGGCTCGGCGCCAGGTGCGGGCGAACCACAGCAGCACAGAGATCAGCAGGAACAGGCTGGACAGCAGGTACCAGCCGCCCTGGTTCATAGGCGGAATCGTCAGCCCGTATTGCGGCGGAGGTGGCTCCAGCGCCAGCCAGAACAGCTGGCGGATGAACTGGATCGGGTCCCAGTTCACCTGCGCCAGCATGTTGAAGCCGATGATGTTAAAGGCCAGGGTGCCAAAGATGATGGACGCCAGGCCCAGACCGCCCAGGTAGATGGGCCCCAATTGGGCATTGCCCAGCTTGCCCAGCCAGTAGTTGAGGATGGGCTGGCCAGTGCGCGGGCTGTTGCCGTGACCGAGTTCCACGCCCGGCGAGACAGGCCCGACCGCGTTGACGGTGGTGAAGATGTTTTGATATTGCGGCATGCTCAGATCTCCTTGCTCACTGCAGGGGCCATTGCGACCAGATCGGCAGGTTCAGCCACCAGCCCCACCACTCAGGCCAGCCCCGGGTCCAGAAGGGGCCGCTGAGCACGATGCACAGGGCGCTGAAGAGGCCCGAGGCCAGGGCCAGGAACAGTCCCAGGCGGTGTATGCCTAAGGTGCCGATCGAATAGCCGATGGTGTCGCGGAAAAAGGTGTCTTCATGTTCCGGCGTCTTGACCTCTTGGCCACGGCCAGGATTGGTCGACGAGAGAACCAGACCGCCATGCAGCGAAAGAGCGAAGGCGGTGGTGAAGAAAAAGCTCACCGCGATCATGTGCGCGGGGTTGTAGTGAAAGTGCAGGTACTGGTAGCCCACATTGGAGACCCAGTCCAGATGGCTGAAGATGCCATAC
>JBILDR010000166.1:0-7603 GCA_044352515.1 Polaromonas sp.
CCTGGAGCCTGGCCCTGCTGCTGGTCTTTGGCCTGGCTTGGGAGTTTTTGCCGGCCTGGTTCGGCGTGCCGGCCTTCGTGCTGCCGCCGCCCAGCCAGGTCTGGAGCGAGTTTGTGCGCCTTTGGGGGGCCGAGCGATTGCTCTGGCATGCGGGCATCACCGCCTTCGAGGTGGTGGTCGGCTTTGTGCTGGGCTCGCTGCTGGGCGCGGCCATAGGCTACGCCCTGGGTATGTCGCCGCGGGTCGAGGCGGTGCTTTCGCCCTATTTGCTGGCCCTGCAGATTGCGCCCAAGGTGGCTTTTGCGCCGCTGTTCGTGATGTGGCTGGGCTACACCATCTACCCCAAGATCCTGGTGGCGATTCTTATCGTGTTCTTCCCGGTGCTGATCAATGTGCTGTCGGCCATGCGCACCATGGACGGCGACCTGATCAATCTGGCGCGCTCGTTTTCCGCCACCCGCTGGCAGGTGTTTCGCATGGTCGAGTTTCCGACCACGCTGCCGCCGCTGTTCTCGGGCCTGCGCATCGCCAGCACCTTGGCGGTCATCGGCGTGGTGGTTGGCGAGTTGGTGGGCGGCAATATGGGCTTGGGCTATTTGCTGGTGTTTTTCGAGGGGCAGGGCAATACCGCCGGCGTGTTCGGCGTGATCGCCGCGCTCACCGTGATCGGCATCCTGGCTTATTACGCGGTGGTGCTGGCCGAGGCCCGGGTGCTGCATTACCTGTCGAGTGCCGAGCGTTCGGCGATGTGAACCGCATGACGACTGAAATACGACTCGACGGACACCGTGTGCTGGTCACCGGCTCGGCCCGTGGCCTGGGCGAGAGCTTTGTGCGGGCGCTGCACCAAGCCGGCGCGCGGGTGGCCATCAGCGACGTGCTGCACGAGCGCGGCCGCGCCTTGGCGCAGGACTTGGGCGAGGGCACTTGCTATGTGCCCATGGACCTGATGGACCCACAGGCGATTGAGGCCGGCGTGGCCGAGGCGGCGCGCCTGCTCGGCGGTCTGGACGGACTGATCAACAACGCAGCGGTCACCAATTCCGGTGGCAAGTACTTCAACGAAATTGCGGTCGAGACCTGGGACCAGGTGATGCAGGTCAATGTGCGCGGCAGCTGGCTGGTCACCCGCGCGGCGCACCCGCATCTGAAGGCCAGCGGCCGGGGCCGGGTGGTCAACCTGGCCTCAGACACCGCACTGTGGGGGGCGCCACGTTTGCTGGCCTATGTGGCCAGCAAAGGCGCGGTGATCGCCATGACCCATGCGCTCGCGCGCGAGATGGGCCCTGACAGCATCACCGTCAACGCGATCGCGCCCGGCCTGACCCTGGTCGAGGCTACCGAATACGTGCCGCAGGACCGGCACGACCACTATATGCAGGGGCGGGCCATTGCCCGACCGCAGTTGCCGGCCGATGTCAATGCGGCCGCGCTTTTTCTGCTCAGCCAGGGCAGTGGATTCATCACAGGACAACTGCTGCCGGTCAACGGCGGCTTTGTCATGAATTGACAGGAGCTCACCATGGACGAACACGCACGCAAGGTATTGGCGGCAGCCAACCAGCCTCATTTCAATGAAAACGGTCTGCTCAATGCACAGATCCCACCTGAAATAGAGGTTCAGGCCGGCATGCTGCAAAAGGCGGGGCAGTCCTTTGCCGACTGGATGGAAGCCCGCGTGGCGCGCAAGTCCACCCGCCGCTATGACTGGGATGCGCTCAAATTTCAGGCCGACTTCGATCCGCGCTACCGGCGCGCGCAGATGCGCTATGTGGGCACCGGCGGCACCGGCGTGAGCAGCGACTCCAACACCGTGCCTTCGGCCCACTTCACCTTCTCGACCATGGTGATCCCGGCCGGCAACATTGGGCCCTCGCACATCCATTACGACGTGGAAGAAATCTTCTTCGTCATCCGCGGTGCGATGAAGGTGGTTTGCGAGAAAGACGGCCAGCGCTGGGAGGCGCTGCTGGGCGAGCGCGATTTGATCTCGGTACCGCCGGGGGTCTACCGCGAAGAGCACAACGTGGGCGACGAAGATGCACTGATGTGTGTGATGCTGGGCACGCCCAAGCCCATCACCCCGGTCTACCCGCCGGACTCGCCCTTGGCCAAGCTCAAGCGCTGAGGTCGCCTGCATGAGCAGCAGCCAGGGCGGTGCCGAACTCCAGCGCATGGATACGCCGCTGGGCAGCCTGAGCTTTCGCCAGGCTGGCGCGACTACGCCCACCCATGTGCTGCTGCACGGCATAGGCTCGGCCTCGGGCAGTTGGCAGGCGCAGCTGGCCTGGGCCCAGGGCCGCAGCGATGTGGGCCTGCTGGCCTGGGACGCGCCCGGCTACGGCAGCAGCAGCCCGGTGGTACCGGCCCAGCCGCAGGCGGGTGACTATGCGCAGCGCCTGTGGGACTGGCTCGATGCCTTGGGCGTTCAGGAACCGCTGGTGCTGGTGGGTCATTCGTTGGGCGCACTGATGGCAGCGCGGGCTGCGCTCTTGCGGCCGCATCAGGTCAAGCAGGTGTTGCTGCTCTCACCGGCGCGCGGCTATGGTGATGCGCCGGCTGCTGAGCGCGAGCGCATGGTGGCCGGTCGGCTGAACAATTTGCAGCAGCTTGGCCCGGCCGGCATGGCGCAGGCACGCGCGGCCGCCATGCTCTCGCCGCAGGCGACGCCGGCCATGGTCGAGCAGGTGCGGCGCACCATGGCGGCCATAGACCCGGCAGGCTACACGCAGGCGGTGCATCTGCTGGCGCAAGGGCGCTTGCTGCACGATGTCTCGCAGTTGCGCCTGCCTGTCACCGTGGCCAGCGGCGAGGCCGACACCATCACAGTGCCTGCGGCCTGTGACGAGGTGGCCGCGGCCGCCGGCGTGCAGCGCCTGTCGCTCGGCGCGGTGGGCCATGCCTGCTCTGTGGAAGCGGCGCAAGGGGTGATCGCTCTGCTGCAGGCCAGTTCGGCCCGAGACGGGCATCGCCATGAGTAAGGATGACGCCATCGAAGACCGCTACCACGTGCCTGCTCTGGCGCGCGGCTTGCAGTTGCTGACCCAATTCAACCGCGAGCAGCGCGAGCTCAGCGGTGCCGAGCTCTCGCGCATGCTGGGTCTGCCGCGGGCCTCGGTGTTTCGCATGCTGTGCACCCTGGAGCAGAGCGGTTTTCTGGAGCGCTGCGCCGATGGTGTGAACTACAAGTTGGGCTTGGGCGTCTTGCGCCTGGGCTTTGAACTGCTGGCCTCGATGGAGCTGACCGAGCTGGGCCGGCCGGTGATTGAAGAGCTGCGCGAGC
The DNA here is from genome assembly GCA_044352515.1 of Polaromonas sp. Lineage (GTDB taxonomy): Bacteria > Pseudomonadota > Gammaproteobacteria > Burkholderiales > Burkholderiaceae_C > Polaromonas. The sequence continues at coordinate 3,284 of JBILDR010000166.1, forward strand.
GCAGCGGCCATTCGGCCCACCTGGTGGTGCGCGACGGGCGCGAGGTGGTGTTCGTGGCCAAGGTGCCCGGCCGCAACGCGATGTTCCACTCCATACAGGTCGGGGCCCGTCTGCCAGCCCATGCCACCGTGCTCGGCCGTGTTTTGCTGGCTGACTTGAGCCCGGCCGAGCTCGCTGCGCTCTACCAGGATAGAACCTTAAGCGCCTACACGCCGATGACGCCGACCACCTTGGCCGAGCTGTCGGCGCGCATCGCTGAAGACCGTGGGCGGGGCTATGGGGTGAGCATGGGCGGCTACGAAACCGGTATCTCCTCGATCGCCGCGCCGGTGCTCGACGCCCAGGGCCGGGTGGTGGCCGCCGTCAGCATTTCCATGCCCCATGAGCGCGTTGACGAGCCGCAGCTTGCGCCGCTGGTCGATGCGGTCTGTGCGGCCGCCCGCCAAATGAACCAGCGCCTGCGCCACCTGCCCGAGCGCGGCCAGTGGCCTGCGCGCACTACCTCCCGAAAAGCCGCATGAACACCCCAGCCATCACCGTCGGCGAACTCGTCGCCCGTTTCCTGCACAACAGCGGCGTGCGCAGCGCCTATGGTGTCATCTCCATCCACAACATGCCCATCCTCGATGCCTTCCATCGGCTCGGGCAGGTTCGCTTTGTGTCGGCCCGCGGCGAGGCCGGTGCCTGCAATATGGCCGATGCAGCCGCGCGTGTCAGCGGCGTGATCGGGGTCTGTGTGACCAGCACCGGCACCGGCTGCGGCAATGCAGCCGGCGCCATGGTCGAGGCCATGACCGCTGGCACACCGCTCTTGCACCTGACCGGGCAGATCGAGTCGGAGTACATCGACCGCGACCTCGGCTTCATCCATGAGCATCCGGCTCAGCTGGCCATGCTGCGCTCGGTGGGCAAGGGCGCTTTTCGCATCCGCAACCCGCAGTCGGCGCTGGCCACCTTGCGCGAGGCGGTGAGGCTGGCCCAAACCCCGCCTTGCGGGCCGGTCAGCATCGAAATCCCGATTGATGTGCAGGCCATGACGCTGCCGCTACCGGCCGATCTGGCGCCGCTGCCGGTCTTGCCGCTGGCACCCGAGGCGCAGGCGCTGGCGCGCTTGGCCGATAGCTTGGCGGCCAAGCGCAGGCCGCTGCTGTGGTTGGGCGGCGGCGCGCGCGGTGCCGGGGCTGCGGTGCGGCGCCTGGTGGACATGGGCTGGGCGGTGGTCACCTCAGTGCAGGGCCGCGGGGTGCTGCCCGAGGACCATCCGGCCTCGCTGGGCTCCTACAACCTGCAAAAAAGCAGCGAGGCTTTTTACGCCGCGGTCGACGCGCTGCTGGTGGTCGGCTCGCGCCTGCGAAGCAACGAGACCCTGAGCTACAAGCTCAGCCTGCCGGCCGAGCGCCACCGCATCGATGTGGACGCGCTGGCGCAAAACCGCGCTTACGACAGCGCGTGCTTTGTGCAGGGCGATGCCCAATTGACGCTGAACGCACTGGCCGACGCTTTGGAAGGCCGCATGCAGATCGACCCGGCGTTCGCGGCCGATGTGCGCAGCGCGCGCGCCGCCGGCGAGGCGGCGGTCGATGCCACCATCGGACCCTATGTGGCGCTGAAGAACGGCCTGCAAAAGGCGGCTGGTACCAATTTGTGGTGGGTGCGTGACATCACCCTGTCCAACACCATGTGGGGCAATCGGGCTCCGATCCTCGACCACCCGCGTGCGGGCCTGCACGCCCTGGGCGGTGGCATTGGGCAAGGCCTGGCCATGGGCATAGGCGCGGCCATAGCCGACCATGTGCATGGCCTGGGCCGACGCACCGTGGTGCTGGCCGGCGATGGCGGCTTCATGCTCAACCTGGGCGAACTGGCGTGTGCGGTGCAGGAGCAGGCCGATCTGGTGGTGCTGCTGATGAACGACCACCGCTACGGCGTGATCCGCAATATTCAGGACGCGGTCTACGGTAGCCGCCACTGCTATGTGGACCTGCACACGCCCGACTTTGCGGGGCTGTGCGCCAGCATGCAGGCAGGCTACCTGCGCCTGGACGCGCCAGCGCGCGCCGAGGCGGTGCTGGCGCAGGCGCTGCAGATGCGCGGTCCGGTGGTGGTGGAGGTGGTGATGGACGCCTGGGGCGAGTTTCCGGTCAAGTTTGCCGGCCCGCCTAAGAAAACCGCTTGAGCGCCATGAAGACCCAAGACTTCACCCTGATCGGCTACGGCGCCATCGGCCGGGCGCTGCACCAGCGCCTGGGCCAATTCGGTGGCGCGGTGCGCCTGCGTCACTTGGTAGTTTCGCCTGCGCGTGTTGCCGCCCTGCAGGCCGAGCTCGGGTCGGCGGTACAGGTCACAGACCAGGTGCCCGAGCAGACCGACTTGCTGCTCGAATGCGCTGGCCACAGTGCCCTGATTGCCCATGTGCTGCCCGCTTTGGCGCGCGGCACAGAGTCGGCGGTACTGTCGATCGGCGCCCTGTCTGAAGTGGGTCTGCCCGAGCGTCTGCAAGCGGCGGCTGAGCAGGGCGGGACGCAATTGCATCTGCTGGCCGGCGCCATTGGCGCCATCGATGCGCTGGCCGCTGCGCGCTTGGCGGGGCTGGACAGCGTGGTCTATACCGGCCGCAAGCCGCCGGCCGGCTGGCGCGGCTCGCCGGCCGAGCAGGTGGTCTCGCTCGATGCCCTGACAGAGCCAGCCGTGATTTTGCAAGCCAGTGCCCGCGAGGCGGCGCGGCTCTATCCGAAAAACGCCAATGTGGCGGCCACCGTGTCCCTGGCTGGCCTGGGGCTGGACCGCACCGAGGTGCGGCTGATCGCCGACCCGGGCGTGAGCGAGAACATCCATGAGGTCGAGGCCAGCGGCGCTTTCGGCCAGTTCAGCCTGCGCATGCGCGGCAAGCCCCTGGCCGACAACCCCAAGACCTCGGCCCTGACGGTGCTGTCGGCGCTGCGTTTCCTGCACAACCGGGTCGCCGGGATCACGCTATGACTGAAAAAATCCAGACCCTGCTGGCTGGCCGCTGGCGCGATGCTTCGGGCCCGGCCTACATCACCCATTACCCGCACGACGGCTCTGAAGTGGCCGAGCTTCACGCTGCCAATGCGGCCGACGTGGATGAGGCGGTACAGGCGGCCCACCAGGCCTGGCAGCAGCCGGCTTGGGCGCGCCTGCTGCCGCATGAGCGCGCCAGCGTCCTGCATCGCATCGCCCAGGGCATACGCGCGCGCAGCGAGGAGCTGGCGCAGTTACAGCGCCTGGACAACGGCAAGCCCATCAAGGAATGCCGGGCCCTGGTGGCCAGTGCGGCGGGCACCTTTCAGTTTTTTGCGGCGGCCGCCGAAACCTGGGAAGACGCGGTAACCCCCGCGCGCGGCGACTTTCTCACCCTGAGCGTGCACCAGCCGCTGGGCGTTGTGGGCGCCATCACGCCCTGGAATTCACCGATCGCCAGCGAGGCGCAAAAAATGGCGCCGGCCCTGGCCGCTGGCTGCGCCATCGTCATCAAGCCGGCCGAGATCACCCCGCGCATGGCCATCGAGCTGGCCCGCATCGCCGAGCAGGCCGGTGTGCCGGCGGGCATTGTCAGTGTGCTGCCGGGCAAGGGCTCGGTGGTGGGCGAGGCGCTGGTACGCCACCCGCTGATCAAGCGCATTGCGTTTACCGGTGGCACCAGCGTGGGCATGGGCATACAGCGCATCGCCGCTGAAAAACTCATGCCGACCTCGCTGGAGCTGGGCGGCAAGTCGCCGACCATCGTCTGCGCCGACGCCGATCTGGACCATGCGGTGGCCGGTGTGCTGTTTGGCATCTTCAGCTCCTCGGGTGAATCGTGTATCGCTGGCTCGCGCGCTTTTGTCCATCAATCGGTGTACGCGTCCTTCAAGGAAAAACTGCTGGCGGCGGTGCGCGGCCTGCGGGTGGCCGACCCGGCACTGGAGAGCACCCACATGGGGCCGCTGGTCAGCCGCTCGCACCGCGATGGCGTCGAGCGTTATGTGCAGATGGGCCGCGACGAGGGCGGCCAGGTCTTGTGCGGTGGCAGCCGGCCGCAGGGCGGGTATTTTGACCAGGGCAGTTACTACCTGCCCACGGTGATCGAAGGCCTGCCCAACACCGCGCAAATGTGCCGCGAAGAAATTTTCGGACCGGTGCTGGCCTTGCTGCCCTGGAGCGATGAGGCCGACTTGATCGCCCAATGCAATGACAACGACTACGGCCTGGCCAGCGGTATCTGGACGCGCGACTACAAGAGCGCTTGGCGCATAGGCCGGGCCCTGCACACCGGCACGGTTTGGGTCAACACCTACAAGCTGTTTTCCATCAGCACGC